>CAJOES010000075.1:0-10455 GCA_905233455.1 uncultured Synergistales bacterium | reverse complement strand
CCCCCCCCCCCCTGTCATTAATTACGTAACATAAATGGTAAGGGGCATTGCCTATTCTCTTTTGCAGGGAGGTGAACAGTCTGCAATCCTTGCACGGTTCAATCAGCTCAACCATTACGCCGCCGTTCTCAACAAAGCAAATATTTATCTTCCTCAGCGGGTCATATACTGTCTTCTGCACGATCTCATAGCCCAGCCTTGAGAATTCATTTAGTGCTCCGTTCATATCGTCAACAAGATAGCCTACATGATGGACTTTCACGGAAAAATCACACCTCCCGAATAAACTTGTTTCTGTTCACGTAGTCAGTTATATCCAGCTTCCAAATGCTGCCTTCTTCTGATGAGCTGATCTGGGAGAAGCCAAAATCCCTGTACAAATTTCCGGCCATAGAATTTTTTTTAGTCCTGAAGTAATACCCGGTAAGTTTTGTGCAGCCCTTCTTTGCGGCCTCACGTGCAATGCAGTCAAGCATCAGGTCTTCAACTCCACGCCTTAGCACACGGCAGCTCATGAGCCACAGAATGATATGCAGTTCTTCGCCGTGTATCTCTCCTATTGCCAGCGAAATTATCCCGTTGTCCCCGAACCTGTCCCGGAGTCTGCATGACAGCGTAATATTTTCCGGGCTTTCTGCAGCGTTCTGGATTTCTGCCAGCGTATAACGTCTAGTAGTCAGGTTGAATTGATTTGTTTTGTTGGTGAGCTGTGTAATCCTGTCAAAATATATTTCCCTGAAAGGCTCTATTTCTGCCTGCATGTCAAGGGACTTCAGAAAGTCATCATAACTTTCTGCATGTATTTCCAGTTCCTGCCTCTGCCTGTTCTGCCGGTATGTGTCGTTGCGTTTCATATCATCGGGAGATATTGCAACTGTCTCAAAGAATCCGTTTTCCTCAATGGCCTTTATGCAGGAAAAGATGTCTTCAGGATCGAAATCCGGAACACATACCTCTGGAACGTTCTCACGCACAATAGCCCTTTCCGCCGGACTGTCATCGATGAATACCATGCTGTCCAGACCTATATTGAGTTCATGCGCAATCTGCCTTATGTTCTGGTCTTTGGGATTCCAGTTCGCACGGAATGCCGCGAAATCATCCAGCTTGAGCACACTGTCGGGGTGAGTGAAGCCGGATTTTGCTGTGTCTTCATCATTCTTTGAGTTCACAGCAAGAATGATTCCCCTGTCCTTAAGCCCCTTGACGTAACGCTGAAAATACGTGAATGCCTCGCCTTCAGGAGTCTCACTTCCGAGGGATATTCCTGCAAGCCCCTCCTCGCCGATAATGCCTCCCCATAAGGTATTGTCCAGATCGAGGACCAGACATTTTTTGATGCGGCCAAGAACAGCACATACAATTTTCTTGATGCTCCACGCAACTGAAGGCATAACATCATAATTCACTGCAAATTTGTATGAGCAGTACTGAAACATATTGTGCCATCTGTCCAGCCCTGTTTTTGCCGAAAGCCTGTGAATGTCGTGTATATATATTCCGCTGTGTTCACGGGCATAAAGTGAAAATTTTTCGTTGAGCACGTTCACAAAATGTTCAAGGCTGTTAGCGTATACAGCATCAAAGCTGCCTTCAGGCTGTACCGCAGGAAAGTCAAAATTATTCTGGATTATAACGGCTGAAAATTTCTGCTTCAGGTTCTCCCATATGGTTTTATACCTCTTGAACTCGTCATTGATTTTTGCCTCTGCATCTTCAGGGGTATCACTGGCTGAAGGGATATTTGTTATGTTTGCTATTGTTGTGAAGACAATAATTATTTCAGGACTGAACGTTTCAAGCTCAGTATTTCCGAAAACAGCATCCTCATAGAATTTGTTGTAGTCTGATTCGTAAAATTCCGGCCTTATACCTTCATCAAGCAAAAATATTTCCAGCAAATTTTTTATGTCCGACGTTGTAGAGCCGTCTAATATTGCTATTCTCTTGCTTAAGTATGTTATGTCTTGGCGTTCAAGGAGTCTGCGCCTGATGGATTTTTGCCTGTTAAGCAGAGTATCGCTGTCGAATGGGTAAGTTATCATGCGGCACACTCCTTCCGGGGTTCAGGCATAAAAATATCCCTGCCCATAAACATGAACAGGGTTCGTTTTTTCGTATAATCCTCGTATAACCTTTTATCAGCGCAAAGATAGGCTGTCTGCTGTCTGCTGTCTGCTGTCTGCTGTCTGCTGTCTGCTGTCTGCTGTCAAAATTATGGGAGGCGTTTTGCTTTCTGTAATCGGTTGTTCTACTGGTTTTTCTATATTGAACTGTTTGAGTAATCTCTCCCGTACCTCTAAATATTTTTCCTTTGTCCGGGAAATCTCGCATTGTTCCACACCATTAACCAATTTCTCTGAAGGATATTCCCATTCTCCGGAATTCAGCTCAAAGCCAAACATGTAATTCCATTGAAGAGCCTTCCTGTTGTGTATCCCTACATGAGCATACATGACATCAACGAACCGGTAAAGATAATCCGTAAGAACAAAATAGCCCTCCATTAAAAGAGCCGCATAACTAGTATCACTCAGGATTAATCTTCCGTTTATGCACTGCCTTTTCCCTGCATCGTAATCCGTCCAGCCTAATGTCCCGAAGGGAGTACCGTTCAGCTTGCATATCATTATCATGAACCCCTGCGAGCTGTCCTTCAGATAGATATTTTCATACCACTCAAGCTCTTTTTCCGGCGTAAGTTCGTATGGCTGATTTATGTAACGGTTGAGATTCTTATTGTTCCGCCACTTTATGACGTACGGGAAAAATTCCGGCCTTATCTCATCAAGGATTACGGATTTTCCTTCAAGCCGCAAATTACCTTTCATTAAAGCGAATCCCTCCTGCTTAAATCTACAATACAGCCTCCCCAAGACAGACCAACACCAAAGCCAGCAATCATGACGCGCTCTAATCTTTCTGTCCTGTGAGAAGCAATCATGTCTGCAAGTGCTATGGGTATAGAACTTGATACTGTATTGCCGTATTCCTTCATGTCCTCCCAGTAAGGCAAATCCTGAAGCCCGCATTTCTCCCTCAGTGCACCGAGAATTAATTTATTGGCCTGATGAAACACGTAGTAATCTATGTCCTGCTTTGATAGTGATGACTTCGCGATAATTTCCTCCATTAATGCCGGGACAGTATCAAGCGCAAAATTCATTATGCCTTGACCGTTCATATAGAGGTCATAATTTGTCCTGATATTCCCGTAACTGTCAGCGAACTCTTCACGCTCCGGGCTGCGCTGTCTCATGCCTCCCGCCGGAACGATAAGCTCTCCTGCACCGCTGCCATCAGTCCCGTAAGTCAGTCCGTATATCCCATCGTGATCTGTTTCAACTCCTGATACAAGCACAGCCGAAGCCCCGTCGCCGAACAGCGGTCTTGTTGCGTGATCCTGCGGGTTAATGTATTTGCTGTAAGTCTCTGAAGTAAGCAGCAGAACATTTACTGCCTGTCCTGACTCAATAAGTCCCTTAGCCAGGCCAAGACCATAAATAAATCCCGAACAGCCAAGATTGAAATCGAGTGCTCCGCAGTGCTTATTGAGTTTCAATCTTTCCTGAAGAATACATGCAGTTGTAGGCAGAAAATAATCCGGTGATTGCGTACAGAGCAGAATGAAATCTATAGATGAACGATCAACACCGAATGAAAATAATTTTTCCGCAGCGTACTGTGCCATATCTCCCGCAGTCATATCCTGCGGGCATATGTGAACGCGTTCGATCCCTGTCTTCTTTCTGAGCCTCGCATTTTCATTCTCCCTGACATTCTCCGGCAAGTAATAAGCAATAAATTTTATATATGCTTTCATGGTAATCCCTTCCTTCATCTACATAGCTGATAGATAATCAAGGAAGTTTAGCCCCCCCTCCCCCATCGATAATAATACTTACTCCGGTGATCCATCTTGCAGCATCACTGAGGAGGAACATAACCATAGGAATAACATCTTCGGGCTTCCCTGAACCGAGTGAATATGTCGATAATACTTCCTGAACTTTCACCGTAGTGCTGAGTTTGTCCGTCATAGGGGTTACTACCCAGCCCGGCATTACTGTGTTGACCCTGTGATTCTTGCTGGCAATCTCACGCGATATTGAACGCACTGCGCCATCAAGTGCGGCCTTCGATGCGGCATATGCGAACATTCCCTTAGCCGGAGATACTGATGCAACCGACGAAAACAGAACCGTAGACGTTCCCGGCATTCCGAACTTTGAGCGGGTGATCAGCTTCAGGAGATTCATGCCCGCCCAAAAATTTACGTTCATGATATTTTCTGCGGTCTCTTTGTCGTAATCTCTGAACGGCATAACACCAGAAACACCAGCCGCATGAATCCCGCCTTTCAGTTTGCCGTGCCGTGAAACGAAATCAGCTGTAACCTGCTCAAGTGCTTGGCCGTCGCAAACGTCAAGAGAAGCAGTAAATATCTTCTCCGGCTGTTCATTCCTGAGAGCGTCGAGACGTTCGTTGTTGCGTCCCAATGCAAGAACCTCTGCCCCTGACCGTGCAAGTTCGACAGCTGCTAACCTTCCCATTCCTGATGAAGCACCCGTAACTACATAGCGTTCACCGGAGAAATCAAACTTTACTGTTCCCATGTTACTGCAGGATTGAATACAGATCCCGGATAGTCTTGCAGGCCTTTATTTCTTCTGGCGAAGGCTTTTTATTGAATGCTGTATTGGCCAGTGCTGAATAACTTATTACGCTGAGTGAATCCCATTCTTCTATTTCTGACAGCAGTGAATCAAATGAAATATTTTCGTTGTCAAGAATGGCTTTCATTTTTTCTATAAAATCTTTCTCGTTCATGATAAATAAATATCCTCCCTTAATGAATCGATAAAAAATCTCTGTCCACATATATAAATGAACAGAGATATAAAAATTTTTGTTATCAGTGTATGAATATAATCTACAAGAATTCTCGTAAAGACAAAATACGAGCGTGAGTCGTGAGTCGTGAGTCGTGAGTCGTGAGTCGTGAGTCGTGAGTCGTGAGTCGTGAGTCGTGAGTCAATTATGGGAGGCGTTTTTTCATCTGTCATCGGTGAATTTACGTAATACCATTTTAGATTTTCTATGCCTTCATAATGTTTCAGGAACTCCGCAGGAACGTCAAGCATCTCGCTGAAGTTATGTTTATCGTAGAACCGTACAGCCCTGTGATTATCCTTCAGCACATTCCAATACACCAGATTCAGCCCTAAATCCCGGAAAGCTCCTGTGATAATCCAGTTCATAGCGAACCACGCAAAGCCCTTCCCCATTGCACAGCTCCGCGTAACTATAGCGAACTCCGCACTGCCTCCGATGAAGTCCGTATGCTTCAGGCTCACAGTTCCCATGTATTCATCCGTGTCGGAAGATACTGCTGCATTGATGCTGCCGTCCGGTGTCATCTTACGGCTTGAGCGTACGAATCTCTCTGCGTCATCAATAGTCATTGAGGCGAAATCTGCACGGAAGTGCCGGGATATGTCCGGAGTGTGCATCCATTCAAGCATTAAGGGAGCATCAGAAGGAACTAGCTTGCGGATATACATAGTTCCTCCGTAAATGAAAACGTCCTCCCGTGAAAATATTTCTTATCAGGGAAGACGTATATTCTTCTGTTAATTGGGAATAGATTAGGCTCTGTGCTCTGTGCTCTGTGCTCTGTGCTCTGATTGTAGCGGCTTAATTCGGCGGTGTCAAGAGTCTTTCCCATGAAAAACCTTATCATCTCTGAATTATTCCGGCTTTGTGCAAGGGACATAGGGGACACTCCATTATTATCTGTCTCTTTGATTATCCTCCTGAACTCACACAGATATTTAGCCCTTTCGTTATCGTCCTCCCTAACAGCAGCAAGAAGATCATTCAGCACGTCCTTATAGACACAAATATCATAGTCGATTGTTGAGAGCAAAAAGTGTGTTTCAGTCTCCTCTAAGATTGTTCCAGGCCGTTCAGTTGAAACATTTTCTGTTATGGTACTGCCTATAAGCCCGCAGTTACGGAATTTCAGCAGCTGGTAGGGACGGAAAGCAAATGCCCGTATCTGATTATGTATCTGCCATGCTGTCCTGCCTGTGTCAAGCTGAAGGTTAGAGTAATTTATTTCATTTCTGGAAAAATATTCAGAGTTTACCCAATTCTGCGCTTCCTCCGTGAAGTCATTGTTTATGAGCTTGTCAAGATATTCAATAACTAAGCTGCTTCCTGCATCAATATATTTTCTGTACAAGTCCAATCCTGTGCAGTCAAAATCTATTGCGAATTTACGCTGTGCAATAATTTCGCCCGTGTCTATTCCGCGCCTGATCCTGTGCAGGGTAACGCCTGACTCGCTTTCACCGTGAAGTATGGGCATGATTGAGGTGTTGCAGCCCTTATACTTTGGCAGTAGCGAGAAATGCAGATTGAAGAGGTGTTCAGATGCAAACTTTGACGGAATAATTATTCTGTCGAATTCAACGGAAATGAACACGAGATTTTTGACCGGATATATGTCATCAAGCGTTACTATGGGAATGTTATTACACCTGCAGTACAGCCCCGCAGAATGCTGCCATGAATCTATGTAGCTTTCGTTCCCGTTCATGACAGCAAGAAGCTCATAATATTTGTATTTATGCCTGATATAACCTAGAATATTTACGGCTATATCATTCTTTCCTGCAACACATAAAGTTTTAGAATTCATTGACTGCCTCAATCACGCAATTAATTTCTTCTTCAGTCATGCCATTATAGAACGGAAGGCTTAATACTTCATCAGCATACTTCTCAGCTATAGGCAGTTCTCCCTTATGATGTCCCAGATATTCATAGCACTTCTGCATGTGCGGTGGAATCGGATAATGTATCTGTGTGTGAATACCTTTAGCTTCAAGGTAATCATGAAGTTCATTGCGCCTTTCTGTCCGTATAACGAACAAGTGCCATACATGCCCTGCACCATCGCGCACTGCAGGAAGAATTATATCCTTGTGCTTTATCCCGCTAAGATATATCTCCTTGAGCTTTTTGCGTTCCGCTATGAGTTCGGCCAAGTGCGAGAGCTTAACGCGCAGTAATGCCGCCTGCATTTCATCGAGTCTGGAGTTTACCCCGCAGTAATCGTTGTGATACTTCACGGAACTTCCGTAATTCCTCAGTGCCCGAAATTTTGCGGCCAAGTCCTTATCCCTCACCAGCACAGCCCCGCCATCACCGAACGCGCCTAGATTCTTAGTCGGGTAGAAGCTGAAACAGCCCACATCTCCCCAAGTCCCTGTAGCTTTTCCGTCAAATTCTGCCGTGTGGGATTGCGCACAGTCCTCTATGAGCTTCAGGCCGTAACGGTCTGCTATGTCCTTGATGCGTTTCATGTTTGCCGCCTGACCGTAGAGATGCACAACAATTATTGCTTTTGTCCGGCCGGTTATCGCGGCTTCTATCTTTCCGGCATCAATGTTGTAGTACTCATCAGGTTCAACGAATACCGGAACTGCTCCGTTCTCCGTGATACCCAGCACCGTAGCAATATATGTATTTGCCGGGACTATGACCTCATCGCCTGCGCCTATGCCCAGCGCACGTACTGCAAGGATCAGAGCATCAAGCCCGCTGTTCAGACCAACACAATATGAATCTCCGCCTATGTATGATGCAAATTCCTGCTCAAATGATTCGCACTCCCTGCCGAGAATGTACCAGCCGGAATCAAGCACCCTCATTGCCGCCTGTTTGTATTCTTCCGCGAACATCTCATACTGACGATCCAGTCTGTCATATACCTTCACTTTTTTCCTTCTCCTTATCTGCAATATATTTCTTGAACTCTCCGTAGTCCCTGATATAGTCGTTCTCGTCGTAAAGTTCTGAGGCAAATACCAACAGCACTGCATCAGGCGAGAAATCGAACATTTCGCGCCACATTGAACTTGGGACATACAGACCTTCATACGGTTTTTCGAGCGGGATTATTTTTGTTTCCCTGCCGTTATCGAGTTTTATCTTACAGCTTCCGTGAATACAAACTAATATCTGTTCAAGAGTCTTGTGTGCATGAAGCCCCCTTACTACGCCTTCAAGTGTGTCATACATGAAATATACACGCTTTATCCTGAATGGTATGTCCTTAAACTCCTCAAGGGCTATGAGCTGTCCGCGCTCGTCTCCGTGAGGCTGGAACATATATTTGACCACCTGCATACAACTCACCTCCTGTTATTCTCTTGTTATGCAAAGATTAGCAAAATCCGTAGGGACATCTGTTCTAGTGAAAAAACGCTTTTTCCCTATGTCCCTTATGAGATTGCGTACATATCTCATAAAACGAAATGGTATTATAAGCAACCACGCAAATATTCCCAGACGTTTTTTGATCTTCTTACGGCGAGCCTTTTTCCTGTAATATTTTTTTCTAGAACCTATATTTTTATTTTGTTCGTCTGCAAGGTAACATGCAAACTCAGGGTCTTTATCCCTTATTCTGCTGATGATAAGGCGTATGGTGTTTTCATGGTCATGCCTCATTACGTCTGACCTGCTACGAGAAAAACCTATTCCATCCTCATAATATACAGTGATTCTATTGAGATAAGATATTTTTACTTCATCAGCGACCATAAGCCAAGGTATTATATCTTCAGTATATTTTATTTTTGCGGCGGCTAAGACTTCAAGATAATACCTTAATGTTTCACGCTTATAGATTAAAGTAGGGCCATGTATGTAATCCCGCTTAATTAGCAGATTGTATCTTTTATCCTTAAGGCTGCCGTTTCTGTAACAGCTCATATCTTGAGGCATACGATAACTTTCAATGAGTTCTAATGGTACAGAAAATTTATTGAATGATACGTAATCAGCCCCCATAACTTCAGCACCAGTAGTTATGAAATCATTATAGGTATCTCTTAATACGAACTCATCAAACAGCATATCACCCTGTCCTATGCATTTAACGTAATTGTTTTTTGCATTCTTCACTGCATCAAGGAAGTTCTGTACTGTACCTACATTTTTAGCGTGAGATATGAGAGTATAATTCATAAAATTATTTCTGCGTAAAAAGTCCCTTATTTTATCGAAGTGATTTTCAAGCGAACCATCATCTGAAATAATAAGCTCAAATTCAATTTCCTTCTGCAGTATGATAGAATTTAATGTGGCTTTTACTCTTTCCCATGTTGCTCTGTATGTGACAACGATAACAGATAAAGGCGTTGGGCGTTGGGCGTTGGGCGTTGGGCGTTGGGCGCATTATACTGATATTATCTAATGTGGTCAAGATTTATTTGTATCCTTTCTATGTTTTTAGCTGTCATTTAATATAAAATTATATCAGCATACAATATGCTAAACCTCTGTAGCACACACATAATTTCAATAATCATGCTTCTATCAGTGGAGATAGTTCAAGCAGAGGTTTGCAAAGTCTGTCTGAACGTTTATATCTGTCATTATGTCTTCAGTTTTTAGTTTGGACAGCAAGTGCTTCAAAAATATAATAGGGACAGCAAATATGCCTAGTTTCTTTTTAAGTTTCTTTTTGAATTTATCCCGCCTTAGCTGTGATCGTTTCTCGTCAGGAAACATTTTCAGAACCTTTGCATTTAGGTATTTGTACAAATTTCTTGAAAATTCATCAGAGATTGAAGTTATACACCGTGTGAAAAGCAATCCATCTACAATATATTCATCTTTTTCTATTCTATTTTTAATATTAATATTTTGAGGCGATGTTGTCAGTCCTGTTCCTACCTCATAAAATACAGTGTTCCTATTGAAATAAAATATTCTGCATTTATCAAAGACCATACACTTAATCATAAAATCTTCTACATATTTTACCCCTTCGCGGTTTGCATGTGCTGCCTCTGTCATATACTTAATCAATGTATTGCGTTCCCACATTGTTGTAGCTCCCGAGACTCTGTCGTCAAGAATAAGGTAAGTTTCTCTTAAGCGATCAGGATCGCCATATACGTCAATATTCTGGGGGTAACGGTAATGGGCTATGACTTCGACTGGATATGAATATGCACGGAAGAAAACGGCCTTTGAGGCTATAAGTTCCGCTCTGTTTTTCTCCATATAGTTATATGAATCCCGTAAAGTATATTCGTCAAATAACATATCTCCCTGACCTATAGCCTTAATATATGCACCTGAAGACTTTTGTGCGGCTTCAAGAATATTCAATACTGTACCAGCATTTTTTTCGTGAGATATAATCTTATAGTTAGTGAAAGAATTACGGAGTAAGAATTCCTCTATATTATCAAAGTGATTATCTTCGGAACAGTCATCAGAAATAATCAGCTCAAAATTTATCCCTTTCTGAAGTATAATAGAATTTAATGTTGCTCTAACTCTTTCCCATGAAGCATTGTATGTAAGAACAATAACAGTAACTTGCGGACATAATTGTGGCGTTGTGCGTTGTGCGTTGTGCGTTGTGCG
>CAJOES010000074.1 GCA_905233455.1 uncultured Synergistales bacterium | reverse complement strand
CAGTTAATGCCGTCTCTTCACTTACGGGCATTACAGGCTCTTGTAGTATTTCCCCCATTCCTCCATCACAGCCAGCAGCGGCTTGAGCGTCATCCCCAAGTCGCTCAAAGAATATTCGACTATGGGCGGGCTTGTATCATGGGCTGTGCGCAAAATTATTCCGTCCTGTTCCATTGAGCGCAGGGACGAGGTTAATACTTTGTGGCTTATTCCTTCAAGGCTTCTCTTGAGTTCATTAAATCTGTAAGGACGCTGAAGAAGATTGCGGAGGATTAACAGCTTCCATTTGCTGCCGATTATATTTATTGCTGTTGCTGCCGGGCATTCCGGAAGGTCTTCACGTTTAATCATAATGACTGAATTATAACCCTCATTCCCTCATGAATATACAGGTTACTATTTTGTGCGTTCTTGTGCTTAATGAGGCCAAGACGTTATCATTTAATGCAAATTTTTTCATGGAGGTAATATCATTATGGCACTGAAAGATTTAGCGGACTGGGGAAGCAAGGCAAGTTCATGCGGAGGCCAGAAGCCCTCTGCGTGCGGCGGCAAAAAGGAAGTTTCATGCGGAGGCGGCAAACCTTCAGCGTGCGGCGGCAAGAAATAATTTAGTCATTGATACATGCCCCGTTAAATGCGACGGGGTTTTATTATTGTTATGAGGTATTTTTCGTTTCAGTGGCACATCACGGACTCATGCGGCCAGAGATGCAAGCACTGCTACATATTTTCCGGCGGCAATATTCCCTTCCTGCAGTCCATGAGCTTTACGGACATGCAGAGGACATTAGCGAACTGTCTGGATTTTTGCGTAACATTCAGCCGTGAACCATACTTCTACATTACCGGCGGAGATCCCATACTTCACCCGGACTTCTGGCACTTGCTGGAGCTTCTGCACTCACACGGTATATATTTCTCCGTTCTAGGCAATCCCTTTCACCTGAATGATGACGTATGCAGGAGGCTCAAAGCTCTTGGGTGCGAGAAATACCAGCTATCGATAGACGGACTCAGAGAAACGCACGATTACTTCAGGAAGCCGGGATCATTCGACGCAACCATAAACGCAATCAGGACAATAAACGATGCCGGTATATGTTCGGTCATCATGTCTACGGTGTCAGGCAGGAACATCAGCGAGATTCCCGGCGTGATTGATGTTGCTGTTGAGCATGATGCTGAAGTGTACTCATTCGCGAGATATTGCCCGACTCACGGCGACACCAGCGGCATAACCCCGAATGAGTACCGGGAATTTCTGCGTGTCTGCGATGAACGCTTCAGGTATCATGAATCCCAGCACTGCCGTACATATTTTGACCGCAAAGACCATCTGTGGACGCTGTATGAATACGAGGCGGGAAGGTTCAGCATTCCGGAGGACGCACAGAAGGGAATGATTTACGGCGGGTGCAACTGCGGAAATGCACATATCACGATTCTTCCTTCAGGGGACGTTTACGCCTGCAGAAGGGTGAAGGGAAGCTGTGTCGGGAATGTTTTTGCTGACAGGTTAGCGGATTTGTGGCTCAATGAGATGGAAAGCTACAGGGAATATCAATCGTTCGTGAAGTGCTCAAAGTGTGAGTTGCTGCCATACTGCAGGGGTTGTCCTGCGGCGGCTGAAAGTTTTTATGCGGAAGACCCGCAATGCTGGAAGGAGATACAGATATGAATTTGCTTGAACTCATAAAATCGCGTCATTCAATAAGAAAATATCAGGATAAGCAGATTAGCCGTGAAGACTTAGAGACAATAATAGAAGCGGGATTGTACGCACCTAACGCGGGAGGCCGTCAGGGAAGTATCATAGTCGGCATTCACAACGCCAAAATCACTGAACAGATAGGAAAGCTGAATATTGCACGTTTCGACAGGTCTGCGCTTCTAGGCTCGTATGTATCTGACGAACAGCCCAGCATCATAGACGATCCCAGCATCAAAAGCGGCTTCTATGGTGCACCGTCGGTATGCGTCGTGTTCGGCCCGGAAGATTTCATGTACAGTGTTGCTGATGCCTTCTGCTGTGCCGAAAATATGTGCTTGACGGCTCATTCACTCGGTCTTGCGTCATGTATCATTGCACGGGGTGAGGAGACTTTCGAGAATCCTGACGGCAAAAAGTTTCTCGCCCAGTGGGATATTCCGGAAGGGTATATTGCACGGTGCTTTGTGCTGTTAGGGTATCTTGATGGGGCAGAACCGAAAACAAAGTCCAGACATGAAGGACGCAGCAGGATCATAGCCTAATATGACCGCGTAAATGCTCTCTGGCCTTTCTGTGTTCTTCGGGAACGTCGGAGAGCGGAATATCCTTCATGCCTTCTTCTGTCCCTGCCTCACACGCACGGGAAAAGTACCAGCATTTATACTCTATAACGTCAAGAATGTCCTTCAGTTTCTGCATCTCCGCCCGCAGAATCTCACGCCTGCGCAAAAATATTTCAAGCCGCTCATTCAATGCCTCGTCCCCCCTGCCGGACATCTCAACGAAACACCTAATATCCTTTATCGACAATCCAGACTCTTTCAGGCACTCAATCAGGCGCAATGACCTGTAATCCTCCTCGCTGAACATTCTCACGTTGTTATTGTCCCGTTTCAGTGAGGGCAGTAATCCCTGCTTGTCATAATATCTCAGCGTTGATGCAGGAAGTCCTGTCATTTCCGACATTTCTTTTATTGTGTAAGGCAATTTCTGTTCTCCCTTCTGCATATACTTACAGCAAAAATCCCCCAGCCTGCTGCAACTGGGGGAATAACTTTACCACACTTTAATGCTAGTTCTTGTCGCTGAACTCTGCATCTACCGTATCACTGTCATTGGTGCTTGAAGCTCCTGCACTGCCCTGCGGGTTAGCTCCTGCCTGGCCTCCTGCATTCTGATACAGCCTTGCGCCGAACTCCTGCATTGTCCTGTTCAGGTCATCTTTTGCCGATTTCATTGCCGCGTCATCATTGCTCTCTATGGCCTTCTTTAGCGCGTCAAGTTTCGTGTTGACCCTGCCCTTCTCCTCCGGGGTCATCTTGTCGCCGAGATCCGACATGAGTTTTTCTGTCTGGAACACCGCCGCATCAGCCTCATTGCGTGCCTCTGCCGCATCACGCCTCTTGTTGTCCTCGTCAGCATGAGCCTCCGCATCACGTTTCATGCGTTCAATGTCATCTTTCGACAGGTTAGAGGACTGAATCACAATCTTCTGTTCCTTGCCCGTTCCCTTATCCCTTGCTGTAACGTTCAGGATTCCATTGCGGTCAATGTCGAATTTAACCTCAATCTGCGGAATGCCTCTCGGTGCGGGTGCAATTCCGTCAAGCGTGAACTGTCCGAGCTTTACGTTATCCTGCGCCATAGGTCTTTCACCCTGAAATACTGCGATCTCAACCTGCGGCTGATTGTCCGCCGCCGTCGTGAATACCTGTGATGCCTGTGCGGGAATTGCGGTGTTGCGTTCAATCATCTTCGTCATGACTCCGCCGAGTGTCTCAATTCCCAGAGTCAGCGGTGTAACGTCAACAAGAACTATATCCTTGTGATCTCCCTTGAGGATAGCTCCCTGAATTGCCGCACCAGCCGCAACGCACTCATCAGGATTGATCCCCTTTGTGGGTTCTTTGCCGAGAAGCGCAACAATCTTCTTCTGTACCATAGGCATACGGGTTGAGCCGCCCACTAACAGAACTTTGTCTATCTCTCCTGCACTGAGCCTTGAATCCTCTAATGCTCTCTGTGTCGGCTTAATTGTCCGGTCAAGCAGATCTGCAGTCATTTCCTCAAACTTAGCACGGGTTAATTTCATCTCTAAGTGTTTCGGGCCGGTCTGGTTAGCCGTGATGAACGGAAGCGATATTGTCGTCTCTGTCATGTTGGAGAGTTCGCACTTGGCCTTCTCTGCCGCCTCGCGTAATCTCTGCATGGCCATGCTGTCATTCTTGAGGTCAATTCCTTCTGACTTCTTGAACTCTGCAACGATCCATTCAACTATACGGTTATCCCAGTCATCACCGCCGAGCCTGTTATCGCCCGCCGTAGCAAGCACCTCAAATACTCCCTCGCCAACGTCAAGAATGGAAACATCGAACGTGCCTCCGCCGAGATCGAACACTAATATTTTGTGCTCATCTTTCTTGTTCTCTCCGTAAGCCAGGCAAGCCGCAGTAGGTTCATTGATGATGCGCAGTACTTCAAGCCCTGCAATGGTGCCTGCGTCCTTTGTGGCCTGCCTCTGTGCGTCAGTGAAGTATGCAGGTACGGTGATTACTGCTTGGGTTACGGGTTCGCCGAGATAGTCTTCTGCGTCCCTCTTGAGCTTCTGAAGTATCATCGCTGAAATCTCCTGCGGGGTGTACTTCTTGCCGTCGATATTCACGCGGTAATCAGTTCCCATCTCGCGCTTGATTGACATTATCGTCCTGTCTGCGTTCACGATGGCCTGACGCTTTGCGAGCTGTCCTACAAGCCTTTCACCGTCTTTCGTGAATGCTACAACTGACGGTGTAGTCCTTGCTCCTTCATTGTTCGGTATAATTGTCGTCTGGTCGCCCTCCTGCACGGCGATGCAGCTGTTAGTTGTTCCTAAATCTATTCCTACTACTTTAGCCATAATATTTATTCCTCCATATTATTTTATTTTTCCTACTGTTACCTGTGCAGGGCGCAATACCCTGTCATTCATTCTGTAACCTTTAAGCCTCTGGGTTATAACCTTGCCGTCAAGCTCCGGATCTTCAACCTGTTCTGTTCCTGCCGCGTCATGCTGTGCGGGGTCAAAGACTTCGCCTTCAGCCTTGATGACAGTTACTCCCAAGTTTCCGAGCACATTCACGAACTGCCTCTGCACCATCTCAACACCCGTAAGTATATTTTTTGCGTCTTCAGTATTGGCGGCATCAAGTGCCCTGTCGAGATTGTCCAGCACCGGCAGAATTGCAGTGATTACGTCCTCTTGTGCGCGCTTGCGGGTCTCCTGACGTTCTTTTATCGTGCGCTGCCGGTAATTGTAGTAGTCCGCACGTTCTCTCGCTAAATCATCTTTGAGCTTTTCGTTTTCCTCCTCAAGATTCGGTTTCTGCTCCTCTTCTTCCGTCTTTATTTCTTCATTCTCTGTATCCATGCGGTAAATCACCTCTCTTCTGAATCTTCGTCAAGAACTTCTGCAACGCTCTCTAGTACGCTGATAGATTTTTCGTAATCCATTCTCAGCGGCCCTATAAGCCCTAATACTGCTTTCTGCTGTCTTGGCCTGGCAGGAATGAGTATCATTGCGTTGTCTTCCATACCTTCTGTTTCATTCTCTTCGCCCAGAGAGATTTTCAGTGCCTCACTCTCCCGGCATTTCTCTATCATGTGCGCTAAAGGCTTCTCCTGCTCCAAGAGATTCAAGACTGCCTGAAGCCGTGATAGTGTCTGGAAGTGCGGAAGCTCTAATATCTGTTTTGCTCCTGAACTGAAAAACTTATAGTTCTGTTCAGTCAGGAATTTATCCAGCTCATTTATTGCTTCCCTGCATGATGTCTCTGCTTCCTCTAATCCTTCAGATACGTACTTATACAGCGTCCGGCGAATCTCGCTCCATGAATGCCCGCAGGCCACAGTATTTATCCTGCGCGTGAGATCCTCAAGTGTTGAAGCGTCAACGTCATACGGCAGGTTGAACTGTGAGTGGTGCACTAACCCGCCCTTCAGGACGATTAACGCAAGAACGTTTGTCCCTCCCATGAGCATCAGGTCAATGTGCTGTATCTCCGCATCTTCAAGCGTTGGGACTGCAGCAACTGCAACACAGTCCGTTAGTCTGGCCATGAGGTGAGTTACCTGATTCAGCAGTTCCTCGATCCCGCTCCGGCTTCCGAGTATCTCCCTGCGTATGTCTTTTGCGTGGGTATGATCCCTTGCACGTGCCGTAACAGAGTCAACATATACTCTGTAGGCTCTTGCTGTAGGGAGTCTTCCTGCTGATGAGTGCGGCTGATAGAAATATCCCATCTCTTCAAGGTCTGCCATCTCGTTGCGTATTGTTGCAGGACTAAGGCCGCGAATGTATTTCTTCATGATTGTGCGGGATCCTGCAGGCTCTCCGGTCTTGATATATTCATACACCACTGCGAGAACGATGCTTAACTGCCTCTCTGTCATTTGTACTCACCTCCTGTTTATTTTATTTTCTTAGCACTCTTTATGAATGAGTGCCAATAAATTTTCAAAACGGTGATAAGATTAGCAGAGGGGTTTGAAAATGTCAACAGAGAAAAATTTACACCGTATATACGATGCGGCACTTTCAAAATAGAAAACAGAAATAGATTCCTTTGGAGATGCCCTGCAACTATAAAAAAGGAAGCTACACCCTCTATATGCAGGGAGTTCACTAGAACGCGCAAAAATAGGAAAGACTTATACACGCCGCTATTAGGAGGCATTATTTTACGCGTGTTATAATCGCGTTTGAGGTGAATGAAAATAAATATCCCGGCAACAATTTTAACTGTCTCATACAATGCAGAGGCAACCATAGCCAGAACGATTGAGTCCGTGATGAAACAGACGCACAGAATAATAGATTATATTGTGATAGACGGTGCATCGACGGACGGCACGGCAAAAATTGCAGAGAGCTACATAGAGAAGTTCAACGCTGTGCAGGGAAGGCATATGCGGGTAATATCAGAACCGGATAAAGGCATGTATGACGCGCTCAACAAAGGTGCAAGGCTCGCTGAAGGAGTCATTGTCGGCCAGATTAATGCTGATGACTGGTACGAACCTTACGCCGTGCAGACTATGGCGGAACTGTATGAGAACTCACGCTATGATCTTGCATGGGGAAGCGTGAGAGTCATCACGAAGAACGGAAAGAGTTTTATCAAGCACGCAAAGAGAGGGATTCTGTGGACGACTTCGCATTGGTGTCATCCTGCGGCATTCGCAGCACGTGGGATTCTGCTGGAGTATCCTTATCCTTTAGTGAACAGCCATGATGATTTTGACTTCGCTACGCATGTATATCTTGACGGTAAAAGGATTATTCCTATAGATAAGGTGATCAGCAATTTCACTTTTGGGGGAATGAGCACCCAGAGAAGCATAAAGGAAGCGAAGAAAAGACTCGATGAGATTTACGGAATATATAAGAAATATGGGATGAGCAAATTATATTATCTTCACAGGCTGGCGTTTGAGACAGTGAAATATTTTCTTGTGTAATTTTTTGCCGCTGAGTTTTATTGCTTCCTTCAGCCTGCATAATTTTTCAAGCAGTAAATAAAAAACGTATACTGTTTTGCTGTCAGATACGTAATGCCTGAAGTAATAGGCTTTTGAAGCATAAAATAATTTTTTCCTGAATGGATTTTCAAGTCCGTTAAGTGTTTTTTTTGATTCTGTGTTACCGGCATTTTTGGGCATGTCTGCGTGTATGTGTGCATGAATATATGTTGCAGTATTGATGATACCAACTTTTTTGCCCAATTTATGCAGTTTGCAGGCAAGTATATTTTCTTCGTAGTACATGAAAACATTTTCGTCAAACATTCCCGCTGCTTCAAAATCTTCGGTTCTTATGAAAAACAAACTTCCCTCCACTGCCCAAACACTGTTTAATTCTGTTTTGCTGTTTACTACACCATCAATATAATTCCTGTATGCCCTGATTCTTTTGCGTCTCCTTGAGCTGCTGAACGGGAGTAATTCGCTTACTGCCTGCATACACATCGAAACCGGCTCTCTGTCATTGTCCCAAAAAGGATGGCCTCCTATTTTGCCTTGCGTGTCAAACTGGATACCGGATAGGACTGCATAATCATTATGTGAGGCAAATATTTCTTTTATTCTTTTCACTAGGCCGTTATCGAATATTACGTCAGGATTTGCTATGCCGATTATGTCAGGATGATAGTTTTCTATAAGGTATTTGATTCCGAAATTATTTCCGTATGAATAGCCTCCGTTTCTTTCTGACTGAATGACAGAAATTTTACCGCACTCATATTTCCTCAGCCTTTCATAGGAGTCATTAGGTGATTTGTTATCTACAATTACGATATGCTCAAGTTCTGAAAAATCCTTCACTGCATCAATCAGCCTGCCGGAAGTCTCGTAACCAATATAATTCAGGACAACAAGCCCACAAGATTCCACAAGATAATTAACTGTCTGACCGGGATTAAATGCAGATGTTTGCAATATTATCAGCTTCCTTTGATGTGTTTTGCGTGATTATAGCATAGTGAAAAATTCCTCCGGCCAAGAAAGAACCGGAGGATAAAAATTATTTCTCGTCGTCAGAATCAGCGTCAGAAATATCGAGCATACCGTCTTCATCATCAGGATTATCTTCTATTCCTGCACCTTCAGGAGATTCCGCTTCAGACTCTGCCTGAAGTATCTCTGAAGTGTCCGTCATGAATCCTAAGCCTTCACCGACTTTCGACATTATGCCCTTCACGATCTCGTCCTGAAGTGCTTTGTTGTCGCTGAGGAACTGCGCAACAGATTCTTTTCCCTGACCGAGCGTCTCGCCCTTGTACGCAAGCCATGATCCTTTCTTCACGATCACGCCGTAATCTATAGCCATATCGACGACAGCAACGCCCATAGGAATCCCCTTGCCGTAGATCAAACTTGCATGAGCCATTCTGAAAGGAGGAGCTAATTTATTCTTTACCACCTTCAGATAAAGTTCATGGCCTATGGTAACGTCTCCTTTTTCGAGCTTCTTGCCGCGCCGGACTTCAAGCCTTATGGACGCATAGAACTTCAGCGCGCGCCCTCCCGTAGTAGTCTCGCTTGGCCCGGGAGCATAGCCGGTAGAGATCATTGCACGAAGCTGGTTGATGAAGAATACTATGCAGTTAGTTTTTGCGATGACTGATGCAAGCCTCCGGAGGGAATATGACATTAACCGCGCCTGAAGCCCCATCTGACTCTCGCCGATCCTGCCGTCAATCTCTGCCTGCGGTGTAAGTGCTGCAACTGAATCCACCACGACAATATCAACTGCTCCAGTTCTCACGAGTTCATCAAGTATGTATAGTGCCTGTTCTCCGCTGTCTGGCTGTGAGAGCAGCAGATTCTCGATGTCCACTCCCAATGTTGCCGCAAGCCTCGGGTCTAATGCGTGTTCCGCGTCAATGAATGCCGCAGTGCCTCCTGCCTTCTGTGCCTCAGCTATTGCGCACAGTGCTATAGTCGTCTTTCCTGAACCTTCAGGGCCGAATATCTCCACGATTCTGCCTTTGGGGTAGCCTCCTATCCCCAATGCGACATCAAGAGGCAGGACTCCGCTGGGTATCACATCAACATTGCGCTTGGCCGTATCTCCCAGACGCATTATCGCGCCGTCCCCGAATTTGCTGCGAATGTCTCCGATGGCTTCCTGTAATATCTCTTCACGTGTCTGCGATGGTTTCTTCACTGCTTTTGCCAGAGTAATCACCTTCTCTTGTGTTATTGTTTTTTGTGCCCGCTAAGTATACAGCATTTTTATATTTCGACAGCCCGATAATAACGCTTTCTTTATACGGGCTGATTCTATATCATTGTGCTTTAAGTATGACGGAAAAGAAGTGATTTGAATATGCTGGACAAGATATTTGACGTAATGTTTTCATCCGGCGCGTTACAGTATTCCGGAGCGTTCCTGTGGGGAATGGCAAGCGTACTCCTCAGCCCGTGCGGGATCTCTGCTGTTCCACTTGTAGTCAGTTATGTCGCCAACACCGACACACCTTCGCGTTTCCGGGCATTCCTCATATCCTGCGCTTTCTGTCTTGGAATAATCTTCAACCTTTCACTTGTAGCAGTCATCATGTCAGGCATAGGTCTCATGCTTGGAGGATATGAACAGATACTAACGCTTTTTGCGGCGGCAGTATTCATCATCATGGGGTTGCACTTAACCGGAATAATTCACGTGAAGTTC
Source organism: uncultured Synergistales bacterium (assembly GCA_905233455.1). Classification (GTDB taxonomy): domain Bacteria; phylum Synergistota; class Synergistia; order Synergistales; family Aminobacteriaceae; genus JAFUXM01. The sequence goes on along the minus strand of CAJOES010000074.1, from coordinate 696 downwards.
TTTGCGCTGGGATCCGGCGGCAACGGTACGGAGTCGCAAGATCTGAAGGGCGCGGTAATTCTCGGAATAGTCTCAGGGCTTGCAGTAGGGCCGTGCAGTATTGCGTACATCAGCCCGGTTCTGTCTCTGGCTGTGTCTCAGGCATCGGAAGGACTCATGCACTCGGCAGGGCTGATACTGGCTTATGCTTTGGGCTACAGCTTTGTGCTGGTGATGGCGGGGACGTTCGCACAGGCATTTTCCGGGTGGCTGAACAGGAGCGGGAAAATCCTCCGGGCAGTGAATATATTTTGCGGTGTGGCTCTTATTGCGGGAGGAATATATTTTATCCGTGAATTGAGCTGGTTTATGTTCTAGGTTTTAGTCCGGTATGGGTTTTATGTTTGCAGAATCATTTTATGTATGGCTGAATATTAAGCATTGAATATATTTTCACTGTAACTCTTATAGTGTGAGAGTGTATTTTATCCATAAAATATGGAATGGTTTATGTTCTATCTTTCTTTATATGCCGGTTATTTGCAGATACATTCACCATACGACTTATAGAACAAAGCTGTCATGCCGAAGATTTATATTACTGCACTAACACTTCCCGTTCTAATATCAAAATATTTGTGCACCGATAAATCATTCAGGACAGCATTACAGACAGGAGGTTAAATTATCATGGCATCAACAATGAGCGTTTCGGGC
>CAJOES010000073.1 GCA_905233455.1 uncultured Synergistales bacterium | reverse complement strand
CCGCGTTCAATCGCAACTATTCCTGTTCGTGCCAGCTCAATTATTCCGAACTCCTTCAATAACGCCTCAAACGCAGCAGTTTTCTGGTCATCTCCAGTAACAGAAAGCATAATGCTGTCCGAATTTATGTCTATTACGCTTCCCCTGAAGATATTTCCTATCTGGATAATCTCATTCCTTGCCGCCCTGTCCGCCGCATGAACACGTACCAGCATAAGTTCACGCCGCACAGCCTTAGACCTGTCGAGAATCTTCACGTAATGGATAGGCACGAGCTTCCGCAGCTGACTGCACAGGAGCTTCACCTTGTCCTCGTCAGAATATATCTCTATCGTGAACCGCGTAACGTTATGATCAGCCGTCCATCCTGCCGCAATGGTCTCAATGTTATAGCCCTTCCGCGAGAACAGGTGAGCAAGCTGCGACAAGACTCCCGCCTCGTTGTCCATAGCCGTAACTATCGTGTAGCGTTTAAGGTCTTTCGTTGATTCTTTTGCCTGCATGTCCTTCAACCTCCCCTATGCGAGCATGAAGTCAGATATATAGCTTCCGCCGCCGACCATAGGCCGAACCATCTCGTCAATGTCTATCCTGCAGTCAATGACCCAGCCGAGACCGTCAGCACGTGAGTTCACCGCTTCAGTTAGCACCTTCCGTAATGTTGCCTCGTCCGTAACACGCCTTCCGTGAAGCCCGTATGCCTCCGCAAGTTTCGTGAAGTCCGGGCCTCTGTCTAATGTCGTCTGCGAATAGTGCTCCTTGTAGATGAGATGCTGCCACTGCCTGACCATGCCTAATGTTGAGTTGTTGAACAGAAGCGTTATTATCGGCATCTTGTAGTACTGCTCCGTTGCGAGTTCGTTGCAGTTCATACGGAAAGAGCCGTCGCCCGTAACGTGCAGAACCGTCTTGTCCGGATTGCCTGCCTGAACCCCTATAGCCGCACCAAGTCCGAAGCCCATTGTACCGAACCCTCCGGAAGTGGTGAGCTGTCCGGGATAATCGAACCGGAAATGCTGAATTGCCCACATCTGATGCTGCCCAACGTCAGTCGTTACCATCGTATCCTGCGGTAATATCTCTGCCGCCGCTGAAAGTATCTCGCTGGGAGTAAGTTTGCCTTCTGAAGGATCATATTCCGTCTCGCGCCTGAAAGAGAACACATACTTTTTCCATTCATCATTTTTCCTGTCCCTCTTGAGGCGCGACAATAATAATTTCAGGACTTCCTTTGCGTCCCCTATTATGTGCAGGTCAGTTTTCACGTTCTTGTTGATCTCTGAAGGGTCAATATCTATGTGTGCAATCCTAGCCTTTTTCGCGAAACCTGCAGGATTCAGAGTAACCCTGTCCGAGAACCTGCACCCTACAGCAAGAAGCAGATCACACGAATCACACGCCATATTCGACGCTTGAGAGCCGTGCATACCTATCATGCCGGTCTTCAATGGGTCATAGCCGCCGAATGCCCCGCCTCCCATAACCGTTATAGCTACAGGTGAGTCTATCCTGTGCGCTAATGTCCTGAACTCCTCAGATGCTCCCGAACGCACTACGCCGCCGCCGCAAATCAGCAACGGTTTTTCCGAGCGGTCAATCATCTCTGCAAGCCTGTCTATGTCTGCAAGGTCTATAGCGGGATAACTCACTGAAGGATGATGCGTCTGAAAGAGCCTCGCAATCCTGTAATCCGGGTGTTCAAGGAATTCTGCCGGAGTCATCGGCGAATATTCACACTCTGCGGCTGTCGCATTCTTCTGTATGTCGATAAGCACCGGGCCGGGTCTCCCGGAACGCGCTATCACGAATGCCTCACGTATAGTATCAGCAAGTTTCTCGACGTTGCTTACGATATAACTGCATTTTGTTACGGGCAGTGTTACCCCCGCAATGTCCACTTCCTGAAATGAATCCCTGCCGATAAGGTCGCTGTTGACGTTGCACGTGATGAACACTACCGGCGAACTGTCCATGTATGCTGTAGCTACTCCGGTGGTGAGGTTCGTTGCACCCGGGCCTGAAGTCGCGAAGCATACTCCGACTCGTCCCGTTGAACGTGCGTAACCGTCTGCGGCATGTGATGCTCCCTGCTCATGTGCCGTAAGTATGTGGCGTATCTCCTGGTGCGCATAAAGGGCATCATATACGTTGAGGATTGCCCCGCCGGGATAACCAAAGATTGTATCTACCCCTTGTTCCTTGAGACATTGTATTAATATCTCCGAACCGTTTAATTTTTTGCTGGTGTTGTTCAAGAAAAGGCTGACCTCCCTCAAAAAATTTTTTCTCACAAGTTTAGCACACTCATATAAAATTATTCACTGTTAGGAGGTTGCATTAATGATTAGGAAAGTTTTTATGCTCGCGTTCTGTATTGCCCTTATAGGGCCATCGGCATATGCACTGTCTTATGATGTCATCGTTGCAGGAGGAGGAACAGGAGGAACAGCCGCAGCAATTCAGGCTTCACGCATGGGCGCAAGTGTCCTTATCGTTGAGCCTTCCGGAATGCTGGGAGGACAGGCAACGGCAGCAGGTGTCTCCACTATGGACGACATGAGCGGGATCGAGAGCGGGATATACCGGGAGTTCATGGACAGGGTGAGGAACTATTACGCCTCAAAGAGAAAATCTATATCCACGTGTTACTGGAAGACTTACGGCAAAGCATTTGAGCCTTCCACAGGGCATGAAATACTGTCGGCGATGGCAGAAAGCGTTGATATTCTCTATCACTCATCAATAGACAGTCTCAATGACAGAACAGCAGCGATAACCACGCCTGAAGGCACAAAGAATATCAGCTATAAGATTCTGATTGATGCAACGGAGTACGGAGACATTCTGCCGCTTGCAGGTGCAGAGTACAGAGCAGGAAACTCAATATTGCCGGGAGAACTGAAGGATACTATGATTCAGGACATAACATGGACGGCGGTAATACGCAGATACCCCAGCGGAATCCCTGAACACTTGAAGCCTTCAGCACCGCTTCCGGGCTACGATAAGGCCAAAAAGAACTATGAAGGCTATGTTGCACGGAGAGGCTATGACTTTCAGGGCAGATACCCCGTGAAGATGCCGGTAAACTTCGCTACGCACAACGCATACAGGGCAGTACCTGACAGCTACAGCAGGGGCAGTTACACGGGCGCGCAATCGGACTGGAAACGCATCACGAAAACCGGCGTGAACTGGGGCAATGATTATCCGGGAATGTACTTATGGCACGGACGGTACGGTCTGCCTGTCGCATATCTTGAGAGCAGGGACTTGCGTGCAGAGATTGAACGCGAGGCACTCATGAAGACCCTGCACTTCATATACTACATGCAAAACGAACTCGGCGAATCATGGTCAGTTGATGAGAATGAATACAACGATCTGCCTGAAGCCGCAAAAGATCTTCCGGAAGAATGGCAGGAGATAGCTAAACACATGCCGCCTATACCTTATGTGAGGGAATCACGCAGGGTTATCGGAAGCTGGACGCTGAACTCTAAGTCTATCCGTGAAAACTCCATGAGCTACAGGAGCGGCAGCCGCAATAACGAGTTCACAGACTCAATCGCAATAGGAGGCTATAACCTTGACCTTCACGGCGGGGATGATGATGACGACATTGAAAGCGATTTAGGAGAGAATCAAAAATCAATATGGGGTGATACGCCTAAAGGGCCGTTTCAAGTTCCTATGAGGATACTTATACCCAGAAGCGCGGATAACCTCATTGCGGCAGAAAAGAATCTTTCTATGTCCCGTCTTGCGTCCGGAGCTTTGCGGCTTCAGCCAATAACCATGATGACAGGCCAGGCAGCCGGGGCTTTGGCGGCATTGTCGGTGAGTCTGGACATTCAGCCCAGAGACGTGAAGGCCGTATATGTGCAGAAGGCTCTTGCTGATTCCGGCGTGAGATTGTCGCTGTGCAGGTATTCGGACGTTCCGGAGAGGTCTCAATATTTCGGCAGTGTTGAGATTGCTACACTTTACAGGCTGATTGAACCTAGAGTGTACCCGGACATCCCTGCAAGCAACATAAATTCCGACAAGAAGAAGGGCAGGAACCGCGGACGTTTCGGGATAAATGATTCCGTCAGCGGGAAAGAATTTGCGGCAATGACAGAAAAGGCAGAAGAGATTACCGGGGAGAAGCTGACACTGCCGGAACATGAAGGAAGATTAACACGCGGTGAAGCTGTTGATATTATCGTGAACGCAATGTGTTCTACTTCCCGACACAAAAACGACTGAACATAGAGTCAAGCACCTCATCACCGGCATCAAGGCCAAGCACCCGCAGCAATGACAGCCTTGCAGTGTTGAGCAGTCCCGCAGTAATGTCCTCGCCCATTGAGACAGACGCAAGAGCCTCATTCACCGCCTCAAGTCCTGCGCGAATGTCCTCAAGCTGTCCTGCCGAGACGTTAAGGCCGGAGTTCAGCACTGCACCGCCTGAAGCAATCCCGCATATTGCGGCCTTCAGTTCACCGATGCCGGTATACTCTTTCGACGACACGAAAACTTTACGTGCACTGCTCATCACGTTACGGGTTACTGCCGGGAGATCCGACTTGCTGAACACGATCACTGCATTTCTGCCGTCAAGAGCGTCAATATATCCCTGTTCTTCTGCTGTAATCTCCCGCGAACTGTCGACTACATACAGGCAAATATCGCTGTCATTCATGGCCTCAAGCGCAAGCCTCACGCCTTCAGCCTCTATTGCGTCATCCGAATCCCTAAGCCCTGCAGTGTCCGCAAGCCTGACGGGTATTCCGTCAATGATTATGCTTTCCTCTATGATGTCCCTTGTTGTGCCTGGAATGTCGGTAACTATTGCACGGTTCTTACGCAGCAAGGCATTCAGCAATGATGATTTTCCCGCGTTGGGACTGCCAGCAATCACTACACGAACGCCATCACGCAAGACCATTCCCGCCGAACATCTCGACAGCAGGTCTTCAAGCTCACATCTGACTGCCTCAATTCCTGCAGTGGGGTCAAAGCCATTGAGAGTCTCGCCTTCCGGAAAGTCTAACTGAATCTCAAGGTTAGCCTGAAGTGCCAGTATGTCGTCATGAATCTTCTGCGCCGCCCGCGAAAGTTCGCCCGTAAGAGTCCTTGCCGCCGCGTGAAGTGCCTCAATGCTTCCGGCCCGTATAACGTCAAGCACGCCTTCAGCCTGTGCAAGGTCTATCCTGCCGTTGATGAATGCCCTGCGCGTGAACTCCCCTGCTTCCGCGATCCTTGCGCCGTTCCCCAGTACCAAGCCCAGGCATGTACGTGCCGCCAGTATTCCGCCGTGAGTGTGAATCTCTACGATGTCTTCACCCGTATAGCTTCTTGGCCGTGCAAACCTGACAGCAAGAACGCGGTCAATCACCCTGCCTTCACCGTCAGCAAGACTCGTGAGGTACATTCTTCCTGCGTCTTCAAGCTCCTGACGTTTCAGGACTTTGCGTGCAACAGAAACGGCATCAGGCCCGGAGATGCGAATTACCGCGATTCCTCCCTCGCCCAATGCCGTAGATATTGCCGCTATCGTATCAGTTATGCCGTTTGAGCCTTGAGCCATGCTTCTGCTGCTGCCCTGCTTGAGACCTTGCCCGTTCCTACAGCCATATCAAGCCCTTCAAGCAGCTCGCCGACTCTTCTGCCCGGCTTCATGCCGAGAAGGCTCATGACCTCGCGCCCCGTCATGTAGCGCGTATTGCCCTCAGTCTGAAGTGATACGTTATCGAACCTGCGCAACACCTGCTTCAAGTTCCATGCGTTGTCGTCTAGGATTTCACGGAAGTCATCAATGAACCCTTCAGCATATGCCACGCACCTTGCGAACATTAACGCTATTTCTACTGCCTCACGCGAATATTCGAGGACATCACGGCAGAAGTATTCTTCAGTAACTGGCTTGTAGAATGTCTTGTAGCCGTTGATGATCGCGAGTACTTCACTGATAGTTTCTGACGGGATATTCCAGCGCGTCATATACTCGGTAATCAGCCTGTCCGCTGCCCTGCCCCTGTCGCTGCCGTCAAGGGTGCGTGTCCCGACAGACTTAAACAGCCCTGCAAGCACGAAAGCCTGACTCTGCATAATCTTGTTGGTATCGAGGCGGGACTCAATAACCTTCAGAACGTTCAATACATGGTCATAAAGAGTCTTTCCTGATTCTTTGCCGTCCGGTATTCCCTTCAGTTCTTCAAGCTCATTCAGGAAGAAAGGAAGAATGTTGTAATCCTCGCATAACTCTATGAACCTGTGCGGCCTTCTGCTGATCCCCTTCAGTATTTCCCTTCCCCAGCGTTCAGGCGGAATATCATTCATCCTGTCTGCCTGGACTTCAAGGAATGCCCTGACATCGCTCTCACTCTTCCAGAAAATATCCATCTCAAGCTCTGCGGCAAAACGCAGCATGCGCAGTATCCTCAACGGGTCAGCGTCAATCAGTTCAACGTTGTCGCCCGTGAGACGTATAACCCTGTTGCGTATGTCGAACCTTCCGCCGAACGGGTCAACGATTCCGCCGTCAGAACGTATTGCTATTGCCTCAATGCTAAGATCCCGGCAGGCCAGATCGTCCTCTATGGTCTCGCCTCTCAATGCGAACGCCCTGAACGGCACACCGAGAATTTCCCCCCTCAGTGCAGGGTACGGGCCTCTTGCGTCAACCGTTCCTGTGCCCAGAGCCTGTGCAACCTGATACATATCCTTTGCATCAAGCGCAAGTGTGATTATCTCCGGCTGTACTCCCATCTCAAGCATTCTTACAGTATCGCCGACCAGCCATGCCCGTGATCCTGTTTCTTCTATTTTCTGGAGAACGTCAAGATAATTACGCAATATATATCACCTCTTGATTGTATTTATACTGCCATAAATTTTTTTGCTTTGAATTGCTTAGAATTGTAACACGCCGGAATGATTTTATTGTTCCTGTAATAATGTAAACTTGAAATTATATGCAATCGTTGACAGCTGTATATTGCTGTTCCATAATAGCCCGCGAAAAAATTTTTGATACAGGACAGATACTGATACATGAATTACTCTGATATTTTAGGGAATAAAGTTTTGTCGGGAGGAACTATTACCCGTGAAGAAGCCTTGAAGCTGTGCAATGAGCCTCTTGAAGAATTATGCGCAAAGGCCGATGAAATACGCCGGAAATTCTGCGGGAATAAGTTTGACGTTTGCACAATCATCAACGGCAAGAGCGGCAGGTGTTCAGAGGACTGCAAGTTCTGTGCACAGTCATCACATTACAGGACGGGAGTAGATAAATATTCTCTGCTGTCTGCTGAAGAGATGTTACAGCGCGCAAAGGAAGATGACATTAACGGCTCTGCACATTACGGCATAGTTACTTCCGGAAAGGCATTATCTGATGAAGAGATTGATGCTGTATGCGAGGCTGTCAGGAGGATTGTAACTGAAACTAATATTGCTGTCTGTGCCTCTCTTGGCCTGCTGAATGAATCACAGTACGGGAAGCTGAAAGAAGCCGGGGTTGTCCGTGTTCACAATAACCTTGAAACGTCAGAAAGGTTTTTCCCTAATGTCTGCACAACGCACAGGTACAGCGAGAAAATAAACGCAATAAGATCCGCTCAGAATGCAGGGCTTGAAGTCTGCAGCGGCGGAATTATGGGAATAGGGGAGAGTACAGAAGACAGAATAGACATGGCGTTATCCCTGCGTGAACTGGGAATAGACAGTGTACCGATAAACATGCTTACGCCTGTAGCAGGGACTCCATTGGCACTGCGTGAGGTTATCGGCGGTGAAGAGCTACGGAGGATTATTGCTGTGTACAGGTTCATGCTTCCGAATGCGTCAATACGTGTTGCAGGGGGCAGGGGACTTCTTGCGGACAAGGGCAGGAAGTGTTTTGCGTCGGGTGCTAATGCTTCAATCTCCGGGAACATGCTGACGACTTCAGGCTATGATCTCAAGGGAGACATGAAATTATTTGCTGAACTCGGCTTCAGGATAGAATACCGGAGTAACTGAAAATATAAATGCCTCCATAAGCTATAGCCGTAATTCGTGAGGTTATTGACGTTATGAAGGCATTGTTTGTCTAAATGATGCGTGATACAGCTTCAGCAAGTGCCTTGACCGAACAGTTTGAAGTGTTTATGCACAGGTCATAATTCTCTTTAGCTCCCCACTTCTGCCCGGTATAGAACTCGTAATAATCAGCACGAGCCTTATTGATGCTCTCGATTCTCTTGCGCAGTTCCTTCTCGCTGAGAGTTTCGCCTTTCTCGTAATCCGCGCTTTCATTCTGCTGGCAGCGTTTGATCTTGCTCTCAATGTCCGAATACACGAAAAGCCTGAAGGGTTTTTGTTCCCGCAAAATGTAATCTGCTCCCCTTCCGACGATAACGCAGTCAGACTTTCCGGCCATCTCGCGAATGATGTCGTGCTGTTCCTTCTGGACGTTCTGCCCGTAATCGGGAATTACCGCCCAGAAAGTGCGCCCGGTGTGTATCGGGAATGGTATTACGGGTTTATGCTCTGTGATGTGCTGTATGTATGTCTCGGATAATGATGTGCGTTTGGCGATCTCTGCGATAATTTCGCGGTCATAATACGCACAGCCGAGAATCTCAGCTAAACGCCTGCCGAGCTCGCGTCCTCCGCTTCCGAACTCACGCCCTACAGTTATAATCTTGTTCATATGGATTTTCCACCTCCGGATAAATCTTAACACAGAGGGGTTATACGTAATGAGAATAAAAAGGTTTTATGTGTTTGCATTGCTGGTTATGCTGGTGATGCCGTCAGTTGCGGAAGGGACATCAAAGAAGGAATTTTACCGGAATCTTTCACGGCGCATGAGCTACAACAGGCAGGTATACAGTTATCTGACCGATGAAGAGTTCGCGAATTTCCGTGAAGTCCGCACAACGGGAATATCTCCGGGCAGGCTGTATCGTTCAGTATCTCCAGTTCAGGCACGCAGCAGGAACACTTACGCCGATAATGCCGCGAAAATTGCAGGTGTCAGGACATTCATTAACCTTGCAGACACGGATAACGGCATGAAGAGGCATGATAACTTCAAGGGTAGCTACTACAGTACGCAGAAGGTGATATGCCTGAATATGAACCTTAAGTTCAGGTCTGAACGCTTTCAGCAGGGATTAGCTCAGGCAGTAAGATTCATGGCCGCTAATGATCCTCCGTACCTGATTCACTGCTATTGGGGGAAGGACAGGACCGGGCTTGTGTGCGCGGTGATTGAATGCTTCATGGGTGCGACGGCTAATGAGGTAGTGAATGATTATATGCTGTCGTTCTATAATATTTTCGGGATTGAGAAGGGTACAGGGAATTATGATTTTATCGTGAAAAATGAGATTGAACCCTTCCTTGCGTCTATGCTGGAAGTGAAGAGCATATACGGGGTAAATCTTGCTGAGGCGGCAGAAAGATATTTGCGCAGGATAGGCGTTAGTGTTCGGGAGATTGAAATACTGCGTAAAAAATTAAGTTCACCCCTCCGGCCGAAAAGCTGAAGGGGATTTTTTTTGCATAACTATTTTCTGCACTTCACCGCAATCCCGGCAAAAGCAAGAAGCATAAATATTCCTGCACCCGACAAAGTACAACTGCCGTTTGAACTGTCATCACTATCACCGCTTACAGAGTCTGATGCTATTGATACTGGCACACCGCCAAGGGCATTGCTGTCAAACTCTTTAAGCACTTCACTGGTTGCAGAGTCTAATAACAATATCTTATCTCCTGCTATTGCGGCAATCATGCTTTTGTTAAGGAATCTAAGAAGCTGACAGTTTTTGCCTGATTCGTTGGTGTATATCTCTGATGTTTCCGCCGTTTCATCATCGACAGGGTAGTGATGATACAGTCTGCTTATATATGTTTCTCCGGATTCTTCCTGCGTAATGAAATAGAAGCCGTTTCCGTCGTCAGGGCACACGGATTTTGCTGGATTTTCAGTTTCTGCCTGCATATTTAACCCGCCATATCCTATAAGTCCTATTCCGGAAGATGTCGCAACTGCAACTCTTGAGCCAGACAGCCACGACATTGATGCAGCTTCCTGGTCAAAGCTGGTTTTTCCTGTCCCTCTTACATGTTCCTTTAGCTGTCCGTCTAACCTGATAAAAACGCTTTTTGCCTCTCCTGCCTCAACAAGCCCGTAAATGTTGCTGTAACTCATCAGTATTCCCTGCATATGCGGTTCAGTATCTCCGCTTTTTGCACGGTAAGTATAAGAACGAACAGGTTGAAGGTTTTCTGTGTTCAGTTCAACAATAGAAGCATTTTCCCTTGAGGCAATAAATAATCCTCTGCCGTTTCTTGAGCTTGCTGCTGCCTGTGTGTTGTATATTCCCTTCAGAGTATTACCTTTGCGGTTCATAGGCTCAGATAGTTTTGAAGACTTGAATACAAATGCAGTGTCCCCTGATACTGTGTCATCTGATGTCCTGTTCACAGTTATCACACGCGTTTCATGTCCGTTCCAGAATGATGCGACAAAAGCATTACTGCCTATACCGTCATACTGCACAGCCGGAGCATCTATGCTCAATACTCCCTGAACGCCTATAATGCCCAGCTTGCCGTTATCGGTTGTGTACAGCACATTAGCCCATGAAGTGCCGGATAATGCCGCGATAAATATCAATGCCGCTAAAATTTTTCTCATTTAGTAT
>CAJOES010000072.1 GCA_905233455.1 uncultured Synergistales bacterium | reverse complement strand
CAGGGGGTCGGAAGTTCGAATCTTCTCGCCCCGACCAGAGTGAGATATGCGGGAATAGCTCAGTTGGCTAGAGCGATGGCCTTCCAAGCCGTAGGTCGCGGGTTCGAATCCCGTTTCCCGCTCCAGAAAAAGGTGAAAAACGCGCTCTTAGCTCAGCTGGATAGAGCAACGGCCTTCTAAGCCGTAGGCCGCGGGTTCGAATCCTGCAGGGCGCGCCAGTTGATTGAAATATCATGGTGAGTGTAGCGCAATTGGTTAGAGCTTCGGATTGTGGTTCCGGCGGTTGAGGGTTCAAGTCCCTTCACTCACCCCACAATTAAAATATATGGACTGTTAGCTCAGTTGGTAGAGCAGCTGACTCTTAATCAGCGGGCCGTGGGTTCGAGTCCCTCACAGTCCACCAGAAAATAACACGGTGTATCCGTTCAAGCATAAAGATCCGTAATCAAAACGGGTCTTATTTTTTATGCAAATATCCTTCCCCGCAGAAGCACAGCAACAAAAAACCTGCTTCTTTCAGCAGGCTGTTATTGTCTTTTTTATGGTGGGTGATAGAAGAATCGAACTTCTGACCTCTTCCGTGTCAAGGAAGCGTTCTACCTCTGAACTAACCACCCTTGAATCAAAACGTTGTGTATCATACCAAAATTTATTTTATTGTCAAATCAAGCATAAAATACGCAAAATTAAAGTCTGCTGTTCTTGCACCGATATATAACACGTGAAGGCACGGAAGCCTATAACTGCAAAGGAATGCGGCACGAACCAAAATTTTTTTCGAGAGACGGAAGCGATTCCGTTTGCAGGAGGCTAAAACACAATGAGGATATATCACAACATACCGGCACTCACGGCATATAATGCCCTGAACGGCACGAACACTGCGATGGAAAAGACCATCAAGCAGCTTTCCACAGGACTGCGCATAAATTCTGCATCAGATGACGCAGCAGGATTCGCAATCAGCGAGAAAATGCGCTCCCAGATTTCCGGCCTTGAAGTAGCAATACGCAACACGCAGGACGCTACGTCAATGCTTCAGGTTGCAGAAGGCGCACTCGGCGAGACGAACTCAATGCTCCAGAGAATGCGCGAACTTGCAGTGCAGGCCAGCAATGATACCCTTACGGCACAGGACAGAAGCTACATACAGCTTGAGATCAACCAGTTACAGGATCAGATCGACAGGATCGCCAACACGACGCAGTTCAACAAGAAACGTCTGCTTGACGGAAGTTCTGCCGGCATAACATCATCGAGCAGCCTTGATGTTAAGGCATATGTTACCGGTTCGCTTAGGGAGCTTGACCAGTTCGGACAGAAAAAATCATTTGAGGGCAACTACAGGATTCAGATTACGGTTGACCCCAATCAGACAGGATCAGGCCAGGTGCAGAAAAGCTCAATCATGACCATCAAGCATCCCAACGTCATTACTGACGTTCAGGCCAATAACGAAGACGGCGTAATTAAAGTTGCAGTGAATGATCTTCCTGCAGGGGACTATAAGGTAACCGTAGGAGATGAAGTAGCGTCGGCTACTACAATAGTCGGCACATATGGCTTTGAAGTTCCCGATGACGAAGGAGTTATGACAACAGCTTTGTCCGCTGAGCTCGAAAGCACTTTTACATTTACTGGAGAGACTGCAGAAAACAACGCCAGCATTCTGTTTGAGGTTGTATCTGTAAGTGATGATTTCAGCAGCGTTACTCTGAAAGCAAGATCTAACATACTTTCTGCGGACGGAACTGTCAGCAATGCAGTAAGGGACAACATAATAATCAAGGGCGGCGATGACGCTGAACCAGCGGATTTATCTGATCTGCTTGGAATAGAAATTACTGATGACGAAGATTATGCTACACAGTTAAGCCTTGCGTATACAATTCCTGAAGACGGTGGTCTGAATTTCTCAGTGGGTGCTAAGTTCGTTCTGAACGTAGCCGGTACAGGCCATGCTGCAGCTGATGAAACGGAAACTGACTCAACTGCTGACCTGGCAGTCCAGATCAGCGGCAAGATGGACAGAGGCAACGAGGTAGATTCAGGCTGGCCATACAAGTGGGAAGGCGAGGTTGCAGACGAGGACAGTGCATTCTATGACGGAGAGGCTGAGACTCAAGAGTATGTTGTATCAAAAACTCTCACGTACAACATCAACTCTGAACTGTGCCAGAATGCAGAGATTAATTTCCGCAACTTCTATCTTAACACCGAGAACGGCACGGTATATGAAGGCGATGTAATCCTTACTACTGATGATAAATTCCTTGCTGGAGACGATGGCAATATATCAGCAGGTGATGAACTTGCATCATTCACGGCAGCATACATCGGCAAGACAGCAACCGGCGACACGAAACTTCGCGACCTCAACACGTTCTGGAACAGTTCAGGCGTATTCATGCTTGAGAGTCCGCAGACCATCACTATCACTCAGGGCGACGGCAAGTCAGCCAGCGTTACGATTTACGCAACTGACACTGTTAATGAGCTTCGCGCTAAGTTCAATGACGCAATAGGCAACGGGCTCGGGCAGGCAAAATACATTGAGGGTAACTATGCGGATAAGTTCTGCACGTTTGTTGAGCCTCTGAATAGAAAGACTCAGGGTCTCGAGACAGTAGGCGGCACGTTCATATTCAGGTCTCTTCTTGCCGGAAGTGCAGGAGATCTTACGTTCAGCGGAGATGAGGATCTGATCAACACGTTTGCTCTTAACGTGGTGCAGGAAAGTTCAACATCAGCATTCAGGGCATCGATCTATGACGCACACACCGGAACGCCTTACGTGTCTAACGTGAAAGTCGCGGATAACAGACTTATCGGAGTCCTGCATGACAATATAGATATAGAGTTCAGCGCGACGGCCAACATAAAGGCTACATGGAGCGAGGGCGAGGATAACTTCCTTCTTACGGCAGAAACAAAACCGTATGATGCGGTAATACATATCGTGGACACTTCAACCGTGTTCCAGATCGGAGCAAATAACGGCGAGGACATAGCAATAGACATCGGAAACATGTCCGTAGGTTCACTTGGCATCACTAACGTAAACGTATCAACCCGTGAAGCTGCCTCAAGAGCAATCGGAACAATCGACGCGGCAATCAACAAGGTATCAACCCAGAGGGCGAAGATCGGCGCATACCAGAATGCACTGGAGTACACCAGCGACAACCTCACAACGACAATGACGAACCTCAGCGCGGCAGAGTCCAGAATCAGGGACGCGGACATGGCGGCAACAATGATGGAGTTCGTGAAGCTCCAGATACTCAACCAGAGCGGCACTTCAATGCTTGCTCAGGCAAACCAGCTCCCGCAGTCAGTGTTGAGCCTGCTGCAGTAATACATAAAGACAGACAGCAGAAATTTTCTGACATATTAAACTCCAACCCATTAAGATCCGGACAGCGCGTCCGGGTCTTTTTTTGCGCGTGTTTTGTTGTATAATACACTCACATCAAATATTTCAATCATAATTTTATTCATAGGAGGAATTTTCATCATGGCTGTAAAAGTTGCTATCAACGGCTTTGGCCGTATCGGCCGTCTTGCTTTCCGTCAGATGTTTGACGCAGAGGGCTATGAAGTAGTAGCCATCAATGACCTTATCGCACCTAAAATGCTCGCTCACCTGCTGAAGTATGACACGACTCACGGACGCTACAACGCAAAGGTAGATTTTGATGATGAGGCAGGCACAATCACAGTAAACGGCAAGACCATAAAGATCTACAAGGAAAAAGAAGCAGTAAATCTTCCTTGGGGAGAACTGAAGGTAGACGTAGTTCTTGAGTGCTCAGGGTTCTATGCGTCAAAGGCAAAGGCACAGGCACATATTGATGCAGGAGCACGCAAAGTTGTCATCTCAGCACCTGCAGGCAATGACCTTCCTACAATCGTATACAACGTCAACCATAAGACACTCAAGGCAACCGACACGATCATTTCAGCGGCATCATGCACCACTAACTGCCTTGCACCTATGGCGAAAGCACTCAATGACCTTACGCCGATCATCTCCGGTTTCATGACGACAGTACACGCATACACCGGCGACCAGATGATCCTTGACGGGCCTCACCGCAAGGGCGACCTCCGCAGGGCACGTGCAGCTGCGTGCAACATCGTACCGAACTCAACAGGCGCGGCAAAGGCTATCGGACTGGTTATTCCGGAGCTTTCCGGCAAACTTGACGGTGCGGCACAGAGAGTTCCTACACCGACAGGATCAACAACGATTCTTGACGCAGTAGTCGAGGGCACATGGACGAAAGAGCAGATCAACGCCCAGATGAAGAAGGAAGAGACAGAGTCCTTCGAGTACAACACTGACGAGATCGTATCTTCAGACATCATCGACAGCACTGCAGGATCAATCTTTGACGCAACGCAGACGAAGGTAAAGCCCGTAGGTGCAGACAAGACACTCGTACAGGTTGTTTCATGGTATGACAACGAGAACTCCTACACCAGCCAGATGGTGCGCACAATAAAATACTTCTCCGAACTGAAGTAGTATTGCATTGATTTTTATTCTCCTGCTCTGATTTTTCAGGGCGGGAGTTTTTTTGTGCCTTTTATTCTCTGCTATAATGAATTTAATTTTATTCCCTTATTTTTTCAGGAGGTCTTGCAGTGTGAAAAGGTTGTTGCTGTTCTCATTCATCGTGCTTATGCTGGCTGTTTCTTGTGCTTGTGCTCATGCAGGGGAAGTGCGGTTAGGCGTTATGAGTTTCACTAGCAAAGTACCTGATGTGCCGGATGAAACGGCGGCGGCAATAAGCGACTATTTTCTCAGGACATTAATCAAGGCCGGAGGATTGAGGCTCGTTGAACGTGAACGGCTTGATATTATCGGTCATGAGATTCAGTCGGGCGTGTCGGGGATTATAGATTCAGGGACTGCCGTGCAGGTAGGAAAGCTGGCAGGGTGTACGCATATGCTTCTGGGTGCTTTAACTAACCTGTCGAACACTAAAACCACTAAAGGGTTTGCAGGAGTATACAGCAAGGATAAAAAGAGGGTCAGGGCAGTAATTGATGTCAGAATCGTTACGGTTGAAACAGGGGACGTAATATTTGCTGATACTGCTTGGGCTGAGGCAGAACAGGAGGACGAGAGCTACAAGATATTCAATGTAACAAAGAACAAAACCGGCATAGACGGGCTTGAAAGTACGGCGGTGGCAAAAGCAGTGGAGAAGATTACTCCTTCTGTAGCAGAGGCATTGAGGGGAAAGAGAAGACCTAAAGGACAGCAGAATACAAAGAATAACGTCAAATCAGCATCATTTTCAGCAAAAAACAGGGCAAATTATGAGAACAACTCAACAGATCCAGCAAAAGTCGTGAAATCTTACGGCCTTAATCCCAAAGATACCAACAGGCTTATAGCACAGCATAAGGAAACCATGAATATGACGAGCAATGCGGCAAAAGTTCAGGAATATTCCAGAATGTTCACTGCAAACGGCAAAGATTACCTAGCGGCATATTATGCGGCAGACGCTGAGTTCAAAATGAATCACGGAGGTGCATCGCTTGCATGGTGCGACAGGGCATTAAAGGTGAATCCCCGCTATTATCCCGCCAATGCACTGCGCAAGAAGGCTGAAGGTTTAATGAAACAATAATTTTCCCCTGCGCTATAATAACTCTATTTTTCAGACAACTTTATTTTTTCGGGAGTGGAATATGTCATGAAGTTACTGCTCGGCCTGTTAAGTTTTCTTTCTGCTATTGCCCTCTGTTCTGTACTTCATATCGCAAGCAATGTATTTATCCCTATGGTTATAGCATGGTTCATTCTTCAGGTATTGCGTCCCGTCATAAAGGCCGGAAAGACCCTGCATTTCACTCCGTGGCTTAATGTTATACTGGTCTTCACGGTGCTTACAGGCGTAGGTGTCCTTGCATTCAACTTCATCACTGCACAGGTCTATGAATTCAGCCACGTATACGCGCAGTATTCCGACAAGCTCGCCGAATGGATAAACCGTTTGATGGAAATGCTCGGTGTTCCTTCTGAGGCAGTCAAAAACTTCAACTGGATGGGGATAATACGCGACAACATGCGCAATATCTCTTCATTCGTTATAGCTCTCTCAAGCAAGTTCGTGATGACTCTCGTGTTTTTGATGTTCATGATGATTGAAACGCCTTACATGGACGATAAGGTCGAAAAGGCATTCGGGCGCAACGCAAAGAGGGTACGCACTATACTAAGCTCAATATCCGAACAGGTCAGCCAGTATCTTGGGACTCTGGCACTGATCAGCCTCGCTACTGGTGTTTTTGCGTGGATGGCATTAACGCTGTTCGGCGTAAAACTCGCGGCAGGCTGGGGAGTATTAACATTCCTGCTGAACTTCATACCTACAGTCGGCTCAATCATCGCTACGATTCCCCCGGTTGTGATGGCTATAATCCAGTTCTCGCCCGGACTGTTCAAGCCGTTTCTCGTGCTGCTGTCATTGACGGCAATACAGGTAATTATCGGCAACATCATTACGCCCAAAGTTGTCGGGGATCGTCTCGGAGTCAGCCCGGTAATCATACTGCTGTCCCTCCTGCTGTGGAGCATGATATGGGGCATTCCCGGTGCACTGCTGTCTACTCCGATCGTGTCAATCATCAAGATTGTGTGCGAGAATATTCCGATACTCCGAACGATAGCTATACTCATAGGGAGCGGTGAGTCTGTCAGAAAGTCGGTGCTTGAAATGCCGGTGTCAGAGCTTGCGTCTACGCTCAAGGAGAAGATTACAGAGACAGCAAAGAAAGTGAAAAGGCGCAGGAAGAACAAATCAAAATCACGGCTTGACGAAACAGGGTATAATCACTAAAATACTTCATGATTTAAGGCGGTATAGCCAAGTGGTAAGGCAGAGGACTGCAAATCCTTTACCCCCAGTTCGAATCTGGGTGCCGCCTCCATCCTTTAAACAGAATCCCAAAGCTTTTCAGAATAAAGTCTTTCCGTTGCAATTAATGTATTTACAGAAAAATTTTTGTGCTTTTGTACGGTGATTGCCTCATTGAATAGTGTTGTAACTTGCATAAAGAGGGGACATTAACTTATAACCCTTAGTGGGTCAGGAAATAGCACACGAGCCTTAAAATAAACTCACAGACTATTGCTGATACGGAAATGTATTGCAACAGTTTTATTATGCCATCAAGAATATCACGCATTTTCCCTCACCTCCTTTCACCTGAATTTTCTTCAGCTACCGGGAAGTTCCCCAGCGAGTCTTATTCCAATACAGCAGGAATGCCTTTCCTTGATGAATATTCCATCAAAAAAATTTTTGCCCAATGATTATGCGTACGAATGGTGTATAATTGAAGCCGTCTGGGAGAGGTCAGACGTTGAAAGAAGGCCACCCAAGCGGGAAAGGGAATCCCACTCAGGTACGCCTAACAGTAAGGACTAAACCGTTTAGTGGGTGAAGAAATGACGGATTACCCTGAAGAAGATTTCTAAGACTGTTGCAATCGCCGCCACGCGCTGCAGCAGTTTTATTATGAGGTCAAGGAGTTCCTTCATCTGTATCACCTCCTTTCACCTGTAATATCAGGCTACTAGGGGTGTCCCCTTGGTGAGCCTCATCCCGATGGCATCAGGATGCCTCTCCGCAAAAAATATTCTATCACAAAAATATTTACCCGCTGTTGTACAATAATGCAAACACTCACACAGGAGAAAATTGCTCATGGACGCATCAAAACATTTCGTGCTTCATTCAAACTGGCCGCCGTCAGGAGACCAGCCCGAAGCTATAGACGCACTCACCCAGAGCCTGAAGGACGGCAACAGATTCCAGACGCTTATGGGAGTAACTGGAAGCGGAAAGACATTCACCGTCGCAAACATCATCACCAACATGAACCGCCCGACATTAGTGCTTGCACACAACAAGACTCTTGCCGCACAGCTCTACAGCGAGTTCAAAGCGTTCTTCCCGGAAAATGCAGTGCGCTATTTCGTGAGCTATTATGACTACTACCAGCCTGAAGCCTATATCCCCTCAAGTGATACGTATATCGAAAAAGATGCTTCCGTGAATGACAGGATAGAACGCTTGCGCCTCTCTGCAACAAAGGCATTAATTGAGCGCAGGGACGTTATCGTCGTAGCCAGCGTGTCGTGCATATATGGTCTTGGCCTCAAGGAAAGCTACGAACAGGCAATAATACATTTCCGCGTGAATGACAGGGTTGACCAGCGGGAATTTTTATCGCGCCTCGTTGCGCAGTACTATGAACGCTGCGACTACACGCCGGAGCCGGGCAAATTCAGGGTCAGGGGTGATACCGTAGAGATTTTCCCCGCATATGAGGACGACAGGGTCATACGCATAACGTTCTTCGATGACGAGATTGAACGCATAGACATCACAGAGCCTTTGACCGGGCATATCATAGAGAGAACTGAAGAGACCTCAATATTTCCCGCACAGCATTACGTTACGCAGGAAGATGCTATTGCGCGTTCCGTTCCCATGATTGAGGACGAGATGAGACGCATAGAGAGGGATTTTGCGGCACAGGGGAAACACATAGAGGCACAGAGAATCAAGATGCGGACGCTGTATGACCTTGAGATGCTGCAGGAGGCCGGTTACTGCTCCGGGATCGAGAATTATTCGGTGTACCTTGACGGCAGAAAGCACGGAGAACCGCCCGGAACACTCATTGACTTTTTCCCGAAAGATTTTCTGCTGGTGGTTGATGAGTCTCATATCACACTCCCGCAGGTTAGGGGAATGTTCAACGGCGACAGGGCACGCAAGAAGGTTCTGGTAGATAACGGCTTCAGGCTTCCGTCATGTCTCGATAACCGCCCGCTTGAGTGGCATGAATTCGAGGAACGCATACATCAGGCAGTATTTGTGTCTGCAACTCCCGGAGACTATGAGCTGAAAGCCTCGTCATGTGTTGCAGAGCAGGTGATACGCCCTACGGGAATACCTGATCCCGAAGTTGAGACTGTCCCGGCACGAACGCAGATAGATGACCTCATAGACAGGCTTCGGGACTGCGTGCAGAAGAACGAGCGCGCTTTAGTCCTGACACTAACGAAAAGATCATCAGAGGATCTTGCGGACTACCTGAAGGAGCTGAAATTCAGGGTAAAGTATATTCATTCCGAACTGAATACGTTTGAACGCGCAGAACTCATACGGGATTTGAGGGCAGGAACTATTGATGTTCTTGTAGGTATTAACCTTTTGCGTGAAGGAATGGATCTGCCGGAAGTCTCTTTAGTCGCTATCCTTGACGCGGACAGGGAAGGATATTTGCGCTCCTACAGGTCATTGATTCAGATCATGGGACGCGCCGCACGCAACATAAACAGCAGGATAATACTTTATGCCGACACAATAACCGAAAGCATATCTATGGCAGTGAACGAGACGAAACGCAGACGGGAAAAGCAGATTGCATTCAACAGGGAGCACAATATTACGCCCAGAAGCATAACGAAAGATGTTGCGGATCTCCTGCCTCCGGAACTTGCTGCGGCATATGAATCAGAGAAGGACGGAGCTTCAGATAACGGCGGCAAAAAGAAAGTAAGGACGAAACTTACTGTATCGGAACTTGAGCGGTTAATGTGGGAGGCTGTAGAGGAGCTTAACTTTGAACGGGCGGCAGAATTGCGGGACGCTATTGCAGAGATTAAGCAGGCTTCCCGTGATTGAGAAACCTGCTTAATGCACGTTACTTGTTCAGTGCGTGGTTCTGTGCGATAAGGTCAATGAACACGAGGTCTTCACTGCCGGTATTCTCCAGAGCATGAGACTCGCCCGGCGTTGCTATAGTTACCGAATTAGGCCCGACGATATATTCATTCCCCTCACCATCCGTAAAGAGTCCCTGTCCCGAAAGGATAATATATGTGTCCTCGTTGTTCTCGTGCTTGTGCAGTCCGATAGAGTCTCCCGGCTTCAGTGTCATTAACCCTATTTCCTTTATGGCCTGATCCTGCGCTGCCTGTTCCCGCCTGAATGCAAACAGCCCGTAAAGCGTTCCCTTTCCCGTGCCTCCTGCGTGTTCTGTGTCCTTCGTGAAAAGTTTTTCTGCAGGGAAATACTGCGGTGCAGGATTATTCACTACAGCTTCAAGGTTTGCACCGGCATTCTTCGCGATAATGTCCAGAAACACTAAATCCTCGCCGAAAAGGTTCGCCAGCCCGTGAGCCTGTCCCGGTCTCGCAATGGTCATATCACCTTCGCCTACTACGTACGCATTGCCCTCACCGTCAGTGAATACGCCTCTGCCCGATATAATCAGGTATGCGTCTTCATTGTCCGCATGTTTGTGCGTCCCGATGAAGTCTCCGTGCTTGAGCGTCATGAACCCGATCTCCTTGATCGCGTCCTCTTCCCGTGCGTTGTCCCGGATAAACGCAAATTCACCGTAAAGCGTTCCCTTGCCGCCTGCTACGTCCTGCTTGTTCAGTTCTGTTAGTTCGCTGGAAGTGTAGCACTGCTCATGTTTCATCGGTTCAGCGTAGGAACATGAAGCCATTAACGACACGATAAGCATTAACGCAAAAAGTTTCTTCATGATGTGTATTCCTCCTTACACAAAAAATCTGGCTTGCAGAGATTATACGCTAAACATCTTCAAGGAGCGGCAGAAGTTCATCAAGTTTCTGTACTATCCGTTTCTGTTCTTTCAGC
>CAJOES010000071.1 GCA_905233455.1 uncultured Synergistales bacterium | reverse complement strand
TAGAATTTTTATAAATATATCATAACGCTCCTGCAAAGTATCTTGGCATATTTTTATGTGCTTAACACGTTGGCAGTGTATTAAATCAAGTTGTAGAATTTGCAAGTAAAATTAATTCTATTGTTAAGGAAAGTGATAGCCGATGAACTACTTAAATGAAGTAACAATCTCCGGCCTTCTTCACCACCTGAGCCGGAAGAAAGAGCATAAATATTTTCCGTTCTCAGTGAGGCACGAAAACTTATGGACGGACGGCACTATACGCAAAGATTTTCTCTCAGCACGTGCATTCCCTGCAGAAGTTCAGGAGACACTGGGCACGCTTGAGGAAAATACGCCCATACGCGTCAAGGGAGTATTGCGCTCGTCGAAGGGAAGCGGTGAACTGTATCTTGCTGTGCTTGAAGTTGAAGCACTGAAAGAGGCCGGGACGCTGGAGAACACTGTAGAAGTATCCGGTACTGTGCATATCATCAAGGCACAGGCGGAGGGCGAGACGGGAACGGGGAAATATACGCGTTTTGCCGTGCGCCAGGAGAATCAGGAGCAGGACGGACATATGAGGCGTGATTTTCTCGTCGTCCGTGTCTATGATGCAGGACTGCGCGAGATTCTTGCGGAAAAGAATGACGGTGATCCTGTGAGGGTTCTGGGCACTCTGCGCTCATCAAAGGGCAGCGGGGTGAACTACATACGCTGCGCAAATATAGAATGAAGGGATCTGTTATGGACGTTAAGGTTTTAGAGGAAAGAATACGCGGGAGAATGAATCATTTCCCGGCCAAGACAAGACGTGTAGCCGAATATATTCTGGGCAACTCGTCGGAAGTTGCGTTTCACTCGATCAGCGAGACAGCCGCAAAATTATCGGTATCACGCGCCCAGTTGGTGCGTGTCGCGAGAATGCTGGGTTTTACGGGCTATGCGGATCTCAAGAACACACTGAAGGCCAGACTGCTGACACAGGTTATCCCTACTACGGTAAGTTCTGTGCGCGAGGATGATTCGGACATGCCGGGCAAGCTGTGCAAGCTGGAGCAGGCCAATATCGACGAGACATACAGGAATCTGCTTATGCACCGCGATGAAATCAGCGAGTTCTGCCGTTCCGTCAAGAAAGCTGATGCAATTTACTGCATGGGCTGGGGCATATCCTCAATGCCGGCTGAATGGCTGTATACGCGCCTTGCTGAACTTGGCCTCAAAAGCGTACTGATGAGGCGCGGCTCTCTGTCATTGATGGAACAGGCACGGGGAATCGGCAAACGTGATATGCTTGTTGTGTGCGAACTCCCGAGCTATGTTATTGAGGTAACTGAAGCCGTAGAGAAGATAGCTTCACGGGGAACGTGCATAGCTACCATAACCGACAGCCCTGCAGCTCCTGTGTGTGCGCATTCAAGCCTGCATTTTTACGTAAGCGATCATTCACCGATGTTCGGAAGCAGCCTTATAGGTTCAATGTTTGCTGTTCATGTTCTTACGAGTCTTTTAGCTCAGGATATGGGCACTGCCGGGCGCGAGGCATTAGAGACGCAGAAAGAGAGTTTGAATGACGAGAGAATATATTACCCGTCATACGGACTGAGATATTAATACAAAACATTAAAGCATAAAAAATCCCCCCTGCTTTTTACGGCAGAGGGGTTAATTTTTTGTCGTCTTATTCCGTGAACAAATCTTCGCTCGCTAAAACCGGCTGTTCAGTTCCCGGGTTTTCATCAAACGGAGGAACAATGAACTTCGGCTTTCTGGGTTTGCTTTCTCCCCTGTAAGCGATTCCCCTGAAGGCTTCTGCACCAGTCCCCGCAGGAATCAGATGCCCGATGATCACGTTTTCCTTCAGGCCGTGCAGAGGGTCAAGCTCTCCCTTCACTGCCGCACCTGCAAGAACCTGCGCAGTCTGCTGGAATGATGCCGCACTAAGGAAGCTGTCTGTAGCAAGTGCCGCCTTGGTGATTCCGTGAATGAACGGTTTGCACTCCGGAAGTTCACGCATCTTCTGCACGAACGTATAATCGCGTATCAGATGACAGTCCTCAATCCTTGCCTTGTCCGCACGAATATATATATCTGTCGGGTTCATCTCTGCAAGCTCGTCAATGATTCTTCCCTTCAGTTCAAGCCCGCCGTAAAACTTTTCCGGTTCTTCTTCGGGTTCTTCCGTCTCTGCGGTTTCAGCACCTGAGTCTATGCCGTCAATGTCTCCTGATTCTGCGTTATTGTCCGCAAGTTCCTGTTCCGGTTCGGGTGCAGCGGCCTCTTCAATTTCCGGTTCAGGTTCGGGCTGTTCATCTTCAGGCAGTTCCGGCAGAATTGCTTTCACCAAGATTTTGTTCTTGAGCCGCAGGTTCAGCATTCTGTTGAGCATTTCAGCACGGTCAATAATCCTCGTCGTGTCCCCGTCCTCAACTTCAAGCTGTTCTATCGTTCCGTTAGCTAGTGCCTCAAGCGCGGCCTCGTCAACGTATCTTCCTGTAGATTCTCCGTCCTCGTATATCTCACGGTCAAGCAGGTCTTTATCCATAAGGTATTTCTTGAGGGCTTCAGCGGAATTGATGTGCTCTACACCGCTCCATACGGTAATATCACGGATACCGCTCTGTGCAATGTCTGCGGCAACTTTCGGCGTTAGGAACTCGTCATGCTTGGATATGCGCCTGCTTCCTACCATAATATCCTCTGCAATCCAGCGGCTGTTCACCATACGGTCAAGCATCTCCCTGTCCCTTACGCGGACTATAACCGGGCCTCCTGAAGTTATGCGCTTCAGGTCATCGCGTCCCAGCTTCGTGCCTTTCTTGATCTTGCCCTTCTTGTCCGTCTTTACATCACGCACAAGCCTCAAGCCGTCCATGCGTTTGCGGAAAGCCGTCTTGCCGATGACAATATCAACTTCCTGCCCTTCATGCTCAACAGTCAGAGTCTTCACTGCAACTCCCGGAGTGAGTATCCTGCGCAGTGTCTCTTCCGTAAGCGGAAGGCCGATAACGTCTTCAAACCCTTCTTCTGTCTTGTCGGCGGACTTCAGGACATCTCCCGCAAATGCCTGCACTGCACGTGAAATTCTCTGCTCGTTGTCGTCCTGTATATCCTGTATTACCTTCTCTACTTCATCTTCCCATACCATATCGCCGGCAACAAATGAAGTATCGCCCTCTTCAATAACCCTGACCTTATTGAGCGGTGCAACCTTGCGCAAGATTACTTCTATATGCTTATTGTTTATGCTGACACCCTGAGAGTGATATACGTACTGTATTTCGTCAACAAGCATTCTCTGCACGGCATTTATACCTTCAACTTCAAGCAGCTGCTGAGGGTCTACGCTCCCTTCAGTAAGCGGAGTGAGCCTGTTGACCTCCATACCCACTTCAACGCCTTCCTTTATCTCCTGCCCGGAAGGTATTGCGTGAGTCATGGTGTTTCCTTCATCGTCCTCAACTATAACCTTGCGCTTGCCTTCAGTGATGATCTCCTTTATGTGCCCGTCAAGCCCTGCAAGGATACATACTTTGCGCGGCCTCCTGACCTCGAATAACTGTTCGATTCTCGGAAGACCCTGCGTGATGTCCTCTGCCGAACGAACTCCGCCCGTGTGGAACGTTCTCATAGTGAGCTGTGTGCCGGGTTCGCCGATTGACTGTGCGGCAACAACACCGACTGCCTCACCGATAGGCACCAACTTACGCGACGACAGGTCATGACCGTAGCACTTCTGGCAGACTCCCTTCTTGAGCGCACAGGCTAACGGACTGCGTACCCACACTTCATCGATTCCTGCAGCTTCTATCTTTTTCGCTAATGCCTCAGTTATTATGTCTCCGGACTTCACGATAATTTCTCCGTCGTGCTCTATGTCGTGAAGCGAAGTCCTGCCCGCAATGCGTTCTGCAATGCCGATCATGACTTTTCCCTCGCTCAGCAGCGGGTGAATGCAAACGCCCTTATCCGTTCCGCAGTCATGTTCCGTTATGATGAGATCCTGCGATACGTCAACAAGCCTTCTGGTTAGGTATCCTGATTTTGCGGTTCTCAGTGCAGTATCAGCAAGCCCCTTCCTTGCTCCGTGAGTCGATATGAAGTACTCAAGCATATTCATTCCCTCGCGGAAGTTCGCTGTTATGGGATAGTCGATAGTCTTTCCGGTGGGGTCCGCCATGAGTCCGCGAATGCCCGCCATCTGCCCCATCTGGCCGAGTGATCCTCTTGCGCCGGAATCAACCATCATGCGCACGGGGTTATCCTGGCTCATATGCTCCTTTATCTTGTCGGCAATGTCCTTTGTTGCCTGTGCCCATAATTTGCTCTTCTGGTCAAGATATTCATCATAGGTCAGCAATCCCATTTCGTAGTTGTCTTTTGCTATGTCGTCTTCAGCCTGCGTTGTCTTCGTGATCTCTGCTTTCTCGTCGGGAATCCTTACAGCCTGAACGCCGAAACTGATTCCGCTCCTTGCCGCCCAGTGATAGCCGAGTGATTTTATCTCGTCCAGCATCTGAACTACTCCCGGCCTGTCTACCTTGTCATAAGCATCATCAAGGAGTCTTCCTATTTTCTTTTTATCGAGCTGTTCATTCACGTAGCGCAGGATTTTCGCTATCCTCGTATTGAACATTACGCGTCCCGGGCTTGTCTCAAAGAACACAATGCGGGGTTCTCCCTGCACGTCATCGAAACTGTCAGCAATTACAGCATCATTGCCGAGCGTGTATTTTCTCCTGCCTTTAGGGTGTCCGAACTCGTCCGGGTTCTCCTTGAGCCATATGCGCGCATTAACGTGAACTGTTCCGTGTGATATTGCGGACAGCACGTCGTCAGTGTTCATGAAGTGCTTTCCGTCCCCAAGAAGCCCCGCACGCATGTCCGTAAGGTAATACACGCCTAAAACTATATCCTGTGTGGGAGTTACGACAGGCCGCCCGCTTGCAGGTGAAAGAAGGTTATTCGCCGAGAGCATGAGCAGTCTTGCTTCCGCCTGTGCTTCAATGCTCAACGGAACATGCACAGCCATCTGGTCTCCGTCAAAGTCCGCGTTGAATGCCGTGCAGACCATAGGATGAAGCCTGATAGCTTTTCCCTCCATCAATACCGGTTCAAATGCCTGAATGCCCAGACGGTGAAGAGTAGGTGCACGGTTCAGCATTACGGGATGATCCTTTATGATGTTTTCGAGAATCTCCCATATTTCTCCGCCGCCCTTCTCGATCTTGCGTTTTGCGTTCTTGACGTTGGGAGCTAACCCGCCTTCAACGAGCCTGCGAATCACGAACGGTTTGAACAGCTCCAATGCCATCTGTTTGGGGAGTCCGCACTGGTATATCTTGAGCTGAGGCCCTATAACGATAACGGAACGCCCGGAATAATCCACGCGCTTTCCGAGCAGGTTCTGGCGGAAACGTCCCTTCTTGCCGCGCAAAAGGTCGGTCAAGCTCTTCAACGGCCTGTTGCCCGCACCGAGCACTGCCTTTCCTACCCTGCCGTTGTCGATGAGGGCATCAACGCATTCCTGAAGCATTCTCTTTTCGTTGCGTATGATTATCTCCGGTGCATTCAGTGCCTGTAACTTTTTCAGCCTGTTATTGCGGTTAATCACACGGCGGTATAAGTCATTCAGGTCGCTGGTTGCAAACCTTCCTCCGTCAAGCTGTACCAACGGCCTTAAATCCGGAGGAATTACCGGGAGAACGTTCAATATCATTGACTGCGGCTGTGAATCACTCTTGCGGAAATCTTCTGCTACCTGAAGGCGTTTGATTAATTTGCGTTTCTTCTGGCCTGTGGTGTCCGCTATCTGTTCCCTTAATGAGTCGGTGAGGAGGTCTAAATCAAGTTTGTTGATTAACGCCTGCACGCCGTCAGCACCTATGCCAGCCTCGAAATTTTCATCATATTTCCTGCATATCAGGGCCTGATGCTCAAACACAACATCTCCCTGTGCAAATGGAGACCCGCCCGGCTCAATCACAAGATGGCTGGGATCATCTATAACTTTTTCGTGGCGCATGACCTTGAAGCGTCCCGGGTATCTCTGCTCAACAAACGTCAATTCACTGCGCGAGAGAATTTCACCCTTAGCGTAAGGCAGTTTCACCGCACCCGTAACGATGAACGCATCATTGTTGCCGATCTTTGCGCGTTCTGCGTTGGGATCTGCCTTTGAGGCGGGGACAACAGCTCCTGCCTCTAATCCTGCTTCTTCATCAGCTTCCGACAATACGAATGCAGGTTCAACCTTCAGGCTTTCGTCTCCGTAGTCAGTCTTGTACTTGGCCACCTGTGCGGCAGAAATCACATCACCGACATCAACCGGAACATTCTCTATGCCTTCAAGCTGGAATGCGTCTTCATACTGGAAGCCTTCTTTGTCGTAATGCGTGTGTATCTTGAGCTCGCTCTCGAAAATTATTGCTCCCTTGTCGATTATGTCGGGACGGCTGGAAGCAGTAACCTTAAAGCCTTTTTCCGTCTTTCTTGAAGGCGCGAAATATATAACCCGCTCAAGATCTTTAGCACTTGTGCCTAACAGAAGGCTTAACCTGCTTGGAATTCCTCTCAAATACCATATGTGAACGACGGGAACGGCCAAATCAATATGTCCCATTCTTTCACGGCGCACCCTGTTATCCGTAACTTCAACACCGCAATGTTCGCACACAACGCCCTTGAACTTAGGCCCGGAACGCTTGTATTTACCGCACTTGCATTCGTAGCTTCTTGTAGGCCCGAAAATCTTTTCGCAGAACAGCCCGTCAGTCTCCGGCCGCAATGTCCTGTAGTTTATGGTTTCAGGCTTCAGGACTTCACCGTTCGATATTGCGTGAATCCTGTCAGGCGTGGCAAGTTTGATTCTTACTCCTGTAATTTCTTTCCTCTTGGCCAAGTCTAAATTTCCCCCTCTCCGCTCGTCATGTCTTCTTCAGTGAGGCTGTCGATGTCCATATTCATCAGTTCCTCCATGCTGGGTTCATTCTCGTCATTCCCGAATATGTCAGGAATATTCCGCGCTGATTCCTGCAAGTCCTGCATGATTTCCGGCATGGTATCTTCTCCGGCAATGTCCGTAAAATCCTGCGGTGAGTCTTCCTGCTCCGGTTCAGGCTGAGTCTTCCTGCTCTTGCGCTGTTTTCTGGGCGCAGAGAATATTTCCGGCGGCCTCCCTCCCATGAATGCGGGCTTTTCGTCGTCCTCAATGGGTATATCACCGTGGGAGCCGTCATCGAACTCAACTTCAACGTCAAGCCCCAAACCCTGAAGTTCTTTCACTAGAACCCTGAAACTTTCAGGAACTCCGGGCTTCACGAGGCTCTGTCCCTTTACGATGCGTTCATATGTCTTGTCGCGTCCCCTGATGTCGTCGGATTTGACCGTCAGAATCTCCTGCAGGACATTAGCTGCACCATAGCCTTCAAGTGCCCATACTTCCATTTCACCGAAACGCTGCCCGCCGAACTGCGCCTTGCCTCCCAAAGGCTGCTGGGTTATGAGGCTGTAAGGTCCTGTTGAGCGCGCATGTATCTTGTCATCAACGAGGTGATTCAGCTTCAGCATGTACATACAGCCTATCGTAACTTTCTTGTCCATAGGCCGTCCCGTCCTGCCGTCGCGAATCGTAATCATTCCGTCTTCCGTGAGGTCTTTGTACTTCTCTGCGGCAATCTTCCTCATCTCAGAGAAAATTTCATTCTCGTTTGCTCCCTCAAATACCGGTGTAGCTACATGCCAGCCGTTGTTCAGAGCAACAAAGCCCATGATGGTTTCGAGAACCTGACCGAGATTCATACGGCTCGGAACACCTAAAGGATTAAGCACGACATCAACCGGTGTGCCGTCAGGAAGGTAGGGCATATCCTCAACAGGAAGAATCCTGCTCACGACTCCTTTATTGCCGTGCCGTCCTGCCATCTTGTCCCCGACAGTGATTTTTCTGCGCTGTGCAACATAAACCTTCACCGAACGTATTACGCCGGAACTTAATGCTTCAGGGCTGGTTTTCCTGTCCATCTGCTTGACTTCCACGACTTTTCCCCATGACCCGTTAGGCAGCTTCAGGGAGTTGTCCCGGACTTCACGTGCCTTTTCGCCGAATATTGCGCGCAATAACTTCTCTTCGGGTGTCTGGTCGCTCTCGCCTTTGGGGGTAACTTTCCCTACGAGAATATCACCTGCAGACACTTCCGCGCCGATCCTGATTATGCCGTCATCATCAAGATTCCGGAGCATATCCTCGCCGACATTCGGAATATCACGCGTAATTTCTTCCGCGCCTAATTTTGTCTCGCGTGCTTCTATCTCATATTCTTCTATATGTATAGATGAAAATTTATCTTCCTTCACGAGGTTTTCGCTCAATAATATAGCGTCCTCAAAGTTATAGCCTTCCCAAGGAACGAACGCCACCAAAACGTTATGGCCAAGTGCAAGCTCGCCGTTCTCTATAGCCTGTCCGTCAGCGATTATGTCTCCCTTTTCGACTTCCTCGCCTTTCTTCACTAACGGCCTTTGATGTATTAATGTTGACTGGTTTGAACGCCTGAACTTGATTAAGTCATACGTTTTTACTACGCCTTTGCTGTTCTGTATCTTTACCTTGTCGGAATCTACATACACTACCTTTCCCGGCTCTCTGGCAGTAACGCATGACCCGGAATCCCTCGCTATCCTGTGCTCTATCCCCGTGCCTACAACGGGAGCTTCAGGCACTAAGAGGGGAACAGCCTGCCTCTGCATGTTGGAGCCCATCAAGGCCCTGTTAGCGTCGTCGTGCTCAAGGAAGGGGATTAACGCTGTTGAGGGCGAAACTATCTGGCGCGGTGAAACGTCCATATAATTCACTGTCTCAACAGGAACGGTAACGATCTCATCACCGAACCTTGTCGGGCATGTCTCACCGGCAATAGCTGATCCGTCATCAGTGAGCGGGGTATTGGCCATTGCGACATAATTTTTGTCCTCATCATCCGCAGAAAGCAGAACTATATCTTCAGTCAGTTTCCCGTCCTCAACTTTACGACGCGGGGTAACTAGGAATCCGTGTGAGTTCAGGCTGGCATATGTCGTGAGTGATGACACAAGACCGATATTCGGCCCTTCAGGTGTCTCTATGGGGCATACCCTGCCGTAATGCGTGTAATGCACGTCTCTGGCCTCGAATCCTGCACGTTCGCGGCTCAAGCCTCCCGGCCCTAAAGCTGAAAGCCTGCGCCTGTGCGTAACTTCCGCTAAGGGGTTGGTCTGATCCATGAACTGCGATAACTGCCCTGACCCGAAGAACTCCCGCAGACATGCCGCAATAGGACGCACGTTGATGAGTTCGCGCCCGGTAACATCGTCCAGGTTGGGTATTGTAGTCATTCTCTCACGGACGATTCTCTCCATGCGCAGCAATCCTATGCGTACCTGATTCTGCAGAAGCTCGCCGATTGAGCGCACTCTCCTGTTGCCGAGATGGTCAATATCGTCGCTGATCTTGTCCTCTGCCTTCATCGCAAACATCTCTTTCACGATTGCGATAACGTCATCAAGCGTCAGTAACCGTTCTTCCTCTGATACGTTCATATTGAGCCGCCTGTTGAGCTTGTACCTTCCGACACGGCCAAGTGTGTAGCGTCTGGGATCCTGCAATAATCCCTTGAAGTAGTCCCGTGCATTCTCGATCCTCGCGAGTTCGTTCGGGCGCAGTCTCCTGAATATGTCCTGTATTGCCTCATCCGGGCTTCTCGTCCTGTCCTTGTCGAGCGTCCGGGCTAATGCGGTGTCCATATCGTAGACCAGAATCCCGGCCTCCTTGCTGGAGTCAGAGTCATAAAGCCTCGCCAGAATATCCTCATCTATCAGAGTGCCTTTTGCGGCGATAAGCTCTCCGTCCTCATCATAGACATCTTCTGCCGACATATGCCCCTTGAGGTCATTGCTGTAGTGCATGAAGACTGTTCCTATTTCGAGAAGCTCTAATATTTCATCGTTGTTCCGTGCCCCTAATGCCTTCAGCAAAAGCGTTATGGGCAGTTTCTTCCTGTTGTCTATGTTTGCTGATATTACTTCCTTCTCCGATTCGGGCATAGCGAAATCAAGCCACGCCCCCCTGTCCGGGATCAGTTTTGCGGAACATGAATCGCCGGAATGCGTGAAGTATATTCCCGCCGAACGCGCTAACTGGTTGATGACGACACGTTCAGTTCCGTTTATGATGAATGTTCCCCTGTCAGTCATTACGGGAAAATCCCCTAAAAATATCTCTTTTGCTTCTTTCCTGACCTGAGTCTTCTTGTTGGTGAGCCGTATTGTTGCCTTGATAGGCCGTGCCCACGTCATATCCTTTTGCCTTGCTTCTTCCTCTGTTATCTTGGGTTTGTCGATTGAATAGCTCACAAATTCCAGCGCGTAATTTCCGTCGTAGCTCTCTATCGGGAAAACTTCCTCAAGAAGCTCCTGCAATCCCTGCGGCTTGCGTTCCTCTGGAATCATGTCGTCCTGATAGAACCAGCGGTATGAATCACGCTGTACTTCGATCATATCAGGCATTTCAATTACATCATGAGCGCGTCCGAAAGTATAACGCTTCCGGTTTTTACTGATTGGAATAAATTCAGGCATTTTATACCTCCCCTGACAGTTTGGCTTGCCGTTGGTGCAATAACGCATGAGATATAATCACGTCAAGTAACATGTTTATATCTCTGTAATTCTCCTTATTGCTTTTATTGATGGTGCCCGAGAGAGGACTCGAACCTCCACGAACTTACGCCCACTAGAACCTGAATCTAGCGCGTCTACCAATTCCGCCACCCGGGCAGTTGATTTCTTTCAACGCAAAAATATTTTACTCAGTGTATGAATTTTTTGCAAGCCCAATTATTTTTTGAGCCTCCATATCCACATTGTTATATCTCCGGTCTTCTTTGAGGCCGCCAAGTAGTAATGCTCATCAATGAAGCTGTTGATCTCATATTCCGGGTTGCCGTAAAAATCATTGTTGGCTCTGTCATCCCCGAATAATACGCTTGGATACTCCTTGTAGTATTCGAAGTAGTCCAACAAATGTTTGCTGCTCCTGAATCCTGCCCAGAATGACATAACATCAAACGTGTTCGGAGAAAATATTTCTGCATCAGTTACCGCATAAACTGCAGGCTCAAGAGTAACAACGCACAGCTTGTCTTCGGGGTAAATATTCTCTTTGATAAAGTCCTGCATGTCTTCCAAAAAGATTTTCTTCTCATGGCTGGTCAGCAGATACTTGTACATACCGCTCGATACTGATTCATTTTTCCACAGCTTTTTAGTATGAAATCCTCCAGGACCGAATATTCCGCCGACTTCCCCGTAAACATTTCCGTAACTGGCCAGCATTCCGTAGAAAATCAATGATGACAATACGACTAAAACATAATATTTCAGGTTAAGCCCGCGTTTATTTTCTCTTCGGCAGTATTCATACAGGATAAGGCATATAGTGAAAGCTGCCAAACTGATACCTGTACCGAAACCAATAAAAAAATTTCCATTGAAGCTGGTTTGCCAGTAAATTATTACCCATAAGGCAAGCACATAATAAAATAAACGATGCTTTGTCCCGTCCTTGCTCTTGAAGCCTGACACAATAGGTATCAATGCCGCAAGCAATATAAAGACATAATACATCATATTTCCTCTTCTGCTGCATAAGCAAGCCGATACAAGAACAATTATTGTATAGGACAAAAGCATATATTTATGTCTTCTGAGCTCTTCATTTCCGTTTGCTGTCATATAAAGATACATATTTGCAAAATACATTATAAGCAGGAGTCCTTGAGTCGTAAGGAAATCTATTGCAGGTCTTGCCAGCGATGATATGAAGAAGTGAAACATTGTTCCCCTGCTTTCAATGCCGCGTTCATTAATAGAAGAAGATATGGCCGCCTTGAATTCACCGACAGAGCCGTGAGAAAATATCCATGCAAAGAACACAGCCGCCACCAGAATCACTCCTGCAGAAAAAATCATACTCTTACGGAAGCCGTTGCTGAATGCTATGTACAGGGACAAGAATATTGCAATTACCGCGCATGTAGGATAATTCAGACACATAAGCCCCGATACTATTCCGGCAAAGAAATATCTCATTATTTCAGGCTTGTTCTGGTCTGAAGTGTATATTATGTTGGCAGAAGTCAGTATCAACAGGACGGTAAATGTATTATATTGCAGTCTCAGCACAGGAGCTATGAAGATGAAAGGCAGGAAGTAGAGATATACATTACTGTTATTGTATTTTTTACGCAGCAGGTGAATGTTGAAGAGAGAAATAATAATAGCAATCGTAAGGCTGACAAATCTGAAGTAAAGCTCCAAGCCGTAAAGGTTAGGGACAAGTTTTTTGTATAAAGCTATGAACGGCAACATCAGAAAAAATCCTGTATGCCCGTCCCATATCTGCATCAAGGGCATCTTGCCTTGAAGAACCTGCATTGCTGAAGTTACATGATAAGGTGAATCTACTACATCAGCTCCAATAAAAATCCTGACGTATAGCAGCAGGAAACATACAGCAAAAGCAAGAGACAATAATAACTTACTATCACAGAATTTCTTGATAAGATTTGCGACACAAATAAGGTGGTGTGGTGTGGTGTGGTGTGGTGTGGTGTGGTGTGGCATTGTACACGGCCATAATGATTATGTCAAGTCCTTTCATATGAATTAAGTTAATTTTATAACATTTATAGAGTATAATACAAAAATATATTTAAGGACTGTAAGAAAAAGAGTTTTTATGTTTTTCAACTACATTTTCAACTACAAAAAAGTTAAAATCATTCAGTATTCACCGACACCTGCAAAGATAAATCCTAAAACAGAATCAAAAATTTTTGAGTCCGCTGCTTAATTGCGAATCACGAAGATTGGGATGCGTGCATTGTATAATTTCCGCACAAAAAGTATCTCAGCATTAAGGAGCTGGTTTGATTTGAAGTTAGTTGTTATTGGGACTGGCTATGTAGGTCTCGTTACAGGCACATGCCTCGCGCGTTACGGCAATAACGTTGTGTGCGTAGACGTGAATCAGGAACGTGTGAAGACTCTCAAGAGCGGCAGAGTTCCCTTCTATGAGCCCGGCCTCGAAGAGATGATGACCCGCAATATGCGTGAGGGCAGGCTGTCATTCACCGACTCAACCGCCGAAGCCCTCAAAGATTCCGATGCGTGTTTCATCTGCGTCGGGACTCCCCAGAACCCGGACGGAAGCGCGAACATGAGCTACATTCAGAGTGCCTCGCATGACATAGGGCAGGGCATGGCCGGAGACCTTCTCGTCATCGTCAAGTCTACGGTCCCGGTCGGCACAAACAGAATGGTGCAGGGCATCATTCAGGGCGAACTTGATTCCCGCAAAACACAGCACAGGCTCTTCATGGCCTCAAACCCCGAATTTCTCCGCGAAGGCTCATCACTGACGGACTTTCTTGAACCTGACCGCGTAATAATAGGCGTGAATGATCCTGAAGGCAGAAAGATATTCGAACACATGTATTCATTTCTTGAGCCGTCAAAACTTCTCTTCATGGACACGGCATCGGCTGAAATGTCGAAGTATGCCGCGAACGCAATGCTGGCTTCCCGAATATCCTTCATGAACGAGATGGCCGGAATATGCGAGCATGTCGGCGCAGATGTCGAGAATGTGCGCAGGGGAATCGGACTCGATGAGCGTATCGGCAGAAAGTTCCTGAATGCAGGGTGCGGTTACGGCGGCTCATGCTTCCCGAAAGATGTCAGGGCATTGAGGGACTTCGCACGTTCGGCAGGATACGATCCGCAGATACTCACGGCAATAGATGACGTGAACGAGCGCGCAAAGCAGTCAATGTTCCTCAAGCTCTCGGCCAGGTTCGACACGCTCAAGGGAAAAGTTATAGCCGTCTGGGGGCTGTCATTCAAGCCCAAAACATCAGACACCCGCGAAGCTCCTGCTCAGGTTCTAATACGGTCATTGCTGGAGGCAGGAGCGCACATTCAGGCCAGCGATCCCAGAGCCATTGAGGAGACACGCACAGTTATGGGAGACAGGCAGGGACTCGTGTACGTTCAGGACATATACGACGCTGTGAACGGTGCGGACGCTCTTGCAGTTCTCACGGAATGGGACATATACAGACAGCCGGACTTTGAGCGCATGAAGAGGCTCATGAACAGAACGCTTATTGTTGACGGAAGAAACCTGTATTCGCTTGACGAGATGAAACGCAGAGGATTTGAATACGTCTCTATAGGAAGGCCGGAGGTAAATATAATATGAAGAAAATTTTTGTGCTTGCGTTAATGCTGTCGTTCCCGTTCGCGTCATACGCTTCTGATGTCTTCAACCCGGAGCGTGAAGCCTTAGTCCTTCGCGTTGAGCTGAACAGGCTTGGGAGTTCCGGAGACCCGTTCGAGCGTGAAGCATTATTGCGGAAGATTATCGACAGGGCACCCGGGACGGAAGAAGGGGAGGCGGCATACTGGGACCTTGCGGATCTGTACCTTGACGGTTTTCCGGAGGAGATGAGGCAGGAAGCGCAGGAGATGCTGGAGCTGTGCCTGCGTGCATATCCGGACAGCAGGAGGTCTCTGCTGGTGAAATGCAGGCTGGTTGATCTGTACGATGAGAAAGACTCAAGGCGTGCGGAGCTGGTGAAACAGCTTCAGGACGATAAGACACTTCCGAGCATGTTACGGGCATCATTGAAGTGAAAATAAATAAGTGCTCAATATGAAAAGTACACAAAAAAATAACACGGTGTAGAATGTGCAACGTAGTTCTGCGTGTATTACTTAGTTTTAAATCGTAACAAATATTTTTTATTCCGGAAGGAGTGCTTTATTTTTATGAAAAAGTTTTTTGCGTTATTTTTAGTAGTTGCATTGCTTGCTGTGGCGGGCAGTGCTTTTGCTGCCCCTGGTGATACAGTCGGGCATGATGGCAATGGCAACAACAGCGGTGGTGGTACTTCCGGTGGTGGTACTACTACTACTACTGTTATAACAAAGGTGGAAGGAACAACTACTTCAGCAACGGTTACGAAAAGTGTTCTTGGTGCAAGTATCCTTAAGGCAGCGACAGTACTTACAGCTCAAGACATAGTAGGTAAGACTGTTATTCAGGTTATCAATATCTTCGTTACTACTAACACGGACGTTTTTACTACCGCACTTAAGGCAGTATGGACTGCTGTAAAGTTGGAAGCTATTCAAACAGCGGCGACAAGTGCAGTTGATACACCAGCAAAAAGAACGGCTTTATTCGCTAATACTGGGCTTGGTAGTACTGTAGACACTACTCCGCGCAGTAATGAAGAGGATCTTATGGAAGCTACTTCATCAGCTCCTGAAAGTGCAGATGAGGCAACAAAGCTGGCGGCTGTTAGTACTAACCTTAGTTCTACTGACAGGGCAATCGGTACTGTAGGTGCAGTAAGCCCTAAGAGGTCAGGAACATTTACATTTCCTCAGTCATTCGGCCCGAAGCTGTATAAGACGAAGCTTTACGGCGATAGAAACCAGAAGAACACTGCTAAGGTAGGTACGGCGGCTACGGCATCAGCAGATGCAAAGGGTATTGTATTCCTCAACAGCAAAGGTGAGTCTATTGATGCAGTACCTGATGATTCCAATTCAAGCGATATACTGCCAGGCTATGTCAACATGCTTGTTGTCATGGAGGCAGGAAACGTATATGAGCCTGTTATTTACACAACCACTGCTTCTATGAGAGATAATGCTGGTCTGACCGAAAGTGAGATCACTAACGAGAGGACTAGCTTTACGGTTCAAACGGTAACAAACTACGAAGAGGAAACTTATATCGGCGAAACTAAGGTAGAAGTGCCTGCGGCAGTAACGAATGCCCTTGCGGGAACCGCTTTTGCTGCTCCTAAGAATCCTGAGTATGTAAATACTTCTGTAACACACGCGAGCAATACAAGTTATGCTACCTCAAAAGGATTGGTTGTAGGTGCATGGCTTCCTCCTATGAATATCGCTACGGCAGGAGCTTATATTGCCCAGACTGCTAATCTGCTTACTAAGACTCCTGGATCAGGTTACGCGACGAGTGCTGATTCGTTCGCCTTCTACAAGGAGATAAAAGATACAGTTTCTGTTGATAAAGCCGCATTTAAAGTATTGAATGGGGACGGAACAGAGACTACTCTTGCAAACGCGACTGTAGGCAAGCCCGTATATGTAGCTTTCCTTGTCAATGCCTCTGGAGAAGTGGCAGCATCTGCATTACCGCTTAGTCTGCAAAAACCTGCCCTTACGTTTGAAGTCCACGCTGTCGAAAATGGTTCCGGCGGCGACAAAACGGATAATACTACCCCAACAAACCCTGCAGGGGCCCCGGCGACTCAAGCGGCGGATGCTCCACAGGCTTCACAGCACTTGCGCTCGCAGTATTAGGAAGTTTCATAGCTACACGCAAAAAGTAATATATAGCAGAACGTTTTAACCCGAAGTAATTCATATCTCCTCCTTGTCCGAGTGTGGGCAGGGAGGATATTTTTATGCCTTGTAGCAGTGATGCCCCCCTCAATCCCCCTAAGTTAGGGGGAGGCAAAGGGGGTTGTATAATATTTGCAGAGGTGAATGACATTGAATTATTATCTTTGTTTTGATGCAGGGACTCAGAGCGTCAAAGCTGCAGTGTATGACGAGAACGGCACTCAGGCGGCAGTTGACGTGACTCCAACGACATTGTATTACCCGCATAACGGCTGGGTACAGATGGACGTGCACGAATATTACAGACTGGCACTAAAGGGCATGAAGGCATGTGCTGAACAGATGCGCGCAAAGGGGATTGACCCGGCGGACATACGCGCAATCATGGGCGACGGGATAATTTGCGGGATTGCGGGCATCAATGAGGACGGAGTGGCGATCACACCCTACATCAACTATCTTGACTCGCGTACACAGGAGGACGCAGACTCACTTTCCGCGCTGAATCTGGACATATGGGCGCGTGAGACCGGAAACCCTGAACCTTTGTGCCTTTTCCCTGCCCTTCATGCAAGGTGGTTGCTGCGTAATGCTCCGGAGGCAAAGAATATCCGCAAGTTTGTGCATAATGCGCCGTACATATTGATGCGTCTTGCAGGGCTGAAGGCGGAAGATGCGTTCATTGACTGGGGAGCTATGTCCGGCTGGGGATTGGGCTATGATGTTTCCGCAAAAAGGTGGTCTGATGAGCAGCTGCAGATTCTGGGGATCGATAAGGGACTAATGCCGCGTATCGTGAAGCCTTGGGACGTTATCGGGCACTTGTCGCGCGAGAATGCAGAGATCACCGGGCTTCCGGAAGGTATTGCGGTCTGTGCCGGTGCGGGGGATACGATGCAGTCTCTTCTTGCGTGCGGAGTGTATGAGCCGGGCCATGCTGTAGATGTTGCCGGGACGTGCTCAATGTTCTGCGTTTCTACGGGTGGGATCGTTCCGGGCCTAAGCAAAAAGGGTAATGGCTTAATCTTCAACTCCGGGACACTGCCGGACACATATTTTTACTGGGGCTTCGTGAGGACTGGCGGGCTTGCTCTGCGGTGGTTTCGTGACAACGTGTGCAACAGAGCCGGTGATGACTCGTATTACGACTTCCTGAGCGGGGGCGCAAAGGATGTTCCTGCCGGGTGCGATGGGTTACGGTTTCTGCCGTGGCTGACTGGCGGGCCTGAGGGCTTCAGGGAGGTGCACGGGTGCTTCATCAACATGACCATGAACACGAACCAGTTCACGATGTGGCGGGCTGTCCTTGAGGCTGTTGCGGGGGAATATTCCGAGATTGCTGACAGGTGCAGGAGTGCGGGGACTCCGGTAGACAGGATCATAATCACTGAAGGCGGCAGCAGGAGTCCGTTATGGAATCAGATCAAGGCGGACATGATTCAGGCTGAGGCTTTGACGCTCAGGACTGGCGGGGCACTTGCGCTTAATGCTGTTGTCGGGGCTTATGCTGCAGGAGACCTGAAGGACATTGAAGCGAGACTCCATGAGGGGCTTATTGAGACTGGAAGATATGTGCCTGGGGAGAAGCTGAGACTGCCGGATATTCCGTTCAAGGTGTAAGGTGAAAGCCTCCTGATTGTCCGGGAGGCTGAAATTTTTGAGCGATTTTTATAGACTTGGATCATTTATCGTATTTCAAACAACATTGCAATCACTTAGAAAAATAACATCCTATATTCATAATATACTGTTCCAACAGCAGCATGATTATAATATACAAAATGGTAGATTCCTAAAAACACGATGATGGAAAGTCTAATTAGCCTTGCACTGGATTTATCAAAATAACTTTCGATAGTTTTTAGTACTTCCGGGACAAGTATTATATAAGGCAGATAAAAGTAATTTGCTAATCTGCTTATTGTATGCATTCTCATTGATAATGTCTGAAGAATTGTAGTAATTATTGCAGAGTTGTAAAAAACGAGCGTATAAGGTGCTCTCGTAATAGTTTTTTTTGAAAATATAAGGCATCCTACTAGGATAACTGTTCTAACTACCATAAATAATATTGTACTCATATCCATGAAGCCGCCGAATTTTGAGTTTATATACCAACCGTAACCAGTCAGCCTAATTATTGATAGAACTATGCTGTAGGCGACATTTATACCTATAGTAAGTGTTAAGTAAATCATAAAATTATGCTTATTAATTTTGCGCTTGTATGTTAAGAGCATCAATATCATAACTAGAGCAGATTTATGCATTGAGGCAGCAAGAAAGGAGACTGTACAATGAACTGTGTATGAAGAAAAAATACAGGAGGACAGTCTCATGGAAGAAAAGAAATCGGAAAAACTGAAAATCAGCAATGATTTACTA
>CAJOES010000070.1 GCA_905233455.1 uncultured Synergistales bacterium | reverse complement strand
AGAACACGAGAATATTTTTGACCGCCTTAATGCACGTGATGCTTCAGGAGCTGCTGAAGCTATGCGTACACACATTATACGGAGCATGAAAGATATGCTGACACGCTATGATGTAGAACAGTGAAGAAGAAAACTGCTATGCCCGGCTCATAAAGGCCAAGTACTGAAAGAAACTATAATAAACCCGGCCATGTTTAGACATGACCGGGCTGTTTTTTACTTCAGGCTGTCTAGTTCACCTGCAGGGAAACCGTTAAAGCCCCTTTCGCGCAATAAATTCTGTACTTCATCTATTGTCGGAAGACTGGTTATAGCCCCCATACGCGAAACAGTTATTGCCGCCGCATGACTGGCAAAAGCAAGCGCATTCTTCTTCGAGAGTCCTGCTGTCAGTCCGGTGCAGAAAGATGCAACAAATGAATCTCCCGCCGCCGTAGGGTCTGCAACATTTGGCATCTTAACGCATGGTGTATGTTCTATGCTGTCCTTGTCGATCACCACAGAACCATTACCGCCCATCGTGATAATCAGGTTCTCCACTCCGCGCTCCCGGAATTTCTTTGCGACATAATCAATATCATCATAATTGATTCCGTCCTCAACACGTATAGCATGACCCGCAATGATGGCGGCCTCGTGTTCATTCGGGGAAAAATACGTTGCGCATGAAAG
This sequence comes from uncultured Synergistales bacterium, assembly GCA_905233455.1. Classification (GTDB taxonomy): domain Bacteria; phylum Synergistota; class Synergistia; order Synergistales; family Aminobacteriaceae; genus JAFUXM01. Next base: position 10,187 of record CAJOES010000070.1, on the reverse strand, counting down.
CAGCTTATCCGATATTGGCGCGGCAGGAGCAGGATTAACCATAACGGGAACATTTGAGTCATGCGCCCATTGTGCAACAGTCTCAACAACATTCATGGGAAGCTCAAACTGTACGATCAGCATATCGTAAGCAGCTATTTCCGTTTTGAGCCATTCAAGCTCTTGTGCCGTGATCGTGTAATTTGCTCCGGGACATACGGTGATTCGGTTCTGTGTCTTCTCTCCCTTCACTTCAAGAAGGATAACGCCGACACCCGTCGCTTCTGTGTCATCGGTCAGGACGTGAGAGACATCAATTCCTGCTTCACGTGCAACAGCAAGCATCTTCCTGCCGAAATCATCATTGCCGACTTTCCCGACCATAGTAACATTAGCACCCAAGCGGGCACACTGTACAGCCTGATTTATCCCTTTGCCGCCCGGAGCAGTGGTGAACTTCATACCGATTACAGTTTCACCGGCATTAGGAACACGTCCGGTTGAGGCTATGAGATCCATGTTGAAGCTGCCGACGACTAATATTTTAGGTTTCCTCAGCATTTTGCTGCCTCATTCATGCCGTCAAGAATTTTTCTCACAACAAGCATTTCAACAGCTGATGCTCTCGGCCTTCTTCCGTTTATGCAGTCATCTAACGTGGCTTCAGCAAATTTCGGGTAATATACGTCGCTGTCGGTGTTCAGAGGAATATTCACTGCATCTTTGCCGAACTCCCTCGCTTCAAGGCAGTTGTTCGCAAGCGTGTAATAGCCGTCCTCAGTTACTATGCACCAGTGATTCTCGCGCTTGTTCTCGCTGTCCATAGGGTAGGCATAACCCGTCTCAATGGCAAGCGAAGCCCCTGTGTCCATCTTCAGCAGTGATGACGCATAGATTTCTATATCATAATCTTTGTTGTACTGATAGACGGAAGAAAGCACCTTAGCCGATGGTGAATCAGCCAGATACAACGCCATATCAATAAAGTGCACGCCGAGATTCGTCATGCAGCCTCCGCCTGCCGTTGCTGATGAAAGCATCCATTTCGACGACTCAAGATAGCGCGAGGGAGGCCCGGCAATGAACCTGTATTGCATGTGAAGTATCTTCGTCTTCAGTATGGATTCCTTGAGCCGTGCTACCGTATCACTGTACCTCCATACGAACGGGATTGTTGCGTCCTCAACAGCTTTAAGGACTTCCGCAGCTTCACCGGCATTAAGCCCCAGAGGCTTTTCGATCGCGAAAGGAATTTTGCGCGCAATAAGATTCAGGGCTAGAGCTTTCATCTGGTTATGTGGTGCAAAGGCAAACACGAAATCTGGCTTGACCTCATCGAGCAGCTTCTGCCAGTCCGTATAGCACTTGCAGTTCAGTTGTGATGCAAGCTTTTTCGCGATATTCTCGTCGGGATCACTTACTGCCTGAACCTGACCTTTTGCCATTGCAGGAAAATACAGCGGTACGTGCCAATGACTCACGCCGATAAATGCAACTTTCAGATCATGAATGCTCATCAGATTATCCCCCGCAAATATTCTACAGATTTCTTCATGCCGATTGACGCATCAGGAATATCATCTGGATGCCAGCGTCTTTCGTACTCCAGCGACAGCCAGTCCTCATAGCCGTGCTTCCTGACCTCCTGCAGGATTTCAGGCCAGGGAATGATACCCTCACCTACAATACGCGTGTACACGTTCCGTTCAGACTCGTCCGGGTGTGATACATCAGACGCAACAAAAGCCGTATTGCCCTCATGAAACACTAAATCCTTCACGTGCATATGACCGATTAAGCCGCTCTGAAGTTCTATTGCCTTCATGTAGTCCTCTCCGCCCGTGAACGTAAGGTTAGCCTGATCGTAGAGTATCCTCACTGCCTCACAGTCAACATCAAGCATGAGATCTCTGCTCTGCTGTGCTGTAAGTGTCATGGTGTTGAAGTGATTCTCTACAACAAGGGTTACGCCTTTTGCTTTAGCTTTCCCGCCAAGATACTTCATTGACTCTACGAGCTTGGCCCATTTTTCTGCAAGCAAGTCATTTTCTCCTGTTGAGAGATTTCCGCCGTAGATTCTGATTCTGTCAGCACCGAGAAATTCGCAGTAATCTATAACCTTCTCTATGCCTTTGATCTCCTCAAGTCTTGTTGCCTCGTCAAGCGAATTGAACCTTGAGTTGTATGGAGTAAGGCACACTATCTTGATACCGCTTTTTGCCGCACAATCCTTCACGGCCTGCAATGTCTCTCTGTCGCAATCACACGGAAGCCCTGAGCGGTAATTATCCTGCACAACAATTTCTGCCCCGTCAGCACCGATCTTAGCGAAAAGCTCTATAGCTTCAGTTACGGTGTATTCCGGAGTTCCCATAGTATGTCCGGCAATCCTAAACATCATAATTCCTCCCTAATCCATGCCCGGCAGTCCCGCACTCAATAGGACACGGTTCAGCAGTTCATGTGTCCTGTAAGCGTCATGGGGATCTGTCTCTTCCCACTGTCCTGCGCTTCTGTCAGCAACAAGCAATCCTGATGAACCGCTCTCAAACTCTATTTGCGCTGTCGTGAATGTCTCGTAATCGGGATCCGTAAATTTGGAGATGGCTTTTACGTCTTTAGCCTCACCGCAGAAATACCGCATCAGGTCAACCATATGCACGGCATTTTCCAGCGTTGCATGGTATTCTGTCTGGGGCCTGTTCTTCTGCGCGATGATAACGTCAGGCATTGAACCTTTCCACGCTTCTTTTGCGGCAGTGATGACGGGAGCATAACGGCGGTTGAAGCCTATCATTATTTTCTTGTCTGTTCTCTCTGAGAGTTCAACAATCTCTTTGCAGTCATGAAGTGTTGTTGCCATAGGTTTTTCGGAGAACGTATGAACGCCATGATTCACCAAAAATTTTATCTGCTCAGTGTGAACAGCTTTAGGAGTCAAGACGAAAGCGCAGTCAAGACCCAAATCTACAAGTTTTTCTATGGAGTCTACGGCCTTTTCCGCACCGAATTTTCTCGCGGCTGTTGAAGCATTCTCAAAGTTTTTCGCCATGACACCAACAAAATCTATGTCTTCAATCTGAGATAGTATAGGCAGGTAGTTATTCTTCGATACGTAGCCTACACCGATAACTCCAACGCGCAGCCTGTCAGCCATTTAGATTCTCCTCCTTGAAGTATTCGTTGAGGATCTTATCGAGTTTGCTTACCTCGTCCTTAGTCAGTGAACGCAGAGGTGCACGGCATATATCACTCTTGATGACTCCGCGCAGCTTCAGCAGAGTCTTTAATGCAGGAATAGGCGGTATACCTTCAAGTTCTCTGTCTGTCTTCACGATCTGACGCTGTGTTTCTATTGCGCCCTTAATGTCTCCCTCGTTGTATTGCCTGTAGAGTCTCGTGAATCTCTCATGGAAGATACTGCCCGGCCCTGAAACAGTTCCTACACCGCCTATAGTAAGGCACTGGAGGAACAGACTATCACAGCCTATCAGGAGTTCGGGACGGCGGTCTGATTTTTCGAGGTAGTCCTGTGCGCGCATGAGATCCGGCTTGGAGAACTTGATACCGACAATGCTGGGAAATGCGTTAAGCAGCCTGTTGAGCAATGCCGGGCTTACGTCATTTGTTGTGTAGCCGGGAATATTGTAGATATACACGGGGTAATCCGGCGGAAGTTTCGTGATGATGTCGCTGTAGTAACGGAATAACGCCTCTTCGTCCAGCGGGAAGAATGCAGGAGTCATGATTCCTGCACCGTCAGCACCTATCTTTACGCTGTGGAGTGCGTATGATGCTGCCCTCTGAGTGCTCATAGCACCGCACTGAATGAACACAGGGACTCTTCCATTGCTCGTTTTGACCATGATCTCGGCTATGCGTTCATGCTCTTCCGGCTCAAGTATCAGGCTTTCCCCGTTAGTGCCGTTAGGGTACAGGCAGTTTACTCCGGCCTTCACGAGAAATTCAGCAAAGTTTGCGATGCCCTCTTCATCTATAGTTCCGTTTTCCTTCATGGGAGTTATGCTGGGAATAACAAGACCCCTCATACGTTTTTCGCTCATAATAATTTTCCTCCTTATTTGTACTTTTCCAGCAATGCCGTTAGCTGTCCGTGAGCTTTCACCCAGTCATCCGGGGTATCTGCTTCAACTGTCAGTGTTGAGTCATATCCTGACTCTTTCAGTGCAGTGAAGAAAGCTCCGTAGTCGTAACCGTCATTAACGTCCGGGTATCTTCGTTCCGGGTATGCTTCAGGGTAATCTGTATTTCGGGCCAAGAGGCTCAAGAATAAGCTCCTGCCCGTTCTCTGCCGCTATCTGTGCCATCATTCTGAGCAGGTCAATGAATATATGTTCCTTCTGCCTGTCGGAATCCTGCACGAATGATCTTGCTTTGCCGTTGCCGAGAATGATTTTTGTGATGCCCAGCCTGCTTGAACGCCTGCATGTCTTCTTCAGATATTCCCTTAGTGATTCGGGATCAAAACTGCCGACAAAGAACAGCGGCTCTTTCACAGGTAATATTCTTGCGCCCGTCAGAACCGGGAAGTTCTCATGCTTTACGGCACTCACGAATGAGTCAAAATCCTTCTCCGAAAGCTCCTCAATTTCAGGCATATCGAGTTCAGCAAAGTCATATCCTGCACTCTTTATGTTCTTATAGTCTTTTATGTTTCCGAAACCGCCGAATTTCATTTCATCACCCCTGTTCTAAAAAAAGTACCGGCTGTTAAACCGGCACTTATAGTTCAACATAAAAATTAATCACGGGCAGCTGTAAGAGCTTCATATAAAGCTTTCTGTCCCTTGCTTGCCTTCTTGATGAAATCGTCAATGATAACCTGAGTCTTTGTGCTGAACAGGGATTTGTCGACTTCAAGAATCTCTACGCCGTTATCCTTCATGACCTTCAAGCCTTCTTCTGTTGCTGCCGGCCATACTTCATTGTTCCATTTCTCCGAGAACTGCCGCCCAGCCTCAAGCAATGCGTCCTGATCCTTCTTTGAGAGTCCGTCAAACCATACCTTGCTGACGAAAACGGGATCGGGAATCGTGAAATGTTCGGTGAGGGAGAAATATTTGCATATCTCCTGCAAGCCGTTAGCCACGATTGCCGACGGTGTATGGTCAAGCCCGTCTACCGTTCCCTGCTGTAATGCTATGTACAGTTCGCTGAATGCAAGAGGAGTTCCGATAGCTCCCATAGCATTTACGGAATTTGCTAGCACAGGATCCTCCATGCAGCGCAGTTTCAGGCCGTTAAGGTCATCAGGTGTCTTCACTGAACGCTTAGTGTTGAGCACGCTTCTGCTTCCCATGTCAGTCCATGCAATGATCAGGAAGCCGTTATCCTCAGCATCAGCCTCAAGAATCTTTTTCACTGAATCCTTCATGACTGTCTTTATTGCCTGTGAGCCGTTATCCCAAAGATACGGAAGCGAGAACACCGACCACATGTCATTGAACGCTGAAAGGTCAGTAGCCGCGCATTCTGTCATCTCGATTGTTCCCATGCTCAAGCCCTCAAACGTTGAAGCCTTATCGCCGAGCTGTGCAGATGGGTAAAATTCCATGACAAGACGGCCTTCCGACACCTTCTCGATGAGTTCTCCCAGAAGACGCGCACCGTCAGCCTGTGTGCCTGTTGCAGGGAACACCACCGAATATTTCACGGGGATTGCTCCATACGAGACAGCAGACAGTGAGAACACAAGCACTAATGCAGTGAGGACAGCCGAAAACTTTTTAACCTTCATAAAAAACATCTCCTTGAATAAAAATTTAACTTTAGAGATTAGTTAATCTCATTAAGCAACTAAACCGTGAAGCCGAGCATTATTGGGACAAGAGTAACAAGAAACTCAATGTAGGTTATTGCAAGCAGTACGATAATTTCAGCAATCAAGTAGGGTATTGTTCCTTTTATCGCTCTCTCTACGGGAATCCCGGCAATCTTAGCGGTGATGAACATGCAGTATCCTAACGGGGGCGTGATATTTCCTATTGTGAGGTTGAACGCCATGATTACCCCGAAATGCACGAGGCTTATACCAAGAGACGCAGCAACAGGGGCAAGGATAGGAGCAAGAATGATGACTGATGCACCGCCGTCCATGAACATTCCCATAATGAGAAGCAGTACGTTGACGAGCAATAAGAATGCGTACTTGCTGCTGGTGAGCGACAGAATCAGATCATTGACGAGCACGGGCATCTTCAGGGCAGTAAGGCCGTAGCTGAAGACCCTTGCGCACGCTATGATGAGGAGCAGAGGGCCGGTGCTGTTCACTGCCTGAAGGAGTATCGGGCCAATCTCGCGGACTTTCAGTGTTCTGGTGATGAAGAGACTCACTACAACGCTGTACACCACCGAAATAGCTCCTGCCTCTGTCGGAGTCATTACGCCGCCCATGATTCCGCCGACAACTACTATGGGCATACCGAGCGGGATAATTCCGTCAATGATTATCCTGCGTACTTCGCTCTTCTCCAGCTTCTCCGTCTGTCTGGGGAAATGAGCCACTCTGTCCCGCAGAAGCACAACAGCCATAAGCGCAACGCCGCATAAAATACCGGGAATGATTCCGCCCATGAACATTGCACCGACTGACGCACCGACTGCCGTAGCATAGACGACCATTATGATGCTGGGAGGGATGATCGGCCCGCAGGTTGATGCTCCGGCGATGACTCCTACTGCTTCAGTTACGGCATAGCCCTCCTTCACCATTGCGGGAATCAGGATACCGCCCATACATGACGCGCAGGCTTGGGCAGAACCCGTAATGCCCCCGAAGAACATGCTCGATACTATGCCGGTGTGTGCAAGACCTCCGGGAAGACGGCCGATTAAGAGCATGGCAAAACGTATCAGCTTTTCGGTTATCTTGCCGCGGTTCATGATCTCTCCGGCTAACATGAAGAATGGTATAGCCAGCAACGGAAGACTGCCGATGCCGTTGAATATGGACTGCGATACAGCTAATGTAGCCATCGGGGTATTAGTGCTGATTGAGAGCACAAGAAGGCTTAATACTCCAGTCATAAGCAATGAAACGTATATCGGTATGCCTGCAAGAATAAATACAAACGTGAAAACTACAAGCAAAGCAATTATTGTACCCATTGATTCTGCCATGTTGAATTACACCTCTTCCTGTACAGGGTCATCAATAACTTTTCTCTTGATGGCTCTGAAATATTCGTAAATCATGAGAGCAAATCCTATCGGTATTGACATGTAGTAATACATTCTGCGGACTCTTAGGACGGTGCTTAACATTCTGCCGCGCATGGTGTAGTTGTAGGAGTTCACGAACAAGAATATAAGGAAGCCTATTGTTATTGCCATGAAAAGCCCGCGAATGAATATACGGACTTTGCGGGACTTGATCTTGTTCGATAATGTCGTAAATTCTGTGTGGCCGTTGGTGCGGATTGCCCGTGCGCTTCCGAACATTCCCATTGCAACAAGCAAAGCCTGATTGACTTCATCAGCCCAGAGAAACCCGCTCTGAAAGCCGTACCTGGCTACAACACTGGCCGTAGCAATGCACACGACAGCCAGAAGAGTCCCTCAAACCATTTGATGACTACATCAATGCAGTCTAACAGCTTCTTCATTTTTTCTCCTTCCTGTACATGAAATACATGAATCAATCACTGAACTTTATGACAGCCTTTATAGCACTGCCGGAACGGGCATCAGCAAAAGCCTTCAGGGAGTCTTCATAGTCATAAACCTTAACCAGCTTTTGCAGGTCATCTTTCATCTGCAACACCTTATCGACTACAGCGGAAGCCCCGTTAGACTTTCTGAGCGGTGCAGAACCCTTAGCCCCGACAATCGTAAGTTCCTTGCGCATAATCGGCAGAGGGTCAAACCCGTCAACATGACCGTGATAGACACTGCCGACTACGATACGTCCTCCCATTCGTACAGCCTTGAAGGTATCCTTCAGGACAGCCGGTGCTCCCGTAGCTTCAATGACGACATCAAAGCCATCATTGCTGGAGATTAGCCCCTTTGCCCTGTCGAGCCAGTCAGGTTCTCCGGTGTCGATAACGTCAATAAGCCCTGTGCTGCGTACCTGCTCCAGACGCATGGGACTTCTGTCTGCTCCGACGATTTTCCCTGCACCGAGAGTCTTCAGGATCAGCCCCCCTATGAAGCCTATAGCACCAAGTCCGAACACCAAGACATTATCGCCGGGCTTTATCTCTGCCTTAGAGGCAACACGGAACGCACAGTTAGCCGCTTCCATCAATGCCGCCGTAACAAAATCAAGCTCATCCGGAATCGGACTCAGAAAACTGTATGACTCTGTATTTCTCACTAGAGTCTGTTCAGTGAAGCCGCCGGGCATCAAAACATCATTGAGGCTCTTGCAGTAGTTTTCGAGGCCATTGCGGCAATACCAGCACTGCCCGCAGCCGTGTACCAGTTCGCTTGCAACCCTCATTCCCTCTTTGAGACCGTTCGCACCTCTGCCGGGGTCTATAACGATTCCGGAGAACTCATGACCGAAGTAATGTTCGCCCGCAAGATCTCTCGTTCCGTTGTAGAAAGCTAAATCACTTCCGCAGATTCCGCAGGCTTTTACGGCTATCTTTACCGTATCATCAGTTGCTTTCAGCGGTGAATCTTCCGTCGTTAATTCAAGCTGGCCGGGTGCTGAGAGTTTCACTTTCCTAACCATAGGATACTTTTACCCCCCTTTGCGGTGATTAGTATTCTTATATTATTTTTTTGTGGATAAATTAATTATATGGACATGCTACAATAAAACCAATATTGAAATTTTAGTGTTTAATAGTTTCAAGCTATCTTTAGGAGAGGATAAAAGAACACCTGATGACATTGAATCAGTTAATCTATTTCGAGAAGATCGCGGAAGTTGAAAACATGGGATTAGCCGCAGATCTCCTTCATATTTCACAGCCCAGCCTCAGTATATCCCTTTCAAATTTAGAGAAAGAATTAAACCTTACTCTGTTTAACCGTGTCGGCAGAAAATTATTCATTACGCTTGACGGCCAGCAGTTCCTGAAGCACACGAAAAAGATTCTGGCAGAACTCAGGGAGACTCAGGCGCATATGCGTTCACTTTCGGCGGACAGAGAGGTTGAAGTGCGTATAGGCTGTATTTCTCCGGTGCTGTATGACTATCTGCCGCGCAGTATCAGGGAGTTTCAGGCACTCACGAAGATCAAGGACATAAAATTTGATTTCATTGCGAATCACACGCCGATATTAATACGTATGCTGAAGGAAGGATATTTTGATTTCATACTGTCCTCACATTCAAGCGATCCCGAACTGTCCCAGCAGTTAGTGTATTCGAATCCTTTAGTGCTGCTGTGCCCTCCGAATGCGTATGTGCCAAAGACATGGAATGAAATACTTGAACAGACTCTTATTGACTTTCAGGAAATATCTGCGTTTCATGATGAGCTTCATTTGCTTCTTGAACAGCATGGATTGCACCCGCTGTTCGTACATAAAGCTCCTGATGAAGAGAGCATTGCAAGTTTAGTCTCTTATGGCTACGGCTATGCGATATGCCCGTCCCTGAATATCCTTGAGAAGATGAACATACAGATAACGCCGCTTCCGACACCCAATGAAGATTTTGCACGGAAAATATACCTTACGCAGCTGCTTTACCGTCCTCCTATAGGGAACGCAAAACAATTCTTCGATTACCTGAAAGCGAAAATCAATGCTTAGTGTATAATACCCGAAATTCATGAATGCAAGCGGAGGCCAAGAAAAATGATAATAGGTACGCTAGATAATCCTTCATATTATGCCGGTTTCGGTGAAAGAGTAGTGCAGGCGGTTCAATACATGAAAGAACACAATCCGCACTCCCTTCCGTTAGGGAAAAATTCCATTGACGGCGACAACATTTACTATGAGGTTAGTGAAGTGCAGACGGTCAGGGCTGATGAAAAATTCTTTGAGGCGCATAAAAGGTTCATAGATATTCAGATGACTATAGACGGCGAAGAATGGTACGGTTATAACTCCGTCGGTAACCTGAAGGAAGAGATACCCTACAATCAGGATAAGGACGCTGCATTTTATTCCGGAGATGGTGAATATTTCCGGATACCTAAAGGGCAGTTTGTGCTGTTCATGCCGGAAGATGCACACAATCCCTGCATATATTTCAAACAGCAGGGACATGTGAGAAAGATTGT
>CAJOES010000069.1 GCA_905233455.1 uncultured Synergistales bacterium | reverse complement strand
CCACCCGCCCGCCCCCAAAAACCTTACTTCTTATATGTACCCGGCAGGAACAGCAGCAATACCGCAAACAGTTCAAGCCTTCCTGCAAGCATACAGAACGAGAACAGCCACTTCACCGCAGACGGAAGCCACGCGAAATTCTCCACCGGCCCTAAAAGATTCAGTCCCGGCCCGACGTTGCTCAAACAGGTAAGTACTCCCGTAAATGACGTGAGAAGCTCAATCCCGAATGACGTTGTGATGAGAGTACTGAGCATAAGAATAGACATATACAGCACGAAGAATGCTCCCGCTGAATCCATTGTGCTTTTTGCTATGGGCTTGCCGTTGTACCTTGACGTTATGACCGCACGGGGATGCAATAATTTCCGCACCTCCGTCCCAAGCTGACGGCCTAATATCTGAAAGCGTGATACCTTGCACCCGCCCCCGGTTGAGCCTCCTGAAGCACCGATGAACATCAGCAGCACAAACAGAAACTTCGTGAACTCCGGCCATAAGTTATAGTCCTCAATCACGAATCCTGTTGTAGTCATTACGCTGATTACGTTAAAGAACGTCCGCCGTAATGTATGCTCTATCCCCGTGAACATTCCAGAAAAGTACAGCGCAAAACTCATAGCAACAGCCGCAGTTACGGTTATTCCGAAATATGCGCGCAGCTCTTCATCTGCAATGAACTCACGGAATTTTTTTGACGGCAGAAGAAAGTACAGCGAGAAATTCACGCCTGATGCAAACATGAATATTACTATCACCCACTGGATATACGGGCTGGTGAAATATGCTATTGAGGCGTTCTTCGTCGAGAAGCCACCGGTTGCTATCGTGGAGCATGAATGCGCAAAGGCATCAAACAGGCTCATTCCTCCGAACATAAGCAGGACAGTCTCAAACAGAGTCAGGAACACGTACACTCCCCATAAACGCATGGCTGTCTGATGGAGTCTCGGCGTAACTTTCTCGGCAGTAACTCCGGGAACTTCGGCCTTGTACATCTCCATTCCTCCTACACCGAGAAACGGCAGGACTGCAAGGCTCAAAACGATTATTCCCATTCCTCCCATCCAGTGAGTCAGGGAACGCCATAACAGAATCCCTCTCGGCAATGACTCTATGTCCGTCATGATCGTTGCTCCGGTTGTAGTGAAACCGCTCATCGTCTCAAAGAATGCATCAGTGTATCCCGGCACAGCTCCCGATAACCAGTAAGGCAATGCTCCCAGAACTGAAGCGGTAATCCATGAAAAGCCCGTAACTCCTACGCCTTCACGTATTCCCATAGAGACATCACTACTCTTGCGCCCCGGCCAAGACAGCAGGAAGCTCAAGCCTCCCCCTGCCAGCATAGAGACGGCAAATGCAACGGAATCACGCGAACGGTCATATACGGCAATGCACAGGGAAGGAATCATTGCGAACGAGACGACTAAACATATCAGGGACAATACACGCAATACTGTTTTTATCTTCATGGGTTATCACTCTTTGAACCGAACAGCTTTGCGGCTTCAGGCATCATTGAAGTCAGCGCAAATAATATTACGTGATCCCCTGCCATTAACTGTGTTGCGCCTGTAGGAACTAAAACTTTTTCGCCCCGTCCCAATAACGCAACAACTACGCCTTTCTTCAGCTTTATCTGCGCTAATGTCTTCCCGATAAGGTCATTACTGCCGGACATTACTACTTCAAGCATTTCCGCATTAATCTTCTCTATTATGCTGAATGCCCGCGTGTGTCTTGGGTAATGAACCATGCGCAGAATCAGGCTGGCTAATGCGTCGTTGGGGTCAACAATGACATCAACCGGCATACACTGGGTCAAGTCCTGATATTCTTTGCGCTTCACTATTGCAATAGTCTTCTTTGCTCCCATTCTCCGGGCAAGTGCAGAATATATCAGGTTGAGTTCATCTGAATCCGTAGCACAAACGTAACCGTCAGAACCGTCAATGCCTTCTTCAGCCAAAACGTTTCTGTCAGCACCGTCGCAATTCAGTATGAGTGCCTCGCCTAATTCTTCAGAGAGTCTTGCGCACCTTTCCGGGTCTTTCTCGATGAGCCTCAAACTTACGTTGCCGAAATCGCGTTTTATGGCCTGTGCAATCTGTGATCCGAGTTTGCCGCCGCCGACAATGAAGACCTTGCGCAGTTTCCGTGATTTGCCGGTATCGGGCTGGAATATGTCTTCAAGCAAATGTGCACTCTGCTTGTATGTTACGACATAGCAGACATCACCGGCCTGAAGTATGCTGAATCCGTTAGGGACTCCGCTCTTCTCCTGCTCCTGATGCTCAATGTACACGAACACGGCGACAAGTTCGGGATATTTTGTGCGCAAATCCTTTAGTGCCATTCCTACAAGCGGTGAATTTTCGGCAATCTGAAGGGTATATATTGCTGCCCTGCCGTCAAGGAGTTCTGCGGCGTGTGTTGCTGAACTCACGGCCAAGAGTCCGAGAATCTCGCGTGCTATGGATCTTTCAGGGGAAATCATAACGTCAATTCCGAGCTTCTTCCCCCAGTCAGGAGAGTCGGTGAACTCTAAGTTTCGTGCTCTGGCTATGACATTCGGGACTCCTGCGCTGTGTGCAATCCAGCAGGATAACATGTTGACTTCATCGCGGTTGGTGCAGGCAATCAGCAGATCAGTATCCCCGCTCTGCGTAACTCCTGCCTGTGCGAGGACCTGCGGGCGTGCTCCGTTCCCGCGTATAACCTGAACGTCAAGCTCCTCATCTGCGCTCCGTGCCTGTGCTTCATTGTTCTCCACTAAATATATGTTATGCCCTTCGCCTGAAAGTGTACGTGCTACACTTCTTCCGACTTCCCCGGCACCTACAATTACGATATTCATTTACTCCTCCTTCTGCCACGTGCAAAGGAAATTTGCTGATGGTTTCTTCACGCCGTCCCGGACAATCCTGCACAGTGTCATATCATCATTCTGCGAGAAATCCAGCGTAACATTTTCGCCGAGTCTTGCCCCGCTCCTGAAAGATGCGTAAATGCCCTTTAGCCTGTGAGTCATGGTGTCAACGGGTGCATAGTCGTGAACCCACTCGAAATATACAGCGTTGTTGACGTGCGCGTTATAGTCCATGTCATGAAATCTCACGGTGAAACTTATGCTCCGGGTAATATCTCCGTCAATTTCAGGAATGTCCGTGAAGTCCGGCGGTATGGTCTCTGTGTCGCGCGTGAGAATCTCCGGAAGGTGTGATGCGGGCTTTACGGGCCTTCCTGCGGCGAGATCGAGAAGAAGCCATGAAGTTTTTGCGTACACTAATGGGCTTCCGTCGGGTGAGTTGAGCTGAAAGACTCGCAATGTGTTGTAGCCGTGCGAGGGGTCATGAAATGTCGTGAGGGAAAATTTTTCGTCCAGTGCCGGAAGATGCCCGATGAACTCTATCTCATAGCGCGTCAGTATCCACGCGTAACCCCGTGCAACAAGTTCGGTGGTAGTGCCTTCTATGGGTTCAACTGCAACGCTTGCTGTGTCCTGAAAGTAATTCAGCAGACTGCGGAGCTTGATTGTCCCCTGTGATGATACGTCTGAAGGCTGAACCGTTAGCTGTCGTGTGAACATAAATTGTTTTTATCCTTTCACAAGTTTTGAGCTATTTTATCAGGTATAATAAAGTACATAAAAAATACAGGCCATTCTTGCCCGGAATGTACCTGTAATTAAAACTAAATAATCTTAAACACGTAAGACACAAACAAGCCGCTATGCTATAATTTATTTGTCGATATTAAACAAGCACATGACTTATGGTTTCATGACTTACGATTATGTGCCTTCAGTCTTATTTTGTTCTAAATGAAATTATATCACAGCACACAATAAGACATTCAATAGTTATGTGCTTAATTTTTTATGATGGATTTATTCACGGGAGGAGGTGAATATAACAATGGCATACAAGACTCCGAAAGTAGTCGCGAAAAGCGCAAAGAAGTCTTCATACGTTGCTGGCTGTCCGGCAAAAGGTACTGCAGGACAGGGTAGTTTAACGTGCAGGCAGTGTGAAAGATCAGGCTAATGTCTGTATTATTTTCCCGGAGTGTTTTGTGTTTCTCCGGGAATTTTTTTTGCGGAGGAGAGACTAGTAATGCTAGTATGCCTTAACATAGATTCATTTATCAGAATACTAGAAGATACAGGATACATATATAATCAATTAACAAAGCAGGACAAGATTTACGACATTAACGGAAAAATATTCCTTAAGCAGATAACACGCATACCCCGCAGTATAGACGCAATCACTGAAGATTTGCTGAAGATATACACGGGAGCAGATTACGGCATCATCAAAGCAGATTTCACTGAATTTGCGCATGACCTAGAGACTGAAGGCTTCATTGTCTCCGGAAACTCACCGCAGGAGATTGACGCAAAGATGCCCCGCTTCACCTATTCAGGCCAAGACGTAAAGACACGTCCGCAGACAGTGTTTGACACCTCGCCGGACGCACTGGGGACAACAAAATTTCTTGGGGAATATTTCAGGACTGACCCGCATATATTTTCATTCCAGTTTGAATTGACGAGCAGGTGCAACGAGAGATGCCGGCACTGCTACCTCCCCGGCACAAGAAATTTCTGCGATATGGAGACACCTTTAGCCGTAAGCATACTGGATCAGCTCGCGGACATGGGAACTTTAGGCGTAACATTTTCCGGCGGTGAATGCTTCCTGCACCCTGACTTTATCACCATACTGAAGCACGCAAGGGAAAAGGACTTCAGCATTTCCGTACTGAGCAACGTTACCCTGCTGAATGATGAAATACTCCGTGCGCTGAAGGAAGCAAACATAAATCTTCTTCAGGTGTCAGTGTACAGCATGAATCCGGAGGAGCATGACTATATCACGAGGCTTGAAGGCTCTCACGCAAAGACTATGAGGAACATTGAGAGGCTGATAGCTGCTGATGTGCCCGTGCAGATAAGCTGCCCTACGATGAGGAGCACATACAAATCATACAGGGACGTGCTGAACTGGGCATATTCTCACGGGATAAAGGGCTATACGGACTATATCATGATGGCACGTACGGACAATACTACGGACAACCTTAGCAACAGGCTGACGATTGATGAGACGGAAGAACTTTTGCGGGACATAGTGAATTACGATATAGAGTACCGCAGCATTCTCGATACTAACCCGGAAGCACAGCCGTTAGACACTGACGAACACATATGCGGTGCAGGAATAGACTCTATGTGCGTTGCGGCAAATGGTGAGTTCTATCCGTGCTCAGGCTTTCAGGGCTATCCTCTGGGGAATGCTCATGATCTCAGCGTGCCGGAAGTGTGGCACAGTTCGGAGGCAATGAAGAAATTACGGGAAGTGAAATGGCGGGACTTTCCGGAGTGCATAAGGTGTGCGGCAAAACCTTACTGCGCTATGTGCATGGTGAGGAATCTGAATGAGACAGGCTCAATCTTTGAGGTGAGCAGACATTTTTGTGATGCGGCATTCCTCAACAAGAAGATAGCTGAAAACTATATGAACGGGAGGCATTAATTATGCTTGGATTTTTGAGGAAAATTTTCAGGAACAGGAGCAGGGACGAAGAATTCATTACATTTTGCAGACATTCATCATCTGATGAAGTAACAGAGGCTCTTGAATCTTGGGGTTATCCGAATGCAAGAGACAGGGCACGCAGGACTCCGCTTATGAGTGCAGCAGCTTTGAATGAAGATTCTTTTGTGATAACTATGCTTGTTGCAGCGGGGGCTGATATAAACGCGAGGGATATTGCGGACAATACGCCGCTTGATTACGCATACCACTTCAAGAATCAGGGAGCAATAGAGACTCTGGAGAATATGGGTGCTCAAGGCAAGGGATATATTCAGGTTCGTAAATGAATATTTCTGCTGATGTTCATGTTCATGTAGGTAACTTCAACGGCGGGTTATACTTTGCACCAGAAGAAGTCGTATCAGGCATGAAGGCACTTGGTGTAACCCGTTACTATTTCTCTTCTACGTCAACAGGAAGTATGCCTTTCCGCTATGTCCGCCGTGAGATTGAGACTGCAATAGAATTCAGCGAGGGGAGTGCTGTACCGTTCCTTTGGGTATCTCCCGGAATGCTGCGGCACTCAAGAGATCTCAAGCCGTATTTGTTCCGGGAGTTCGCCGGGCTGAAGGTTCACGGCCTGCAGGGCTGGGATCCTCACGGGAGGGAATTACGCAGGGTGTTCGGGATTGCGCGTGATATGGGTCTGCCGGTTATGCTCCATACAGGGGAACATGACATTTGCCGGGCTGGAGCGTACATGAATATATGCAGTGAGTTCCCGGAGGTCAGGGTGATTCTTGCGCATGGCCGTCCGGTGAATGAGTGTGCTGAAGTTATGCAGGAATGCCCGAATGCTTATGCTGATACCGCGTTCATGCCGGTGAAGAGTATCCTTGCACTGAGAGATGCCGGTCTTATGGAAAAAGTTTTGTGGGGCAGTGATTACCCTGTGATGCGTTATTTCTACAGAACACCGCCCCGGAGATATTATGCCAACAGAATTAAGGCAGTAATCAAAGCACTTGGCCGAGAAGATTTTATACGTTATTTCAGTTCCGCTAATTTCCTGTCCCAGCCTATGCGCTTAATGTGAATAGTCATAAGTACAGTGCAGATAATCCAGCCGACTGGATACCCGATTGCGATAAATACTATTGAGCTTGTCATTCTTGAGATGATGAAAAGGTATATCTGCCTGAACACCACGAAAGACCCCAGCATAATCATCATTGGCGTACGTGAATCACCGACTCCCCTCAATGCTCCGGACTCTATCTGGTTCGTTGCGTTGACGGGATCAAATATGCTGTTGAGACGCAAGAACAGCACCGCATAGCCCAGAACTGCGGCATCACGGTTGAACAGTCCCGCAATGAACGGCGCAAATACGAATATTGCGGTGATGATACATGCTGATATGCTCCACGATATGAACAGCCCCTGAAGCAGCCCTTTGTGTATGCGGTCAGGCTTCCGTGCTCCGGCGTTCTGTCCGACGAAAGTTGTTACGGACATTGCCATACTCTGTGTCGGAAGGATCACGAAGGCATCAACGCGGGAATATATCCCCCATCCTGCCGTGCTTGCCGCTCCGTATGAATTGATGTATGCCTGCACAAAGACATTCGAGAACGACGTTAAAGCCATCTGAAAGCCTGTCGGGAATCCAATCTCTATGATTCTGCGCAATATCTGCCGGTCAATCTTCATTTCATGCCACGTAAGGCTGTGGACTTCATGACTGCGGAACAGAAGCCAGAAAATGATTATTCCCGACACGAACTGTGAAATTATCGTAGCATATGCCACACCTGCAACACCCCAGCCGTATTTTATGACGAACAGAAGATCAAGAAAGATATTCAAGACGGAAGCAAGTATCAGGAAGTATAACGGCCTCTTAGAGTCTCCCACTGCACGCAATATAGCACTGCCCATGTTGTACATGACAGTCCCGACAAGTCCGAGCGAGAATATGCGCAGATACACTACGGCCTCGACGAAGACGCTTTCAGGGGTATTCATCATGCGGAGAAGAAAAGGCGTAGAATAGTAGCCCGTTGCAGAGAAGAATAATGACATGATGAACATTCCTGCTACTGCCGTATGCGTTGACCTCCGGAGGCTGGGAACGTCCTTTGCTCCGAAGTACTGAGATATTACTACGCTTGCCCCCATCGTGAAACCTATGCACAGGCCAAGCATGGTTATCACTATAGGTATTGTTGATGTTACTGCGCCGAGTGCATCAGCCCCGACGAAATTTCCTACTACTATGCTGTCTACGGTGTTGTAGAGCTGCTGAAATATATTGCCTACAAACAGAGGGAACGCAAAATATATTAAGTGCTTCCATATCGTCCCTTCCGTCATGTCTTTTACTGTCGAAGTTTGTGATGACATAAGATGACCCCCTTTAATCATAAAAATTTTATGCTATCAGTTAAAGAGGGTCAAACTTTTAAT
Organism: uncultured Synergistales bacterium; assembly: GCA_905233455.1. GTDB lineage: Bacteria > Synergistota > Synergistia > Synergistales > Aminobacteriaceae > JAFUXM01. The sequence continues at coordinate 2,875 of CAJOES010000069.1, read as the reverse complement.
TTCTTCGCCGCTAATATAAAATGTCTGTAATCTTTTGTTACATGGAGGATTATGTATAATAGCTAACTGGGAAGATCTTACAGTTAGAGACGTGATTACCCGCATCAAAGATAACAGAATAGTGCTGCCGGTTATTCAAAGGCGTTTAGTGTGGGACGAAGAAAAGATGGAAACTTTGTTTGATTCTTTGTTTCGACAAAATTCTTTCGGTTCTATAATCTGTATAGAAGAAATGAAAGGCAAAAAACCTTTGTTTGCATACAGGCTGTTTACTGTAGACGGTTCGAACACTGTTTCATTTGAAGTTAATAATGCTGGCGATAACTATGCTTGTAGTTATTGATGGACAGCAAAGGCTTCAAAGTTTCTATATGGGGCTTTGCGGAAGGTATAACGACAAAATTTTATATTACGACTTATTCAGCAACTATAAAGTACGCGAATATAACTTTAAATTTTCCTCCTCGCTGGAAGATTTACCCAAGAGGAACAGGGATAACGCATTATCCGGAAAATATTTGTGGTATCCTGCACCGTATCTGTTCAGCCAGCTTCAAGACATGGAAGATACAAGACGGGTAGCAGAAAACATAACCAGTGAAAAAGGTATAAAAGATCTCGAACAGGCAAGGTGTATTGAAAATAATATATGGGATTTCTACGGCAGAATATTCGGCGATAAGAGCGTAGGACTCTCGAAAGTTATAGCCCACATGTCGGGAGATATTATTGATGACCGCCAGAGAATTGCAGAGATGTTCAGAAGGCTCAACTCAAGCGGTACAAGACTGTCTCAGTACGACTTAGTTGCTTCCAGCCTGAAGAGCTTTGATTACAGGATGGAAAAATTCCTCGATGACGTTATCAGCAAAAACTCAGATATGGGAATCGATCAGGACGTTCTAATAAAAATGCTGTTAGTTCTTAATGATAAGCCCAACAAGGGAATGACTGACATGACAGCAGAAGACGCTGAATTTGCAACTGGAAACCTTGAACGCATACAGGCAACGCTTGAAGCACTGCGAATATTCTTGAAGGCATCAAATAATGAAGAATGGTTTGCCTCCATCAACAGATCAGCTATACCGTTATATTTCCTTGCATATCATATATTTTACCAGTCAAAGAATCCTGAAGAACTCCGCAATATGTTCAGCCAGTTCGATACTAAGGATAAGAACTTCCGGAACATGTCATTATGGCTGAAGCTGTCTCTTCTAAATCAGGTATTCCGGCGCGGCTGCGGTTGGATTCCGGAGAAAAATATGTATTTTATATGATATACGGCGGCAGAAGATCATCACTGCGCATTGAGGACAAAGACCATATACACCCGCGCAAACTTCTTGAAAAAGCCAAAGTAAGTCCCGTGAAGATAAGCAATATAGGAAATATACAGCTATTGATTATATCTCCAACAGGGTGCTGAAGGGCAGCACTGAGCTTAGAGACTGGATAAACGGGCTGGATAACAAGCAGGAATACATTAACAGGCATTTAATTCCTGAAGATGAAACCCTTTGGACTTCGGACAGGTTCAACGGTTTTCTTAGGGCAAGGCTAAGGAAGATAGCGGACAAAATCAAATCCCAGTTATAGCGCACAAAAAAATACCGGGCTTCTTCAACCCGGTGCATGTTTCTTCATATATCATTTTCCCATTGGCTTTAAGGAGTTGGTATAGATTCTCTTCACTCTCTCCGGAGTGCCTTCAACAGGAGCAACACCCAGAAGCCCGCTCAAAGACGGAGTCTCAAACGTCAGCTTCACCAGAGGCTCTATATCCTTCTCCGTGAATCCTACGTCCTTCAGCTTCTCCGGAACACCTACAGACGCAAGCCACTTCTCCACACCTGAAGCAGCCACATATGCCTCGTCAGGTTCTCCCTTCAGCCCCGGCACCAACGGCGCAAGAATCTCCGCAAACACTTTCGGCCTTGCAGGATAGCACTCCAGAATCACCGCAGGAAGCAGTATCGACAGCCCCAGCCCGTGAGTCAGTTCCGGCTTCATTCCGCTCAACGGGTGCTCAAGTGCGTGCGTGAAATGCAGAAGTCCGTTATCGAACCCCGAACCTGCAACCATAGACGCATACAGCAGGGCATAACGTGCCTTTATGTCCTCCGGATTCTCTATAGCTTTAGGCAGATACTTGGCCACAAGCCTTATAGTCTCTGCGGCAAACGCAATCGACAAAGGATTTGCGGCAATGCTTGTAGCTGCTTCCACGACATGATTCACTGCATCAATAGAAACATAACGCGTCTGATTGGGAGCTAGTTTCGTCATCAGTGCCGGGTCATCTATCGAGTACAGCGGGTAAATGCTGTCATATGCTATGGCGGGCTTGAAGTTCAGGTGCGGAATCGTGGCAACTGCAAAGCGGTCTACTTCCGTTCCTGTTCCGTGCGTAAGATTGATGGCGATTAACGGCACTGCATGTTCCGGAATGAACTTGAAGGTGTAGAGTTCCTCCGCAGTCCTGCCGGGATATGCGAGCAGTACAGCAACACTCTTTCCCGCATCAATGGGGCTTCCCCCGCCTATGCCGATTACTGCTGTTGCTCCGTCCTTCTTGGCCAGTGATGCAGCCTCATCGATTGATGTCGTCGTGGGGTTGGGAGTAACCTTGTTGTAGAGAGTGATACCTACACCATGCTTCTTGCAGGCAGACTCTACGTAGTCATATGCTCCGGTGAGCTTGTACGAACGTCCGCCGGTCATGCACAGAACCTGATTTACCCCGCGTGCCTTCAGAGTCTCTATTATGCCGTCAATCTTTGCGATCGCTCCCGGCCCGAAATATACCGTAGTTTTGAGGCGTATCTCTGATACCGTATTAGTGTCAAAATATTCGTCCCACATGATATTT
>CAJOES010000068.1 GCA_905233455.1 uncultured Synergistales bacterium | reverse complement strand
AACATCAGGTGAAATATTTCCCCAGCCTGGAGCGCAAAACAATAACGACAACATGAAACAGTAAAACGGAAGAAATTTTTTCATTACTGCCTTATCTCCTTTCATGAAGAAAATTATTTTAATAAAAACTTTTTGATATTCAAACGGATACTGCATTATAAAAAAATTCCCCCCGCATTACACGAGGGGATAAATATTATTCTCTTACGCCGAAACTATTTCCTTAATCTTCATGAGCCTGCTTAACGTTGAGCGTTCCTGCTCGTCAAGTTTCATGCTGATGTAGCGTATAGTCTCCACAAGATTCGGGATCATCACGTACTCAAGAGCATTAACCCTTCTGCGTGTGCGCTCAATCTCTCCCGCCATGAGCCTTATAGCTTTTTCCTCAGCGGCCAGCTCAAGAAGCCTCAAGATGAGTTTGCTGAACTGCTCCAGAGCGGCATCAAGCAGCAACGGAACATTCACGAAGCCGTAATTTACGGGGTTTCCTTCCTGCTTAACGTCGTATTCGGGAACAAGTACGCTCATGACGTTATGCCACTGAACCGTCAGAGTCGATTTTGCGCCCGGAAAGATCAAAGCCTGCTCCAGAATTTCCGGTGTAGTCTGTGCCCGTGAAAGCACAAACGTTCCGTAGCACTCGGCTAATTCCTTCTCTACACTCTCGCGAAGTTCCTTGCCTGCACGTGCCTTCTCAAGGAATGCCTTAATCAGTGCGTCCTGCTTATCCTTCAGCAGTTTGTGTCCGCGCTTGGCCACAGCAAGACGTTTCTTGAGCCGTGAGAGTTCCATACGGTTGGGGTTGACATTGATGCGTGCCATCGGTCAAAGTCCCTCCCTTACTCTGCGCCCTTCTCTGATTTTTCCTTCAGCAGCGGGTTCAAATACTTCTCGATATATGCGTCCCTGATTCTCTTGAGTTCCTTCACAGGAATCATAGTCAGCAGATCCCAGCCGAGCTGTAATGTCTCCTGAATCGTCCTGTTCTCGTATTCTCCCTGACGTACATATTTATCCTCGAAAACGTCAGCGAACTTTGCGAACGCTTTATCCTCGTCCGACAATGCACCCTCGCCGAGAATTACTGCAAGCTCCTTGGCCTCTTTGCCCCTTGCATATGCCGCAAAAAGCTGGTTCATCAGGTCTGCATGATCCTCGCGAGTCTTGCCTTTGCCTATACCCTTATCCTTAAGCCTTGACAGTGAAGGCATTACATCAACCGGCGGGTAAATTCCCTGACGGTGCAGACTCCTGCTGAGGATTATCTGCCCTTCAGTGATATAGCCCGTAAGGTCAGGGATCGGGTGAGTCTTGTCGTCTTCAGGCATGGTCAGAATCGGAATCTGCGTGATACTTCCGCTTTTGCCCTTGAGCCTTCCTGCACGTTCATACATTGTCGCAAGGTCTGTGTACAGGTAGCCGGGATAACCTCTGCGTCCGGGAACTTCCTTGCGTGCCGCAGAAATTTCGCGAAGTGCCTCGCAGTAGTTCGTTAAGTCCGTCAAGATAACAACTACGTGCATGTTGCATTCAAACGCGAGATACTCCGCTGCAGTCAGTGCAATACGAGGTGTTGATATACGCTCGATTGCGGGGTCATCTGCAAGGTTGATGTAGAGAACCGTGCGCTGTAATGCTCCAGTGCGCCTGAAGTCCTCCATGAAGAATGATGCTTCCTCGAACGTGATGCCCATTGCCGCGAAAACTACCGCGAAATCTTCATGTCCGCTGATGACCGTTGCCTGACGTGCGATCTGTGCCGCCATTCTGTTATGGGGAAGTCCTGAAGCCGAGAATATCGGGAGCTTCTGCCCTCTGACCATCGGGTTAAGTCCGTCAATGGTTGATATTCCCGTCTGTATGAACTCTGAAGGGTAATCGCGGGAAAACGGGTTCATCGGCATTCCGTTAATGTCTAGATTCTGCTCGGCGATTAGTGGTGCTCCGCCGTCAATGGGTTCACCGCGTCCGTTGAACACACGGCCTAACATGTCGCGTGATACGGGAAGGGTTAAGACTTTGCCGACGAACCTGACTTTTGTGTCCTCATTTTCGATTCCTGATGTGCCCTCGAAAACCTGAACTAATGCGCGATCCTTCTCGATTTCAAGAACACGGCCTCTTCTCTTGTCTCCGTTGGCTAACGTGATTTCAACAAGCTCATCAAACCGGACATCCTGAGTCTTCTCGACCATCATCAACGGGCCGGAAATGCTTGATATTGTCCTGTACTCTCTAGGCAGCATTTGAATCACCTCCAACAGGCACTATTGCGTTAATCTGCTCCTTGATTGTGTCTTCGAGCTTGTCTATCTGCCCAATGTCCTTTTCTTCAAGATAACGCATTCTTGCGATCTGTTCGCGGACAGGCAGGTTGAATAACTTGTTCATTGGCGCGCCCTTGTGCAGTGCGTCAAGTCCGGCATGATGGAAATTGATTATTGTCCTAAGCATCTTGAACTGCTTTTCCATTGAAGCATATGTGTCTATCTCATGGAATGCGTTCTGGTGCAGGAAGTCCTCACGCAATGATTTAGCCGTCTCCATTACCATACGTTCATCACGCGAAAGGGCATCAATACCGACAAGCCTTACGACTTCGTTCAACTGTGCTTCCTGCTCAAGAAGGCTCATTGATTCGACTCTAAGCCCGCTCCACTGGTCATCAAACCTTTCATCCCAATACGGGTCAAGCCTCTCTGTGTAGAGTGAATAGCTGTTGAGCCAGTTAATTGCAGGGAAGTGCCTCTGATACGCAAGGTTAGCGTCAAGTCCCCAGAATACTTTTGTTACTCGCAACGTGTTCTGCGTAACGGGTTCGGACAAGTCTCCGCCGGGAGGTGATACTGCCCCTATAACGGTTATAGATCCTTCGCGGCCGTCTTTGCCGTTGACGATACAGCGTCCTGCTCTTTCATAGAATGATGCGAGACGCGTGCCGAGATATGCCGGGTAACCTTCCTCACCGGGCATTTCCTCAAGCCTTCCGGACATTTCGCGCAATGCCTCTGCCCAGCGGCTTGTTGAATCTGCCATCAATGCAACCGAATATCCCATATCGCGGTAATACTCGGCTAACGTTATTGCTGTATATACGCTGGCTTCACGTGCGGCAACGGGCATGTTTGAGGTGTTTGCTATAAGCGTAGTCCTCTTCATGAGGGGCTGTCCTGTCTGCGGGTCGTCAAGTTCCGGGAACTCAAGCAGAACGTCAGTCATCTCATTTCCGCGCTCGCCGCATCCTACGTAAACAACTATCTGAGCCTGTGCCCATTTCGCGAACTGGTGCTGTATGACCGTCTTTCCTGAACCGAAAGGTCCCGGAACACATGCAGTGCCGCCCAAGGCTACCGGGAAGAACGCATCAACTACACGCTGTCCCGTCGTCATGGGGACGTTAGGTGCAAGCCTGGTCTTTACGGGTCTGGGTCTTCTCACAGGCCAACGCTGAAGCATTCTCACTTCATGCTTTGTCCCGTTGTCATCTATTACGGCGATAACGTCCTCGATAGTGTGCTCGCCCTTCTCGATCTTTGCTACTTTGCCCTTGATGCCGTAGGGAACCATGATCCTGTGTTCAACTACAACTGTTTCCTGAACCGTTCCGAGAATATCCCCGGCTATAACTTCATCACCGGCCTTGACTTTAGGCTCAAATTTCCATTTCTTTTTACGGTCAAGTGCAGGGACGCTTATACCCCTTGATATATAGGGACTCTTTGCTGCATTCTCGATGAGTTCAAGAGGTCTCTGAATCCCGTCATAAAACTGTTCAATAATCCCCGGCCCAAGCTCCACGCTGAGAGGCTCTCCCATTGAGACGACCGGCTCACCGGGCATTAATCCTGAAGTCTCCTCATAGACCTGAATCGATGCCTTGTCGCCGTTAACCTCAAGTATCTCACCGACGAGGCCAAGCTCACCGATATGCACAACGTCCTGCATACTTGCGCCTTCCATACCGCCGGCAACGACAAGAGAGCCGGAGATTCTCTCTATTACTCCTTTAACTTCTTTTTTCTCAGGCATTTTTATTTTCTCCCGCCTCCGAAATTTTATCTTTCCGCAAATATATCCATACCGACAGCCTTCTCTACGCTGCCCCTGATTGACGCAAGCCCCGCCCCCGTTGCACCTGAAGGCCCGGGAACAGGCAATACGCTGGTATGATACTTATCGTTGATTTCTTCTACTTTTTCAGTGAACTCAACAAATAAATCTTCCTGAATGAACACGACCGCATAATCCTCACGCGCAAGCTGTTCAAGAGTGCCCTCAAATGTATTGCGGTTATCCTGTGTCAGTATCACGCTCCGGACTCCGACAGCCTGAAACGGCAATGCCATCTCGTAACTGCCTATAGCCGCCATTGGTTTACTGTCTGCCACTGGTCAACAGCCTCCTCCCGAATTCACGGTCAAGCCCGCCTGCAACGCACACAAGAGCCACGCGCATGTTTCTGGCTTCAGCTTCCTTAGTGAGCAGGAAAAGCAAAACATTTTCCGGAGCGTCCATAGAGTATTTTGCGCCCTCAAGGACTTTCACGAGGTAATCATCAAGAGCTTTCGACACGTCAGACAATGCCGCCTTCATGTCTCCGGAATCTCCCAATGCTCCCAATACTCCGCCGATGTCCGTATACGATAATATTCTGCTCCATGTCTCTTGAGGTTCTGCAAGAAGTTTCGCTACGTCATCCGGCCTGAGATTCCCGCCCTCATGGAAGAACGGCAGAGCTTTAGCCGGGTCGTAGTTCATCCTGCCCAGACGCACCGCACTCCGGAGGTTCTCGGCATCAATCTTGCACCGCACCCACCGGAGAACTTCGGGCATGTTCAGGCTTCCTGCAACGTCAAGCATAGCCCTGAACATCTGGTGATCTATCAGAAGCTCCACTGCCTGTGCGTTTTTTGAGGCATCCCATAACTGCCAGCACTGCGGGATTAAGTCGGTCAGTCCATAGGGCAGAAATCCGTATTCTTCCGTCTCTATTGCGTTGGTGAGTTCGTCAGTGTCAATAGTTCCGAGCTTGGAGAGAAGGTCATAGCGTCTCCCTTCAGCCTCTCCGCCCCTGACTTTGAACAGCCCCTTCAACAGAACCTTCACGTTATGGAAGTCATAAGGCAGACGGAATATAGCAACAAGCCCTTTATCCGGCACAAAGCGTTCAAGCTCCTCACATGTAGCGAGAATCTCGGAATCTATGGCTTTGTCGAAATTATTGCCTGAAATCCACTGCGAATATGACGTTTCACCCAGTGCCTTAACTGCGTCGTCAATGCCTGCGCTGTCCATGAGCCGCGAGAAAAATGCCGAGTCCAGTATGTGATTCTCCATACCCCGCAAACGTGCTACGGTGTATACGTAACTCACGACTGCACCCCCTTACGCAAACAACCGCTTCACTACTTCGGTCTCAATATCAGCGCGTGCGTCGGCAAGGAGCATCTCCCATGAGCAGTTTGTGTCTATCCTGTCGTTTCTCAGCACAAACCCTCCTGCTATCGGGAGCTTTTCGGGCGATAATGTCAGTGATGTCTGATGTGATGCGTTATACCCGTCGAGCCAACGCTGGTCTAAATGCTTCTCGTTCTTTCCGACAAACACAACTTCCTTGCCGGTAGAAACTGCCTGAGCCATGAGCTTATCCGCAAATTTCACGTACTTATCCGGTGCAAGCTCCACAAGCTGCTTGAGTGCCTCACCGAATGCCTCGCCTACAAGACGCTGGCGAGTGCCCAAATCAATACGTTTCGCGTCAAGTTCCGCAACGATCTCACGCCTTCTCAGGACTTCAGGCTCTTCCTTTGCGAGTCTTGCGTTGTAGGAATCCTGCACAGTCTTGATCTCAGCGTTGACCTTGCGGCTAATATCGCGGACTTTTGCGTCGTTCTCTGCCTCTATCGCCTTTATCTGAGCCTGTGAATCAGCCTTTATCTTTGCTTTGATGTCTGCAAGTGCCATTTCTCAACACCTGCCCGATTAGCCCACCTGAACTCCCATGAGCATTAATATACTCGTAAGAAGCGCAAGGACTGCATATGTCTCAACCATTGCGGGGAGAATTATTGCTTTGCCCATTGCTTCAGGCTTCTTTGCTATCATCTGGATTGAAGCCGCTGAAGTCCTGCCCTGCCAGATTGCTGAATACCAGCCGACAAGCGCAATAGGAAGGCATGATGCGAAAATCTGCAGGCCCTGATTCCAGTTGAGAGCAACTGCACCAGCACCGCCGAGAAGACCTATCTTGTTGAGTACGAAGAATGCTATCAGCAGGCCGTAGATTCCCTGTGTTCCGGGAAGTGCCTGAAGGATCAAGCATGAACCAAATTTGTTGGGATCTTCAGTCATTACTCCTGCTGCTGCTCCGCCTGCTACTCCTATTCCGATTGCTGAACCGATGCCGGCCAGAGCTGCTGCTAATGCTGCCCCGAACAGTGCGAGTGAAAGTCCCAGAAGTTCCATAATGATTTACACGTTCCTTTCAAGTTTTAATTTATGCCTTCAAATTTACATATTCCTGTGAGAGAGTCAGCGGTGTGAAGGCTTCCCCGCCGCCCGTATAGAATTTGCCGAAAAACTCTACATACTGAAGCCTTAACGGGTGAACGAAAGAGCCAAGTATGTTTATTGCTATGCTGAAGATATGCCCGCCGATGATTACCACTATAGCTATGAGCCAGCCGACATAAGGAATGTCCGAAGCCAGTCCGCCGAGAAGGTTAATCACCATGCCGATAACTGCCGAGCCGAAGCCCAGTGCCAGAAGCCTGCTGTAGCTGAGAATATCTCCTAAATATGACGTTGAGCCGTACAATGCAAGGAAGCCGTTAATGACCTTCTTGAATATGTTAGGTTCTCCCTTGCCGGCATAGATGAATATGATCACTGCCCCTGCTATTGCCATTGCCCTTCCTATGTCGAAGAAGTGTGCAGGAAGCATTCCCATCATTGCAGTTCCGAGCAGGCACAATCCGACGATCAGCAAGAACCATGATATGTCGTTGCCGATTGCGTCAATGAACTCGCCGTGCCTCAGCTTGTCGTATGCCGCAACAAGAAGCCCGAACATGAGGTGAATCACTCCCAGCAGAAGCGATATGCCTAATACCTGCATGGGGTTAGTCATGGGGTCAACCAGCATTAACGCATTCTTCAGCGGAACAAGCACGGGCACAAAGCTGTCTATGAAGTTGCCGAAGAATGAGCCGGAAATTACGCCGTAAATGAACGTGGACACCGAGCAGAACAAGAACAACCTGATGAAATCCTTAACGCCGGGAGCAATCTTCTTGTACTTCCTGAAGACATAAAGGATCGTCCCGAAAACGACAATAGCATAACCGGCATCACCCAAGCACATGCCGAAGAAAATCCAGAAGAACGGAGCAAGTAACGGCGTGGGGTCAATGCCTCTGTATGTCGGCGATGAATATAATTCCGTCAGAATATTGAACGGCCTGACAGTGTTTCCGTTGTTGAGCAGTGAAGGAGGCTCATCTTCCGGCGCGGGATCTGAAAGAGTCAGTTCAACGTCCGGGCTTATTGCCTCTATGGTCTGGCGTATCCCGTCAGCTTTGTCCGCAGGCAGCCAGAATTTAGTGAGCATCGTGCTGGCAGTTTCGTCGCTGTTGAGAGTCTCGCCGTAACGTCCTGCAAGGCTGTTGTAGTAGTCCGATAACTTCTGGACTGTCGGGACGTTCTCCTGCGCGGTGTCTGCAAGCTGTGATGCAAGTTCTGATTCCCGTGCTTCAAGTTCTGCGATTGAGGCCGTGAATTTTTCGCGTTCCTCGTCCGTAGTACCCTTGAGCACGGAAGGCACTTCAATGAATGAAAGTCCCTGTTTCGTGCAGATCTCGCGTATCTCTGATTCAAGTTTGCGCGAGAATATTACTGCAGCATAAACCTCGGCGGCTTTGTCCTTCGGGTCATACGGCGCAACAACAAGCTCCGTATCATCCTTGTATTGCGACAGGTCTCCGATTGCTGCTTTCAGCCCGCTGACATTCTCGGCTCTTAGCGTCCCGGCCAAGCCCGAAAGCGTGCGGGTTCCTTCCGTGATAACTGAGAGAGGATAGGGGAAAAAGTCCAGTGCTGCGAGAAGCGATATATTCATTCTGGCTTCAGAGAGCTTAGTCCGTACTTCTCCTGTCTCGTGTTCAATTGCGCGGGTACGTTCGCATACCGCCTTCAAATCCGTCTGTGATGCAAGCTCCTCAAGTTCCGTCATCGTAACATCAGGACGTTCGCCGAGCATTCTGTCGAGTGATGGCACGGGGTCAACGTAATGCGGTGTAAGCGTTCTGGTGAGGTAACGGACATCTGCGAGCCTGTCCTCAGTCTTCGAGAGCAGTGCTTCAACGTCAGAAGGCCTTTTTTTGTTTTCTTCGGTGGTGCTGATTATCTGACATGAGCCGCTGTTCTGAAGGGCCGCAGCTATTTCGCCGTAAACGGATTTGTGATAATAAAGTTCTGCCTTCTTAAGCCTGGCCACTCCCATATTTCTTCATCACCTCTTCCGTTATGAATGAAGCAGCAGCAGGTATCTTGCCTTTGTTTTTGTCATAGAATGCCTTAGCTTCTCCCTCACGCTTAGACAAAATTGCTTTGGCTTTAGTCTCCGCAGCTTCTTCTGCCCTGCGTATCTTGTCCCTGAACTGACGTGCCGCATTCTGCCGGGCTTCCTTCAGGGAGTTTTCTGCGTCCGCACTGGCACGGTTGAGCTTCTTCGCAGCATCCTCTTTGGCCTTCTGGACAGCATTAGCCGCCGCAGTTTCAGCAGCTTTTATCTCAGTTATCGTAGGATTGTCCGCCATCGTCATTTTCACCTCCTTCTGAATATATTGTGATTAGTGCATTGAGTGTGTTGATACAGTCTGAACAAAACAAATTATACAAAAAATTTTACGGCATTCAACCAGTGAACTATCATACTTGAGCATTCAGCCTCCTGCAGATATATTCAATAATAATTCCGCAGTACGGTTTTAGTTCGCCGTTATTGCGGTAAGTGTACGAAGCTAATACCTTTTTCATGAAGTCCGGAGCTGCCGATTTATCTCCGAGCTTAGTTTTCAGCCAGCTTTTGAATTGATCTAGTACTGTTTTTCTGTTGTTTTTCAGATAGCCGAAATCATCATTAAGATTCAGTGTTTCATTAATATCCCTATTGAAGCCGTCATTATCCCTAGCAAAAATAGTCCCGTCAGGTTTGTAGGATATTTGCCTCATGTGCTCAGGATTCTGCGGATCTATGTGCAGTTCAGAATTCCCCTTCCTTGTATCGCAGTGCTGCCTTTTACGGGTTTTCCCTTCACTGCCCTTGCAGACAGCAAGAAGATTCCCGTAATCAAGCTCATTATCCGGAGTTCTCGGCACGTAATGTTCTATTTTCACTTCATCAGCATCATCATGTATGCGGTTCATGCAGTACGCACATAAAGATCCCTGTTCATCTAGCAGTGATTTACGCAAAACGGCCTTAACGTCTGACAGCAGGTCATCGAACCCGAAATTAGGATTTTGTTTCCTGAACTCTATAAGCTCATCCGGTGCTTTACCCTTCCTGATATATATCACCGTATCATATCCTCTCTAAATCAAGCGTAACCTGTGCGCTGACGACTTCCGAATCATTATCGCCCAAAACTCTGCGTAATTCCTTTAGTATCTTATCCGCAGAGTCCAGATCAGAATCACTTACTGCATCAGAAAATGCCTTGAGTTTGCCGCTTATCTCAGAAGGCCGTATTTCTGTGTGCATTACTTCCCTTAGAACTGAATTTACGTCCCTTCCGTAGGTATTGGCTTCAGGGTTATATGCCTGTCTGCCATGAAGCATCACAATATTTTCTTTCGGAACGTTCGTCAATACGCTTGGTGAATGCGTAGTGAAGATGAATTGAACTTTAGGGAAAGTTTCATGCAGGCTGTTCACAATCTTTCTCTGCCATGATGGGTGCAGGTGCATATCAACCTCATCAATCATAACTACTCCGTCAGTGTCTGTTATGACTCTGTCCAGAAGGCCGGGGTTCAGCACTGCCATTCTGTATGCAATGTCGGCAGCAACAGCAAGTATGCTTTTAGTTCCGTCGCTCAGGTAATACAAGGGGAGCACTTCAGCACTTCCGTCATCAAAATATGTCTGAAATTCTAAGTCTTCCTTCTCAGCGTCATAATCAATCACAACACGTTTTACGGATTGATCATCATCAACATGCTTGTAACAGCTTGCAACGGCATTGCGCACAGCCTCAAACTCCGGGACATTCTTTTTGCGTGATATGAGCAGCATACGGGAGAACCAATGACGCATAGCCCCAATGTTGAAGGGTTCTGCGCTGAGTGCATCTGCGTAACCGTTCATGCGCGGGATAAAGCGAATTTCTCTTGCTGGTTTGTCCCCGGTATTGCTCCATTGCCGCTGTGTGTCGTAGCTGGCTATAACGGGCAGTATAACCTGCTGGTCTGCGGTTATCTGTTCCTGCAAGGTCTGCGCGTATTTAGCTATGGGCGCGACTCCTTTTACGTTTTTCTCTGAATGCTTGTTCATGATGCCTTCCCATGAAACAGATTCTCCGCCGTTCACTTGTGCAGATACCATTATTGCTACAGGATACTGTGATATTTGGTTCAAGGTACTGCCCTCCTGAAAGGTCTTAAGGCGTGCGTCACTGTCCTGAATATCCATCATGGTGAACGGAAACGATTTGCGCCTGTCAGTTTGTGCGGCCTGAACGAAACTGTCCAGCGCGGTACTAAGGGCATTAAGCACTGATGATTTGCCTGGTGTAATCTCCGGAAAATTTTATGGTGAGTTCCTCAAAACAGCGGAAATTTTTTACATATAATTCATTTATTCTCATGATTAATGTTCCCAATCTGCCAATGTATTATATAAATATTGTCTTTATAGCATAAACTTTGAAGAATATTAACGTCATGATTAGCGGTTGAAATAATTTGAGCAAAACACGCAAGAAAAGAGCCTTCCGTGTGGAAGACTCTCTATGCGTTGGTTGATTGGCTGTAGGTTTAATCAACTCGTTGCTAGCAAATTATTCTTATTTAACTGTGCCGTCGAACAGATTATATGTAAAATGCTTGCTGGCGTTACTGAAACCTTTTATAGTTTTTAGTGCAGTCTCAATTTCAGCCGCTGATGCACCGCCTATATCCACTGATACGGCCCACTTTTTGTATCCTGCATCCGTTAAAGCTGTATATTTAATCATGCCGTTATCTGCAGCTGTGAAATCGCTAAAGTTAGGGACAAGTACAGAAAGTTTATCTGCCGCAGTGTCGGTAGTGGCAGCCTCAGTGTCGCCACTCTGCAGAGCGTAAAGCTGTGTAGCAGTTGTGCATATCCTCAGGTTATTGGCGATTGCCGTTGCCTTTGACTTTGATATTGATGCACCGCTCGATACCGTCATGATTGCTGCTAATGCACCGAGAATCGCTACAACAATCAGCAATTCAACAAGCGTGAATCCTTTTCTCTTCATTGTGTGTTATTCCTCCTTCAATATTTATTGTTAGTTTTTATTTCATGCTCCCGTGCCTACAGCCTGCCAGCGCAAAAAATTGTTTCCGAACACACAACAAAATCACGCCTTTTTTCTGCCATGTGATATAATTACCACAGACAAAGAAGAAGCATATTGCTGTGTGCATAATTTGATCGCGAAAGAATTATAGCATAAATCTTTGTCTTTTTTTTGCTGTCTTCATGTAACTTTCACAAAATCCCTTCATAATCATGATATATTCTCTCAATATTTGGCACGTTATATAATTTCTGAAAAATTTTCGTTTCA
>CAJOES010000067.1:5021-18106 GCA_905233455.1 uncultured Synergistales bacterium | reverse complement strand
TTTGCGGCCTTCCTGAGTTCTTCAGCCCTGTCCGTCTTCTCCCAGCCCGGAAGCTCCGGAAGGTCTATACGTCCCATGTGCCCGTAAGCAGCAAGAGCCTTGTACTGAGGTCTGCGGAGGTCTAAGTCCCTGATGATTGCCGCCGGCCTGAAGTCGAAATGCTTGCGCAGCAGCTCCGAAATCTTCCCGTCCGGAATTTTCCCCGTCCCGAAAGTGTTGACGTTCAGCGAGACAGGTTCAGCCACACCAATAGCGTAAGCCACCTGAATCTGGCACTCGTCAGCGATCCCTGCCGCAACAATATTCTTGGCCGCATAGCGTGTCATGTATGCTCCGCTCCTGTCTACCTTCGTGGGATCTTTGCCGGAGAACGCTCCGCCGCCGTGAGGTATCCATCCGCCGTAAGTGTCCACTATGATTTTGCGACCGGTCAGTCCGGAATCTGCCGCAGGGCCGCCCTTCACGAAACGTCCTGTAGGATTCACGAATATTCTTGTGTCCTTGTCGATGAGTTCTGCCGGGATTATCGGTGTGATTACCTGTGCTATGAGATCCTCACGTATACGCTTCAGGCTCGTGTCCGGGGCGTGCTGTGTGGATACAACGATAGTATCAGCGTGTACTGCCTTGCGTCCCTCATAGCGTAATGATACCTGAGTCTTGCCGTCCGGACGAAGATATTTCAGCGTACCGTCCTTGCGCACCTTTGTGAGCTGCCTTGCCATTGCATGAGCCAAAGCTATGGGCATGGGCATAAGTTCTTTCGTCTCGTTCGTGGCGTATCCGAACATCATTCCCTGATCCCCTGCACCTATCTTCGCAATATCATCATCGCCAAGATTCTGGCCGCGTACCTCTATTGCGTCATCAACACCCTGCGCTATATCTCCTGACTGTTCATCTATTGCCGTGAACACTGCGCATGAATCGCCGTCAAACCCGAATTTTGCACGCGTGTAGCCGATCTCGTTGATGGTCTGCCGGGCTATCTTCTGTATGTCTATCACTGCCTTTGTGCTGATCTCTCCTGCAGCTACAACAAATCCTGTAGACACCATGACCTCACATGCAACGCGCCCCATAGGATCCTGTGCAAGAATGGCATCAAGCACAGCATCAGAAATCTGATCTGCTACTTTATCGGGGTGTCCTTCCGTTACTGACTCTGAAGAAAAAATGAAACTGTCTGCCATTTACATTAACCTCCGTAAATATATTCGCAAAAAAAATGTACCCTCCTGAATAATGCAAGAGAGTACATAAAAATTCTTTCTGTTGTCTCTCTCTCATCATCCAGCTTCAACCTCGCTGCCGGTATTGGCACCTGATTTGACAGGTTGCCGGGCTTCACAGGGCCGGTCCCTCCACCTCTCTTGATAAGAGCTAAATTTATCTGTTATTCTGCGTTACTTTGAGTACAACTCAACCGCAAGAATTTCATTCACTTCTATGGGCAGTTCTTCCCTCATAGGCTCACGGATTAATTTTGCGCTCCACTGTTCCTTGTTCTTCTCCAGATAAGGAACGCTGAACGACACAAAACCGTTGAAGTTCTCTTCCACTAATGGATTTGTGCGTGTCTTCTCCTTGAGGCTGATTACGTCATTGACCTTTACGCCGAATGAAGGAATATCTACCTTATTGCCGTTCACGAGAATATGACCGTGAGTAACAAGCTGGCGTGCCTGACGGATTGATCGGGCAAAACCTGTCCTGTAGACGAGGTTGTCGAGCCTGCACTCTAAGGCTTTGAGCAGGGCTGTACCTGTCGTATCACTGCTGCTCTTTTCGGCTGCCTTGAAGTAGCGCGCAAACTGCCTCTCAAGTATTCCGTAATAGGCTTTGATCTTCTGCTTCTCCATCAGCTGAAGTCCGTACTGCGATACCTTCTGGCCTGCACGGGCGGCACTGGCTGCGGCTGATGCTTTTTTCGTGTCTGAACGTTTCAACGCCTTCGGGTGTCCACATACATTAACACCTAAATGACGGCATAATTTGAATCTAGGCTCTCTTCTTGTTGCCAATTTGATAAACTCTCCTTGAAAATTTTTAGTCCATAATAACTTTGTGAGTTTAGCACCCAAAAATTAAAAAGTAAAGTTATTACAATGCTATATAATAATCAACTGCAAAATCAGCAGAAAGGACTTGACACAAATGAAAAACTGCACCACAATTTTGACAGCAGACAGCAGACAGCAGACAGCAGACAGCAGACAGCAGACAGCAGACAGCAGACAGCAGACAGCAGACAGCAGACAGCCTATCACTGTAAATTTTTTCTGTACATGGAGCAGAGACCGTAAAACTTCTTGGTCAGGCATTCACTATAGCCTATTTACTTCCCTTCAACAGTACGCAAATGTAATCGATATTCCGCTTTTAGACAGCTTCACGGCACGGTTAGCCCGTAAATTAAAGCACATAGCAGACAAACTAACCCGTTCAGATAATTTTATGGTGTTTGACTCAAAGATCATGCAGGCTGAGATTGAGTCATCAAAACTTCCTGCTCATGACGCGCCGTGCATAATGTTTCATGCTGTGCCTTCAAGATATATGCAGAACACATACATGTATCAGGATCTCACAGTAGATTTCGTATACAGAATGTGGAAGGAAAAATCACCGTTGAGCAGGTTTACGCCTCTTCCTCCAAACACAAAAGAATCAATCGTGCATGAACGTCTTGAACTGAACAGGCAAGTCAACGAAAATTGCAGGGGATTGCTCACTATGTCCCAATGGCTGGCGAAAGACCTTGCGGTAAATACCGGCATAGATGCTAGGAAGATTCACCATGTCGGCGGAGGGTGCAACATAAATACATCACTGATAGACACGCACGGCAAGAACGGCAGAAGGTTTCTGTTTGTCGGCAGGGACTGGGAACGCAAGAACGGCCCGCTGGCAGCTGAAGCATTCACGAAACTGCACAGAAAGTATCCTGATGCTGAACTCTATATTGCCGGGCCATCAACAGCACCGCAGGAACTTGACGGAATCAGCGGCGTAAATTTTCTCGGCCTTCTCTCGTATGATGAACTTGTGCATTACTATAACCTGTGTGATTTCTTCGTCATGCCCTCACGCTTTGAGGCTTACGGGATCGTTTTTGCTGAGGCTCTGATATTCGGCCTTCCGTGTATCGGGAAGGATATATGCGCCATGCCGGAGTTCATTCAGGACGGGAAGAACGGTATGCTGATTCATGATGATGATCCCGATGAACTTGCGGACTGCATGGAACGGCTTTTGCTGGACAGGAATAATTTTGTGTCTTATGTTGAGGCAATGCACGATAAGTACCTTACCCAATATTCATGGAAGAGTGTTGCTGAAAGGATTATTGATGTCATGAGGCAGGACGGGTTTTAGCTCTGTGTTCTATAATGTGTGCCGTAAAACTATTATGCAGGGAGAATAACTATGTACGATTATATTATTGCAGGGTCAGGACTCTTCGGAGCTGTCCTTGCGCACGAATTACGGCAAAAGCATAAATCCGTGCTTGTCGTTGAGAAGCGCAGGCATATCGGCGGCAATATCTACAGCGAAAATATTACAGGGATTCATGTTCACAGGTACGGCCCTCACATATTCCACACAAACAGCCAAAAGGTATGGGACTATATCAACCAGTTCACCGGCTTCAACCGCTTCACCAACACACCTATAGCGAACTACAACGGCGAGATATATTCACTGCCCTTCAGCATGTACACCTTCAACAAGATGTGGGGCGTGATTACTCCGGAACAGGCAAAGGCCAAGATAGACGAACAGAGACGGGAATCAGGCATCACAGAGCCGCGCAACTTGGAGGAACAAGCAATAAGCCTTGTCGGAAGGGACATATATGAACGCCTCATCAAGGGCTACACCGAAAAGCAGTGGGGCAGGCCATGCAGTGAACTTCCGGCATTCATCATAAAGCGTCTGCCTGTAAGGTTCACATACGACAGCAATTACTTCAACGCGCTGTATCAGGGCATACCGCTTGATGGCTACACGAAAATTATTGAGAATATGCTTGAAGGCATAGAAGTCAAAACCGGCTGTGATTACCTTGCTGAAAGGGGACAGCTTGAAGGGCTTGCAGACAAAGTGATTTTCACAGGCCAGATTGATGAATACTTCGGTTATTCTCTGGGAACTCTCGAATACAGGACACTACGCTTTGAGACTGAAGTTTTGCAGGATACGGATAACTTTCAGGGCAATGCTATAGTGAACTACACAGACAGCATAACTCCTTACACGCGCTGCATAGAACACAAGCATTTCTATCCCGGCAATGACACTCTCGGAACTGTAATCACCCGCGAATACAGCTCCGAATGGCAGTCAGGGGACGAGCCTTATTACCCCGTCAATGATGCCAAGAATAATTCACTGTATGAGGAGTACAGAAAGATGGCGGCAGAAAAATGCCCTGATGTAATTTTCGGCGGAAGGCTGGGAGAATACAAATATTACGACATGGATCAGGTTATACTTCGTGCTTTGGAGGTATCAGCTCAAATCCTGTAGTCCTTAAAGGCGTTGGGATCTATTGATTTTATCTCGACGACTTCACGGACATTCACGCAGAAGTTATGCACTATCATTAACCGCGCTAAAATGCTCCCGTCAATCAGGATTATGTGTTTCTCCTTCGCGTAATCCTGTGCGGGCTTTGAGTAGTTCGCGTTCGTTACCAGAAGCCCCCTGCCTGCCTTGCGTTCAATGGCATCACCGAAGCTCTGCATATTCCAGCTCGTGATTATGCTTCCGGGTTCAAGTTTGCGGGTCTGAATGTATATCGGGTTGTATCCCGGCCGGTCTTCTACTATTATTCCCTGAATTGCGGCCAAGCTCGTGCGGTGCTTTGCGTTCTTGTAGACCTCATAGCCCATGCGTATGAGCAGATCAACAACAAGCCGTTCAAAGCCTGCCGGAGACAGTTCATTTACTCCTGCAAGTATCTGTTCTACAAGGTTCTGATAGTCAGAAGCCTCGCCACTCATAGTAAAATTTAATCCTGAACGCTCATTCATCTTAATATGCCAGATGGTATTATATATTAACATCCAACTTAAAGGAGCATGACAATTATGAATAACTTAAAGCTCATAGCCAGCGATCTTGACGGCACATTACTCTTGAACGGCGCGCAAAATCTTAATCCTGATACATGCTCCTATATTCACGAACTCAAGAAGAAAGGAATAATGTTTTTTGCCTCAAGCGGGCGGCAGTATTTCAACCTTCAGAATCTATTTGCACCCATAAAACACGAAATAGGCTATATCTGTGAAAACGGCTGTATGTCATTCTATGAGGGGGCAAGGCTGAACAAGGACACGTTGAACCGTGAAGCAGGGCAGGAAATCATCAAAGCAGTGATTGAACGTGAAGGATTTGAAGTTATGGTGTCGGGAGAAAATGTCTGCTACATTCAGCCGAAAAATATCAGCTTCTATTATCATTTAAGGGATACTGTGAAATATAACGTAAAGGTCATTCCTGACATAATGGCTGTTGAAGAGGATTACCTGAAGATTGCGCTTTACCATGAGGACGGAAAGACAGACTACGATTACTGGCACGAAAGGTTTTCCGGGCTGTGCGATGTCGTAACCAGCGGTACGGAATGGATCGACATGATGCCGCATAACGTCAACAAGGGTTCTGCGCTGAAACATGTTCTTCACGTTCTGGGCATATCACCGTCTGAATGTATGGCTATAGGCGACAATGACAATGACCGGGAAATGATGGAGCTTTCCGGACACCCTGCGGCTGTAAGGAGTGCACGGCCTCAGATCAGGGCAATAGCGGAGATTGAGACCGACACTGTTGAAGAGCTGTTCAGGAAGATACTTTGCAGCTGACAGGTATTCCCGCAAAAACTTCAATCACTTCATCTGCCTCACGTGTCAGCTTTATCATCAGCCCGGCAAGAGTCCTTCTGTATAGTTCTGTAGTGTCATCGTAAGTTATCCCGTCCGAAAAAATATCATCAGCAACAGCAATAATATTTTCCGCCTTCCCTTTGAGCCTCATGAAGTCATCATACACTTTCCGCCCTGCTTCCATAAACACGCCTTCGGGCCTGAACATTTCGTTTGCCGTCCATGTCGCAAGCCCCTCAATCATCACGCAAGCACCCTCCGGAATATCCAGCCCGCCCAAACCGCGAGTCCTCTCTATCGTCGTGAAGCCCAAATTCTGCCGTCTCTGCCGGTGAAGCTCAACACGTGAAAGCATCTCATCATCATAAATTTCTGCCGTAGCTACGTAGAGCTTTATGCTTCCGTCCATGCCGTAAAGCCTCTGTTCTGCGTATGAACTCTTGCCGCTTCTTGCTGCCCCTGAAATCAATATAAACATGTCTGCTATAATAGCCTAAAATTTTTTCTTCACAGGACAATATTTATTGATGAAACTCAAGACAATAATTTTTCTCGCATTATTCTCATTCACAGCAACAGCCGCCTATGCAAACATCTCTATCACATGCAGTTTGTTTCCCGTATATGACTTTGCGCGGGAGATCGCCGGAGACTTGGCCGACGTGAAGCTGCTCCTGAAGCCCGGCACAGAACCGCACGAATACGAGCCATCACCGCTGGACATTAAGGCACTGAATGATTCTGACGTGTTCATATTCACCGGAAAGAGCATGGAGCACTGGGCCGAAAGAATCTCTGCAACACTAACTGATACAGCGATAATTGACGCTTCTGACGGCATAGAGACGGTGAACGGAGACCCGCATATATGGCTTGACCTTTCGCTGGCTCAAAGAATGGTGCTGAACATTGCGCGTGGATTGTGCACGGCTGACCCGGAGAACTCCGGAAGGTACATGCACAACGCGGAAATGTACTGCGCAAAGCTGGGAGAACTTGACGCTAAATTTGCGGGCCTGCGCTATGATGAGCCTTTAGTGTTCGGCGGGGAATTCTCATGCGGCTATTTCGTGAGACGCTACGGAATAGACTATATCAGCGCATATGACGGGGAAAATGAACCGTCCGTGCGGAGGCTTGCGGAAGTCCTGAAGTTCATACGCGAGAACGGGACAAAATATATCCTCGCCGAGCCTCTTGGCATATCTGCCGTAACACGTTCGATCAGCGATCAGACCGGGGCGGAGATACTCGCATTCGACACAGCGCACGTGATCAGCGATGACAGCAAAACGTTTCTGGGGATCATGAACGATAACTACACCAGCATAACAAGGGCACTGAATGACTGAGAGATTAAGACTTGAACACGCGGTGATAAAGTACGGCGACAATACAGCAGTAAATGATGTCTCGCTCTCTGTATGTTCCGGTGAGATGGTATTCATCACGGGGGCTAACGGTTCAGGCAAAAGCACACTTACGCGGGGAATTGCAGGACTCCTTACGCTGAGTTCCGGAACACTTGAGCGCAACGGCAGAATGTCATACGTTCCGCAGGTTGAGGAGGCTGACAGGAATTTTCCTGCAAGAGTCAGGGAGATAGTTCTGACGGGGACGCAGAGACCGGGCAGGCTGTTCTATTCGCGTGATGACAGGCTGAGGGCTGAAGGTGCAATGCGGGAGCTTGGGATTGACGGGCTTGCTGACCGTGAGATACGGACACTTTCAGGCGGGCAGTTGCGTCGTGTGTTTCTTGCGCGGGCATTATGCGGAGAACCTGAACTGCTGTTGCTCGACGAACCTTGCGCGGGACTCGATGCGGAGAGTCATGAAGTGCTGTTCTCGGTGCTCGGAAGGATTATTGCGGAGGGGTGCGCGGTGCTGATGGTTACGCATGATGTTTCGGATCTGGACTGGATCAATGCAAGCAGGATAATTACACTCTCTGAAGGAAGGATAAAAATATCATGAATGGATTTCTTGAATTGTTATCGTATCCATTCGTTATGAGGGCAGTAACAGCGGGGACTCTGATCTCTGTATGCGCGTCGGTATTGGGGGTTATCCTTGTTCTGAAACATTATTCGCTCATAGGGCACGGCCTATCCGAAATCGGGTTTGCATCACTCTCAGCGGCTTCAGCCTTGGGCCTTCCGGCAATGGCAATCACAACACCGGCAGTAATCACGGCATCATTCATCATAATGTACGTGAGCCAGAGGTACAGGACTGCAGGGGATATAGCCATAGCAATAGCCTCATCAGCGGCGTTGTCATTGGGAGTGATTGTGTCTTCGGTGTCCGGTCAAACGTCAAATATGTCGTCGTATCTGTTCGGGAGCATTCTCGCAATGAGCGACAGTGATCTGCTCCTGTCGGTAATGCTTTCTGCTGCAGTTATGGCGGTGTTCATACTCTTCTACAACAGATTGTTTCTCATAACGTACAATGAGGATTATGCGCGGTCTTTAGGAATAAATACTGCACTCTATCAGGCGGTGATTTCAGTCTTGACGGCTCTTGTTGTCGTGATGGGAATGCGCTTCATGGGGACTCTGCTCATCTCAAGCGTGATAATCCTTCCGGCAGTAACGGCACGGCAGATAGCTTCAGGCTTCAGGCTTCTTGTTGTTCTGTCCGGCATAATCTCGCTGATTGCGTTCATACTGGGGCTTATGGTGTCGTTCATGCTGAATCTTCCTGCAGGTGCAAGCGTTGTTATGGTGAATGCAGTCATACTAATTATCGTTAAGGTGTTGTTCAGGAAATGACAGGAAAAGGGCACAGGTTATCTACAACGGCGTTTGTTCTGGGAGCAACCGGTTCGCCATTGGCGGCAGTGATGAGCTTCATGGGCAGTACGTTCCCGGACTCGTCGGAATATATGTTTTTCGGGAAGCGGCGCAACAGATACCACCGGAGATATACGCACTGGTTCATTCCGTGGCTTGCTCTTGCGTATGTATGCTTCAGCCGTGCAGGATGGATCGTTCCGAGAATTTCGGCACTGGTTGACGGCACTAACGCACACCGGGACGTTTGGGCATGTGCAGGGTTCTGGTTCATGGGTTGCGTTCTGCATATACTTGAAGATGCTTTCTGCGGGACTGTTCCGTTTCTGCGTCCGTGGAAGCGTGATGTCGGGCTTCATATATTTCACATGTCAAAGAAGATAGGACAGATGAGTGCCGGAGAGATTAATTTTGTTATGTGTGTGGTTATAATCTCCGTGTTTGCTTTCATGGTGAGATTTTTTACTGCCGAGAGCTTTATTCAGTTCTGCATCAACTTCTGGAACAGCATCTAAATCAGAAAATCTTTGTGATATTATAGCCTTATCCATTAAAGCATAAAAATTTTCAGGAGGTATTTTGCTCATGATAAGGCTGAATAATATCTTCGTGAAGTTCGGAGACTTTGAGGCTCTCCGCGATATTAACGTTCACGTCAAGGAAGGACAGTTCTACACGTTTCTTGGCCCTTCAGGCTGCGGAAAGACTACAACGCTGCGCACAATAACCGGCTTCATTGAACCTTCTGCGGGAAGCGTCTTCATGGCAGGAAATGACATCACACACGTCCCCATAGAGAAACGCAACATAGGCATAGTGTTTCAGTCATATGCACTTTTCCCAACAATGACAGTTTATGACAATATAGCTTTTGGCCTGAAGATAAAGAAGCTGAACAAACAGGAAATCGACAAAAAGGTTAGAACCATAGCCGCAAAAGTTGATCTGTCTGATGAACAGCTCGAAAAGGCAGTGAGCCAGCTGTCCGGAGGCCAGCAGCAGAGAGTTGCTATAGCCCGTGCATTAGTTACCGAACCCGCAATAATCTGCATGGACGAGCCGCTGTCGAACCTTGACGCAAAATTACGTGTCCAGCTCCGCAACGAACTCAAGAAGATGCAGAGGGAATTCGGCATCACGACAATATATGTTACGCACGATCAGGAAGAGGCATTGACGCTTTCGGACTGCATATCAGTCTTCAATCACGGCGTAATCGAGCAGACCGGAACGCCGAACGACATATACAACCATTCACAGACAGAATTTGTTGCGAACTTCATCGGGGACATCAATAAACTTGAAGGCCAGATAACCTCATCGCTTGGCCTTGACGACAAGCAGAATCACTTCATACGGCTTGAGCGGATTCGCGTCGGGGACAACGGCGGCTTTGAGGGCGTAATAGATTCGCAGGAATATTACGGACTGTACATAAAGTACTACATCAATACGGGCGGACAGGTGCTCAAGGTCATAGAGAAGAATGACGGCGTGAATATCTACCGTCCGGGCGACAAGGTGAACGTTATCATCAATCCCCAAGACATAATGTCATACGCTAAGGGGTGATACTCATGAAGCAGAATACTTTTGACGCTGGATTTATCGCTAAAATTTTCGGGCTTGTGCTGTTTCTGTATCTGTTCCTGGGCTTTATGGTTCTGCCGTGCCTGAACACATTAACATCAATCTTCACCACAAAAAATGCGCAGGGCAGTATAGATCCGTTTGCTGTCATAAAATTTTTCTGGGCTGGTACTATGCCTTCATTCGTATGGAACTCCCTGAAACTTGCCGTATGCCTCGTAATCACCGTTAATGTTGTCGGTATAAGCATTGTGCTTCTTACGGAGTATTTTGACATAAAGGGCGCGGGGATTCTCCGTATGGGCTACATGACTACGCTGATATATTCGGGCGTTGCGCTGGTTACGGGGTATCAGTTCCTATACGACACTAACGGAATGCTCACTACATGGCTTGCGCAGATGTTCCCATACATGAACAGGCAGTGGTTCTCCGGCTTCAATGCTGTGCTGTTCACGATGACTTTTGCGTGCACCTCAAATCATGCGTTATTCCTCCGCAATGCCATTAGGGGGATCGACTACAACACCGTTGAAGCTGCAAGGAACTTAGGCGCGAGTCCTTTCCGTGTGCTGTTCAGCGTGGTGATGCCGACACTGCTCCCGACTCTGTTCTCGCTGACGGTTATGACGTTCATCACTGGCTTGTGCGCAATGTCTGCACCGACACTTCTCGGCTACAACTCGATCAACCCGGAGATAGTGCGGGTCCAGTGCGGCAGATGAGGCGTTCCCGCAGGCTAGGGCGGCACTGCTGAGCGTGATTCTGGCTATGTTCACGGTTATACTGTTGAGCGTACTGAACCACTATGAGCGCAAAGGGCATTATCTGTCAGTCTCAAAGACTAAGGCCAAGCTAGTGAAACAGAAGATACATTCAGCATTCTGGAATATTGCCGCTCATATCTATGCGTATGTGCTGTTCGTGATATATATGACTCCTGTTGTGATGATAGTTCTTTTCTCGTTCCAGAATTACCCTGCAATACGGTCAAAGATGCTCAACGTAAAGGACTGGACGCTGATAAACTATTTCGGCACGGAAAATTACGAGTACATGACTTCACGCGGCAGACTCCGTACCCGTATCGGCTCAATCTCCGGCGTATTCTCGAATTCCGATGCAGTCGGCGGCATTCGGTTATCGTTCGTGATGTCGGCAGTTGCTGCGGCTCTTGCGTGCGTTATCGTGGTGCTTGCAGTGTCGTATATCTTCCGCCATCGCAACAAGATGCGCGCATTAGTTACGGAAAGCTGCCTGTTGTTCCCGTGGCTTCTTCCGACAATCCTGATCTGTTATTCCTTCAGGATATTCTTCAACCGTGAAGTATGGTACGTGTTCGGGAATAATCTTTACTGGCGCGAGAACGTGAGAATACTAATCGTAATGGCCTATACCGTAACGAAACTTCCTTTTGCGCTGAGGATGATAAAGGCCGCATTCTACGCAATAGATGACGAGCTTGAAGATGCCGCGAAGAATCTCGGCGCGTCTCCCGTGTATACGTTCCTGAAGGTCAAGCTCCCGATAATACTTCCGAGCGTCCTCGCTGTGTTCGCACTGAACTTCAACGCGCTGTTCACTGAATACGATATGGGCGCGACGTTCCAGTCATCATACGGCAAGACCTACGCAATGATCATCCAGAATATGACGATGGAGGAAGGCAGGGAAGGCTACAACGTGAATGCTTCCGGGCGGCGGTGTGCGTCTACGGTGTTCATTATGATTGTGTCGGGAATAATTCTGTATCTGGTCTACGGCGTTGGTGCTAGGGACTTGGGCGAAAGATTAGAGGCACGCAGGAAATGGCGCAGGAGGTGGGCAAGGCTGACGGGGCGAACTAATGTTTAGCAGTATGGCTGCCGATAAAAATAAAAGTACACTGAAGGGGAATTTTGACATGATAAATCAAGCAGCCATAATTAACTGTCAATCGTCGGCTTATATTTAAATAAACGTAAAAATTTACACCCTGCTTTCAAGTTTCCCTTTTCCATGATGGCAGGGTGATTTTTTTATATATGTTATGTAAGGAGGATATTTTTTCATGAAGAGGATTTTTTGTACTTTGTGTTTTCTCCTGATGTTTTCTTCTCAGGCTGCGGCTGACGTGGCAGTTACCAAAACGAATTTTCCCGATGCCAAGTTTCTCGAAATCGTAAAAAATTACGACAGAGATAAGGATGGAAAGCTAAGTAATACGGAGATCAGTGCAGTAACAAGCATGTATGTATCCGGCAGTAACGTAAAATCACTGAAAGGCATTGAGTATTTCATCGCGTTGACTTCTCTCACTTGCTCTAGTACTGGTATTTCAACGCTAGACGTGAGCGAAAATACGAATTTAGTTACTCTTACTTGCCAATATAATTATAGTATGAATACGCTGACATTGGGCAGTAATAAAAAACTTGCTACACTTAATTGCACTCATAACAACTTAACCGCACTAGACGTGAGCAAAAATACAAATTTGACCTCACTCAATTGCAGTTACAACAGCTTAACAGAACTTAATGTACGCAGCAATACAGCTTTAACAAACCTTGAATGCGAAAGTAACAGATTGGGCGCAAATAACGGGAAACTTGACGTGAGCAGGAATCTTCTTCTGACTCATCTTTCCTGTGGTTACAATGGCTTTACGGAACTTGACGTGGGCAAAAATACAGTTCTGACTCATCTTTCCTGCAGCTATAATTCCCTTCCTGTTTTAGATGTCAGCAACAACAAAGCATTGCTTTACCTTTCGTGTGAAGGCAACCGGCTTGGCGCAGATGACAGGGAACTTAACCTGAAA
>CAJOES010000067.1:0-4962 GCA_905233455.1 uncultured Synergistales bacterium | reverse complement strand
AATACTGCTCTAACCGACCTTGCTTGTGAAGGCAACAAACTGGGAGAAGAGGGCAGGTCGCTTGATATTCGCAGTAACGTAAATCTAAAAAGCCTTACCAGCGGCTACAATGGCTTTACTGAGCTTGACGTTACAAGAAATATTAAGCTGACTGACCTGTGGTGCGGGCATAATGAGCTTGCAAACCTTGACCTGACCAACAACACGGAATTACTACGCTTATGGATCGGTTCTAATCATTTTACAGATATAGATTTGAGCAGGAATACAAAGCTGCTTCATCTTCTGTGCGAAGATAACGAGCTTGGAGAACTTGATGTTACTCCCCATAAGAATCTAAATCTCCTGTGGTGCGACAACAATTACCTTGAAGAACTTGACCTGACTCAAAATACACAGCTTGCTTATCTTTGGTGCGGGCATAATGAGCTTAGAGAACTTGACCTGACCAATAACAAGAATCTAAGCGTACTTTGGTGCAGCCATAACCATCTGGCATATATTGATGTCAGCAGCAATGATAAGCTTACATATTTTGCCTGCGAAAATCAGACTATCGACAGTCCGGGCAGTGCTTCATTTGACTTCAAGAATTTGGGGATTCCATCAGAACAGCTTCCCGGTATAGTAGCTGAAAGCATAAAGGGATATTCCGAGAATGGCCAAGAAATAAAACTAAAGTCATATAACGCTTCAACACACATAGCTGCGTTTAATTCAGTTCCTGCAAGAATAAAGTATGAAATTCTGAGCGGCTATGAGCATGGAATAGGGAACGAGACCAACAGAATAAAAACGCTTCCGGTAACCGTAGGTACAGGCATTACTGAAAAAGAACTGTCCCAAGAGGTTATGCAGCCAGCACTCGTTATCTCTACATACACCCTTCCAGACGGTACGCTGAACAAAGCCTACCCGAATACTAAGCTGACGGCATATGCAACAACTATTACATATAGTTCCTTGTATATTGATCTCTATAAGGCATATATAAATACTAGCTTCTCTAAGTATTTCTCTGGCACCTCAGTAACATGGACTCTCGAAGAAGGAAAACTGCCGGCCGGACTCAAACTCTCCCCGGAAGGCGTTATTTCCGGAAAGCCTGCAGAGTGCGGCAAATTCACATTCACCATAGAAGCAACAAATACGGTATCGAAGACCCGCAGGACATTTACGATAACTGTTGGAGGAGGTACACCGCCTGTAATAGTTACTCCCTCACCGCTTCAAGAAGCAACAGACGGGAAAAAATACACTAAGGGCGCATTAAATGGTACAGGCAGTGCTGCGTTGGTATGGAGTTTTGTCAGCGGGGATCTGCCTGACGGGCTGTCTTTCGATACGTCAAAGGGCAGTATAGTGGGCACACCGAAAGTTGAAGCTGCAGGAACATATTATTTCACAGTGGGGCTGAAGAATGGTGTAGGCAGCACAACAAAAACCTACAGCCTGAAGGTATCAATACCCGGCGATCCTCCGGTAATAGTTACTCCCTCACCGCTTCAAGATGCAACAGAAGGGAAAAAGCACAACGTTGCATTAAAGGGTAAAGGCACTAAACCGCTTACGTGGAGTTTTATTAGCGGAGACATGCCTGCAGGACTATCATTTGATGCTTCAAAGAATAAAATCTATGGCACACCGGCAATCGGAACTGCCAGGAAAAATGAACCATACAAATTCACAATCGGACTGGCAAATAAAATAGGCAAAACCAGCAAAGACTATGAGCTGTACGTAAAAGGCATTTCAGCAAAGATTACCTCCAAGAAGAGCGACTTTACTGGAATGGTAGCTGGCCAGCCTTATAGCATAGATGTCAAGGCAACCGGTACACCTCCTCTGATATTCACTTTTTTGGCACTGCCTTCGGGCCTGTCCGGGGACGCGAACGGGAGAATTTCCGGAATTCCTGAGGAATACGGGAATCAGTACGCAATTCATGTCATTGTCAGCAACGATTGGGGCAGGGACGAGAAGAAATTCAAGCCGGTAATAATAGATGGCAGGCCCAAATTCATTGACGACAAGATACTTCCTGATGCAACCGCAGGCCCGGCATACTCGTACAGGCACATTTTCAATGTAACAGGAACCCCCAAAATAACGCTTATACTTCTGAGCGGCGATATACCTCCCGGACTTGCATTGAAAGGGAGTAAGCTGCAGGGCAAACCCGCGAAACCCGGAGTGTACCTTTTCACGATTGCGGCCACTAACCCTATAGGAACAACAACAAAGACATTTAAACTGTATGTTAAAGCCATTTCGCCAGAAATTGCAGGAATACTCAAGAACGGGGTTGTAGGAAAGAAATATAACCAGAAGCTGACAATTAAGGGAACAACGCCTGTAAGATGGACGGTTTCTGAGCCATTACCTGCAGGAGTAACCTATAATGATACAGGTAAGGATATAACATTCACAGGTACATCGACAGCAGAATTTGACGGCAAGATAACTGTTAGTGCGGACAACTCTTACAGCTGCCCGGACTACAATTTTGACACCGGAGCTTGGGATCTTACCTTCAGTACGGGAGGTGCAGGTTCAAAGACGTATCCTGTTGTAATTAAAGATAGCAGCAAGAACAAAAAATCATCCCCGAAAAATGCAAAAGCTTCAGCTCCGGCGGCAGAAATGCTTGAAGCTCCCGTGATGAAAGATACTCCTATCCTGCAGGAAAATACAGACACTTCAAGCATAAACACGAACAGCGGCAATGAAACTGCGGCATATACCTCCATGCAAGATATTTCCGCAAATGCGCCCGCAGCTAACGGTAATGATTATGTCGTGGTGTATGAACTTCCGGAAATTTCCATTGAGGAGTCCGGAATGTATGATTTTGATGTCGTCCTGAGTGATGATGTCAGGCAAGGCGCAAAATTAATCTGGCTTGCAGGCAGCGATGATCCTTCGGAGGATGACGAAGTTGCAGAGTTCTATGACGGCAAGGGCGAAGAGACTGAAACAGTCCCGGAGAGCAAGAATATTACCGTTTCCGCGTGGCTCAACAAGGGCAGGATATACAGGCCTAAAATCGCAGTGAAACATTAAAGCTCAAGAAGCACAAAAAAATCCCGGAAGCCCTCAAAGCCTCCGGGAATATTTTTTGCCGTTTTTACCCTCTCATCACTTCAAGCGCACCGTTCCACATATCGCGCCCTGTAGTTACGACAGAAAGATTTGCTTCATATGCACGGCTGGCCACTAACATATCAGTCATTTCCTTTACCAGATTCACATTAGGATACGCAACATAACCCTGTTCATTTGCGTCCGGGTGATCCGGCTGATAGGTCATTCTCGGCGCGGCATCGTCCTCCGATATTGCCAGCACCCTGACTCCCCCTATATCGTGATAGCCCCCTATAGTGTTGTCGAGCATCTCGGCAAATACAGGCACACGGCGTTTGTACGGCCCTCCTGCCTTTGTTCGCGTGGTGTTTATGTTGGCTAGGTTTGAGGAGATCGTATCGAGCCATAATCTGTGTGCTGTGAGCGAACTTCCTGCAATCTCCATGCTGTCAAAAACTTTCATGCAATCACCCTACCTTCCGGCTATAACAGATCTTAATGCAGTGAGCTTGCTTGCAGCTACCCTCATGAACGCCGAATACATCATGCGGGTCTCTGCAAGCACGGCCATCTCGCGCTCAGGGTCTACGTTGTTGAGATCCAAGCGGTACTGTTCGTCCATAATCCTCGTGTCTGCGGCGTGAACGTCCCGGATCTTCAGAGGGTGCGAAGGTATGTGCGACTGGTTCGTTACCGTCATATGCAGATGATTATCCTGCTCCATGACTTCCCGCATCTGATCCTCAAACGATACGTTATGCCGCGAATATCCAGGTGTGTTGGCATTGGCTATGTTCTTGGTTACGGCTTGAAACCTCTGTGCAAGACATTCTGATTCCTTTTCTATTACGTTCCATGTGTAATCACTGAACATAATTTTTTCTCTCTCCCTAATGGATTTCTTGTGCGTAATTATACACTATTGCTTTGTTCTTGAATGGTTAGTGAAAAAGTTTATGAAAATGAATAACAAAAAACAAGGCTTTATGTTATAATGTCAATCGTTCAAACCGCATATAACTGGCAAAGCCTTTGTTAATGTAGTAATTATAAACTATGTTGACGCGTGGCGCAAATAGTTATATGCAAAAATCTTTTTCTTTTTTGTTGTCGGCGGTAGGTTCGTAAACAAGAAGTGCAGTAATTATAGTCTTTTAAGGAGGAAAAAACAATATGAAGAAAATGCACAAAGGTTTTACTCTAGTAGAATTACTGATAATTATCGCGATTATCGGAATACTTTCAGCTACTATGATGGTAAGCGTTACTGGTTCGACGGCTAAAGCTAAGGCTAATGCTATAGCTAATAACGTAGCATCTTGCAGACTTGCGGCCTCATCGTACTACGGAGATCATATTGACGACGGCGCTTATGCAACGGCAAAGACAAGCACAGCAACTGACAAAGCCTTTTTAGCTTGCTCTTGTCCAATTACATATTCATCTAATTTACTTTTTATCTGAGATGGAGTAATATTTCCTTCTATTTTATATGAAGAATTATTGTCTCCTCCTTTATTTAATACATCTGAACACAAATGAATACATTCATCACAAATGAAAGCAGTTGTCCCAGCTATTAGTTTATTAACTTCATTTTGGGACTTACCACAAAATGAACAATACATCAAGTCTTTTTTTGAATTATCAGTCATAGTTTCATCCTACCAGATCAATTTATATATTTATATTTACAGCATAAACCCAAATAACTTAATAAAGTGCTAAGTTATCAAGTTATTTTTATTAATAAAGAAAATAGTATAATTATAGTTAACGATTATATATTACTTTATCTATTAAATTATACTTAACAGCATCATCAGCAGACATAAAATTATCTCGTTCCATCATTTGTTCTATTTGTTTTATGTCCAA
>CAJOES010000066.1 GCA_905233455.1 uncultured Synergistales bacterium | reverse complement strand
TCACGGGAGGCAAAATAACATTTCCGTTTATGCTATCGTAATATCCTTGCAGAGGTATACGTCCTGCACAGCATTGATGATTTCAACGCCCTCACTCATAGGACGCTGGAAGGCTTTACGGCCGAGAATCAGCCCCATTCCTCCGGCTCTCTTGTTGATGACCGCAGTTCTGACAGCCTCGCTCAGATCACTTGCACCGCCTGAAGCACCGCCCGAATTGATGAGCCCTGCCCTGCCCATGTAGCAGTTAGCCACCTGATAGCGCGCAAGGTCTATCGGGTGTTCCGTCGTGAGCTTGTCGTACATTTCGTGCGAAGTCTTGCCGTACCCCTTGCCGAGTGCAAGATAGCCGCCGTTGTTCTCGGGTAATTTCTGCTTGATGATGTCCGCCTCAATCGTTACGCCGAGATGGTTGGCCTGTCCGGTAAGGT
Source organism: uncultured Synergistales bacterium (assembly GCA_905233455.1). Classification (GTDB taxonomy): domain Bacteria; phylum Synergistota; class Synergistia; order Synergistales; family Aminobacteriaceae; genus JAFUXM01. The sequence continues at coordinate 14,976 of CAJOES010000066.1, read as the reverse complement.
CTGCTGATGCGTGGTAGTCCGTAACTACGTCATCCTTCTTGACCTTGAAGGCAGAGTTGCGCAGGTAGCACCATAATATAGTGGCCATTCCCTTTTTGTGCGCCTCATGAAACGCTTTCGAGACTTCCTGAATCTGCCTCGTTGACTGGTCGCTCCCGAAATATATCGTTGCGCCGACTGCCACTGCTCCTAGTTCGTATGCCTGCTTTACGGACGCAAACATAACCTGATCATATTCGTTGGGATAAGTCAGAAGCTCGTTATGGTTGAGCTTGAGCACGAACGGAATCTTGTGCGCATATTTCCTCGATACTGCTCCGAGAACTCCCAGCGTTGTAGCTACGGCGTTGCACCCTGCTTCTATGGCCAGCCTGATGATGTTTTCGGGGTCAAAGTACATAGGGTTCGGGCCGAATGATGCACCGGCTGAATGCTCGATGCCCTGGTCTACCGGAAGGATTGAGATATATCCGGTGTTGGCGAGCCTTCCGTGTGAGAACAGCGTCTGCATTGCACGGAGCACAGGGACGGGACGGTCTGAAAGGCTCACTACCTTATCGACAAAATCAGGGCTTGGTACTGAGAGCATATCCTTCGGGATCGTCTCACACTTGTGCGTTAAAAGACTCTCGGCTTCTGAACCTAAGAGTGCTTCAATTTTTCCGTATTCCATAAAAGAAATTACCTCCTTTTAATTCAGTGCACATTATACAACCTGTTATTCATGGAACATCATATAGCCTTCAATCACTGACATTATTCCCGACGCAATAAGATCAAACGCTAGAAGCATCATTATTGCCGGTGCACCTGTCAGAGGGGATACCACCATAAGCACGGCCATTCCCACGAGTCCTATGCCGTAAATGAACATGAGCCACCAGCCACGGACTCCTGCACCGCCGAGCCATAGAGATACGCCGATGCGCGATATTCCTGCAGTCAGAAGCCATAACCCTATAGCGAACGGTATAACGAATGCTGTAACGCCGGGCTGAAAGGTCATATATACTCCCATGATGAAATCAAGAAGCCCGATCAGTATGAATCTCTTGTAGCCGAAGAAATAATACGCGCTGAAGTAATCAAGCCCCGTAATGATGAGTCCTATACCCATAAAGAACCCTACAGTCATAATTGCTTCAAGCGGGTATCTCAGGGTAAGCAGTCCCAACAGGATAAATACTGCACCGGCTATGTAGTAATGCCAGCGAACTTTTGTTATAGACATGTTTTTTCCTCCTCAAGTAATTTGTTCAGATCTCTTTGTGCCTGTTCAACACTCTCGCACCTTATGCCATGAAAGCCGCAGTTGATTGCACCCTGTATGTTGCGTTCAAGGTCATCAATGAATACGCATTCCGACGGTACAAGATTATATTTGCGCAGAAGGCAACGGTAAATTGCCGGGTCAGGCTTCAGCAGGTAGACATCACACGAGAAAACCCCGCCGTCCATATACGGAAGGAAGTCTAATGCTTCGTGGTTTGCGTCCATGATTGCGCGTGAATAGTTCGACAGGTAATAGACGTTATACCCTCTGGCCTTCATGTCCTGAATCCACGCAACAGACGTATCATAACGGGAGACGCATTCGCCTATACGGGAGAACATAAAGCGTAACTCCTGCTCGCATTCCGGAGCGGCGTTGATCATGCTGGCTAATACTTTGCTGAAATCTGCTCCCCAGTCGAGCCTGTCCCATCTTCCTTCGTCCCATACTGCTGAACGGAGCTTTTCTATCAGCGTCTCATCAGTGAATATCTTATGGATATAGCTTGTCCAGTTGAAACCGGCCAAGACATTACCAATGTCAAAGATTACGTTTTTGATCATGCAATCATTGCCTCCATAGCCCTGAGTTCATCTATGGTCTTTCTGTGCCCTTCCTCATCAACCCAGCCGAGAAGATTCACGGGGACTTCAACACTTCTCCCGGACTTCAGCAATGCAACAACACTCTCACGAACGCAGAACTCGCTAGCAATCCCGCACACGATAACGTCTTGGCCTATATCCTGATTGAGCACATGCCCGGCTTTGTTCATTGCGTCAAATGCTGAATACTCCTCGACAAAATCATTTTCGCCCTTGTAGTATATGTTGCTGTCATTGGGACGCTGTGAGGGATTCACTATGTCCGTGCTGAATGAGGCGTGAAGCTCTGCACCGTGAGTCCCTGCATTGCAGTGCACAGGCCATGTTCCGCCGTTCTGTGAGTAGCTGCAGTGATTGATGCTGTGATTGTCCGCTGAGTAGAAGACCTTTGCATCAGGGCGGGCATTGATGAAAGCAATGATATTCTTCACCGCTTCCTCTGAATGTCCGCAGGCAAGCGAGCCGTCAATGAAATCATACTGGCAGTCTACAACTAAAATATCTTTCATGATTAACATTCTCCTTTCTTACAGGGTATCAAAAGTCCCCATGCCGTTAATTATAGCTAAAGCATCATCAATTATCTGCATATATACCGCACACCCGGTTCCCTCGCCTAACCTCATGCCCATACGCAGTGAAGGTTTCAGCCCTATAGTGTCAGCCGCATGATTGTACGCAGGTTCAAGGGATTCATGAGAGGCAAACATATATTCCCGCGTCAAAGGTTCAAGCAGGTACGCAAGCAGTGCCCCGGCAACGGATATTACGCCGTCAACGATTACAGGAACGCGGTATACTGCCCCGCCGATGAACACTCCAGTCATTGCCGCAATGTCAAGGCCTCCGACGCACGATAGGATATTCACGGGGTCAGTGAGGGATTCGGAGTGGAGATTCAGCGCGTCAAGTATCACCTGCTGTTTGTGCCTGAAAGCCTCGTCGCTGAGTCCTGCGCCTCTGCCCACCATAGAGACATCACGGGACTTCAATGCGGCCATGATACACGCACATGCCGGGGACGTGTTCGCCATGCCTACTTCACCCGTGCCGATAAGGCCAACACCCTCACGCTTTGCATCACGGACGAGATTTGCGCCGAACATTATCGCTGCCTCTGCCGTCTCAATGCTCATAGCACGGCCAAGACGGAAATTGTGTGTGCCTTCCGTCATGAACTTATGCGTTATGATGTTTTCATGGTGTGATAATCCCTTAATGCCCAAATCATACAGCCTGAGTTCCGCACCTGCCTGACGCGCAAGAATGTTTATGCCCGCGTCCTGACTGCCTGAATATGCCAGCATAAGTTTCCGCGTGAAGTCCTGCGGTGATGAGCATACCCCCTCATCATATATGCCGTGATCCGAGCCGAAAAGGAATATTGCTTTGTGTTTTATCGTGCTGCGTACCTGTCCGGTTATCCCTGCAAGCCGTATTGATATTCTCTCCAGTTCACCGAGACTGCCGGGAGGTTTTATGAGGCTGCGCTGTAATTCTTCCGCCTCACTCATTGCGCGTGTGTCGAGCGGCTTAATGTCCTGCAGAATATCCTGAAGCGTGCTCAATCGAATAGCACCGTCCAATCATGAGACTTTACGGCCTCGAAACACATTCTGACCTGTTCATCCGTGCATCTCTCCTGAGCCATCTCCGGAAGCTCATCTTCAGCGAAATATCTGCTCTCTGATGTCTCGGTGTTTGCGCGGAACTCCCCGCCCAATGCCCTGCACAGGTAAAATATCTTCACGACACCGTAAATATATTTCGGGGTATTATGCTTGTCCCTGTCCTGAACAGCGATTAACCGCACAACCTCAGCATCAAGCCCGGCCTCTTCGCGTACTTCCTTGATGACGTTTTCGGCAGGGGAAATGTTGAACTCACACCAGCCGCCCGGCAATGACCATCTTCCGTTACGTTCCCGGACGAGCAAAATTTTTCCGTCCCTGAAGACTGCCGCACGGGTATCTACTTTCGGGGTCTGGTAGCCGACATCACTGCAGAATACTTCCGCAACCTTTCCGGCTGGGAGTCCCGTCCTTTCTGCAAGCATCTCCGCAGAAATCTCACGTATACGGGCATAGCGTTCTGTGTCGTAATCGTCCTTGCTGTAATATAGTCCTGCTTGGGCTAGGCTCTGAAGTTCTGCTGCCCATTTAAGCACAATATCATTCATGGTTATTCCTCCTTGCTGTATCAGCAGGTGAATATTCTACACTTGCAGGGAATTTTTTTTGTTCAGGAAGTTCATAGCGAGTCTTGAAGGTGTTTTGAGTATCTTTAGGTTTATATGGAAATGATTTTTATTGCGTCATGAGTGTAAAACTCAGCTACAAGAAAAACTATTTTGATGCTGGTAACTCGAAAGCAAATGTAATCTACTTTTCGTTCAGGAAGTTCATAGCAAGTCTTGAAGCTACCTTAAATGTATTTTCACGTATCTTCAGGTTTATGGGGAAAGAAAAAAGTTTTATCACGCCTTGAGTATTAAGCTCGTCTATCTGCGTGAGTAAAACTATTTCGTCATGAGTAAAATTCTTGGCCTGATGAAACTCTATTATGTCGGGAGCAAGCCCCCAGTTCTTGAGCCACCGCCATAAAAATCTCCAGTCGGAAACGTCTGCGGGAACTGCCGGAAAGCATAACAGCTTCATGCACCAGTATAGATTTGCGAGGAGTTCATCATCGGGCTGTTCTTTTGCGAGATACTTTATGACCGTCTTAGCCCATTTCAGTGCTGTAGTTATTGTATCGCGGCTCTGCCTCATCCGGAGCATGTCATCATTCACATCAATATCATAGATGAAGTAATTGCGGCTTCTCTGCTTCTTCTGGAGGTCAAACACTCCCCACACAAACGGCTCATTGTCTCCGCCGAATCCTCCTTTGCCGTATGGTGCGGTTACGTTCATGATTCCGTAGCCTCTAAGGAAGAGACGAACCCACAGGGAATTTTCGCCCATCTGCTCGCGTGAAAGTATTACGCCTGTAGCAGTGATGTAGCTGTCCCCTAACATGAACATATAGCCTCCTGTATAATACGAATTGCCGTTGATTATACCAGCATGAAAGGATATGAGGAATATGACAAGTTCAGATAATCAGCAGTACGTAACGGTTGAGATGTTCAATGCAGGGATTGAGAGCTTGAAGGCTGAAATTCGGCGGGGTAATGAACAGATGCGAGAAATACGGGCTGAAGTGCAGGCATTAGACAGAAAGGTTGAACTTAATGCACACGATATAGAACATGTACAGACTTCTATATACTGGGGATTTGCGATAATGGCATTAGTTATTTCGCTTGTAGGTTTTGTGGTAACTCTTGCTCCTATGTTCAAAGAGATGTACAAAGAATCGCGTAAATCTGCAGAGCTGGAGAAGAAATCATTAAAACAGGAACAGGAAATACGCGACTTGCGCGAGGAGTTCGCCCGATTAAAGCTGGGAAGGCAAAGAAGACTTCAATAATACGGCAGGTTATAGGCATAAAAAATTTTCCCATCAATAAGATATAATACATTCATTCAAAGTTTTTCAACACATTTAACATAATTTGAGGGGAGTGTTATTACACTATGAACCTGCCAACGTTTTTGGGAGGAGTTCACCCGCCGGAAGGTAAAGAGCTTACGGAAAACAAGGCCGTAGAAGTATTGCGTCCTGAAGATTCCCGTGAGTTCGTTTATCCTATGGCTCTTCACATCGGAGCACCGTGTTCGCCGATCGTCGCAAAAGGTGATGAGGTTCTTGCAGGACAGAAAATAGCTGACACTGACGCTTTCGTCTCAGCACCGAAATATTCTGCCGTATCGGGAAAAGTCAAAGCCATTGAGCCGCGCATGGTCTTCACGGGAGCAATGGAACTCAGCGTAGTAATCGAGAGCGACGGGAAATATACTCCTGCACCGACACTTCATGACATCTTAGGCCATAAGCCCCAGCCGTCCGAATACGTCAAGATGATACGCGAAGCCGGACTCGTTGGGCTTGGAGGAGCATGTTTCCCGACACACGTGAAACTCTCACCGCCTAAAGGGAAAGTCATCAAACACGTAATCGTTAATGCCGCAGAGTGCGAACCGTTCCTGACATGCGATAACAGATTAATGATTGACAGCCCGGACGAAATCATCAAAGGGTTAGAGTATGTTCTTGAGATTTTCCCTGAAGCTGAAGGTGTTATTGCAATCGAGAGCAACAAGCCCGAAGCAATCAAGATCATGACAGAACACAACAAGAACCCTAAGATTAAGGTAATGCCCCTGAAGGTGAAGTATCCCCAAGGCGCAGAGAAAATGTTAATCTGGTCGGTAACAGGACAGGAAGTTCCGACAGTTCCCGCCCTTCCTGCTGATGTAGGGTGCATTGTCCTGAACACGCGCACAACATGGCAGATATGGCTCGCGATCGAGAAAGGATTACCCGTAACTGAACGCATAGTTACTGTAACAGGTGATGCCGTCAAAGAACCCAAGAACCTTCGCGTGCCTCTGGGGCTGTCAGTCCGTGAATTAGTGAACGCCTGCGGAGGTTTCGTCGAGGAGCCGGTGAAAGTCATCTCCGGAGGGCCTATGATGGGAATCGCTATGAGGTCTCTTGATGTCCCGGTGGTGAAGGGTACTTCAGGGATTCTCGCGCTCACGAAGAACTCAGCATATATCACGGAAGAAAGCGCATGTATCAGGTGCGGGAAATGCGTTGAAGTCTGCCCAATGCACTTAGAGCCTACATACCTTGACCACGCAGTCAGGCGCAGGGACTATGATGACTTTGAGGCACACGGGGGAATGAACTGCATAGAGTGCGGGAGCTGTGCCTACACATGCCCGGCATCACGCCACTTAGTGCAGAGCTACAAGGACGGCAAGGCGGCAGTAAATGCAAAGAGACGCAAGGCAGGGGGGAAATAGCAATATGGACACGAAATTAATTGTATCTACATCACCGCACATACATTCAGACTTCTCAACCCGTAACATTATGCTGACGGTGATTTATGCGCTCATTCCTGCGGGAATCATGGGCGTGTACTTTCTTGGCCTGCGCTCACTGGCAGTAATAGCCGCATGTATCATCGCGTGTGTTGCAAGCGAGTGGGCATGGCAGAAGATAAACAACCGCAAAAGCACGATAAATGACCTCTCCGCAGTGGTTACAGGGCTGCTGCTGGCATACAACCTTCCTCCGACTATCCCGTTATGGATGGCAGTATGCGGAAGTGTCTTTGCGGTAATCGTCGTCAAACAGTTCTACGGCGGAATAGGCTGCAACATCGTCAACCCTGCACTTGCCGCCCGTGCAATGATGCTCATATCATGGCCTACAGCTATGACGACATGGACTCTCAACGGCATATCAGGCGCAACACCTTTAGCCACGATGAAGGCAGGAGCAATTACCGGCATTCCGTCATTCTGGCATCTCCTCACGGGGAACATGGGAGGCTGTATCGGCGAGACATCATCAATCCTGCTCATTCTCGGCGGGGCATATCTCGTGTGGGAGGACGTTATACCGGCAAGGATACCATTAACCTACATATTCACGACGGCAATATTAGCGGCACTCTTCGGGCACGGCGGAAATACTTTCCCTGTATTCGAGATGCTTACGGGAGGTTTGCTGCTTGGAGCTATCTTCATGGCTACGGACTACACTACTTCACCTATGAGCGAAACAGGACAATATATTTACGCTGTAGGTTGCGGACTTCTTACCGCGTTAATCAGGACATGGGGAGGCTATCCGGAAGGCGTATCATACTCAATACTAATCATGAATGTTGCAGTGCCTTTAATCGACAGGTACACATCACCGCGTGTATTTGGTGCGCCTAAAAATAATTTCTTCAGGAGAACGGGGGCGAAGTCATAATGTCAGAAGCAACTGTGAATAATGATGCTGTATCCTTCAGCGACGCATTGAAGAAAGCTCTGTATCTGGGCGGAACTCTCTTTGCTGTTACGGCAGTTACGGGGATCATTCTCGGATTCGTTGAGCATTACACCAGCCAGGCAATAAGGCAGGTTGAACTTGCGGCAAAAAACGAGGCGTTCAAAAACGTAATGCCCATAGCACAGACATTCGAGGCAGTTGACCCCGTTGCTGATGATTTCGTGATTGACACAGTGAAGGGCAAAGATGAATCCGGAAGTTTAGCGGGATGGTGTCTTACTGTTGAGACCAAGAGCTACGGCGGGCCGCTGCAGTTCATCGCGGGCATCACTAAGGACGGAACGGTCAAGGCAATAAATATCCTGAACCATTCCGACACACCGGGACTCGGAGCACGTGCAACAGAACCGGAATTTTACGGACAGTTCACGGATAAGACGACATTACCGCTGAAGGTCATAAAGGGTGATGCAGGAAACCCTGACGAGATAGCAGCAATATCCGGAGCAACAATAACATCAACTGCTGTAACTACCGGCGTTAATGCGGCTGTAGATTACTGGAGCAGGAATTTGAAAGGGGCTGAATAGAATTGGGCCAGAGCAAAGTAAAAATCATAACCAACGGAATTTTGACCGATAACCCGACTTTTGTGCAGTGCATTGGCTTATGTCCGACACTGGCAACAACGACAAGCGTAGCCAACGGAATAGGAATGGGAATAGCGGCTACGTTCGTTCTGACGGCATCAAATATAGTTATCTCAATTCTGCGCAAGATGGTTCCTGATGAGATACGCATACCTATATTCATTGTAGTTATTGCAGGTTTCGTTACGGTGATAGAGTTCCTGATGAAGGGCTTTACTCCGGAGCTGAACAAATCACTTGGTATCTTTATCCCGCTAATAGTCGTCAACTGCATCATTCTTGCACGTGCTGAGGCTTTCGCGTCAAAAAACGGCGTGTTCGATTCTGCTCTTGACGGCATAGGCATGGGCTTGGGATTCACCATAGCGTTGACGTTTCTCGGCTCAATCCGTGAGATATTCGGCGGCGGTACATGGTTCGGCAATCCGGTAGTGAGCTTTGAGCCTGCAATGCTCATCGTGCTGGCTCCGGGCGGGTTCATCGTGCTTGGGTGCTGCATGGGAGCTTTCAGGGCAATTCAGGCGCGTGCGGCAAAAATGAAGGGACTCGGTGCTGTTCCTGCGGCGGCAGCTGAAGGGTGCGGCTGTTGTGTTATGGCGAAGTTCTGCCAGAAGACGGAAAAAACGGACTGTGAGGAGGCGAAGAAGTAATGACTAGATTATTACTGCTCTTCATCAGTTCTATATTCGTGCATAATATTCTGCTGTCTCGTTTCTTGGGCTGCTGTCCGTTCATGGGGGTAAGCTCAAAGCTGAAGACTGCTCAGGGAATGGGAGCGGCTGTCGTGTTCGTTATAGTGCTTGCGTCCCTCATGACGTGGCTGACGTACAACTATCTGCTTGTCCCTCTGCACCTCGAATATCTGTATACGCTGTCATTCATTCTGGTTATTGCGGCACTGGTTCAGTTCGTGGAGCTTGCACTGAAGAAGTTAAACCCTGTGCTGTATAAGTCGCTGGGAATATTCCTGCCCCTGATCACAACAAACTGTGCAGTACTCGGCGTAGCAGTGCTGAACATGAACGAAGGCTACGGACTTGCTGAGGCTCTCGTGAATGCTCTCGGTTCATCACTGGGCTTTCTGCTGGCAATATCCCTTATGGCCGGTATACGTGAGCGCATAGAGACAAACGACGGGATTCCTGTATGCCTTCAGGGTCTTCCTATGGCACTTATCACGGCGGGGTTAATGTCTATTGCCTTCATGGGCTTCACCGGCATAATCAAGTAAGGAGGGCTGAATATGGACGTAATGCACGTATTTGTTACTCCCCTTGCATTAATGGGGGTTATGGGCGGAGTTTTCGGTGTACTGCTCGCTATAGCGTCAATAGTCTTCCGCGTGCATCAGGACGAGCGTATCGGGATGATTCGTGCGGCTCTTCCGGGTGCGAACTGCGGAGGCTGCGGTTATCCCGGCTGTGACGGCTATGCTTCCGGCGTGGTGAATGACGGTGCACCGGTCAACAAATGTTCCGTTGGAGGTTCTAAGGTTGCGGAGGTCATCGCGGGAATCATGGGAGTTGAGGCAGGAGCTGCAGTGCCTATGCGGGCGTTTTTGCGGTGCAAGGGTACATGCGAGGCTTCACCGCGTCAGGTCATCTATGACGGCATAAAGGATTGCAGGAGTGCTGTAACTGTTCCGGGCGGATCTCCTAATGCGTGCCCGTTTGGCTGCGTAGGGTTTGGGACGTGCGTCAGCGTGTGCAATTTCGGCGCGCTCTCTATGGGTGATGACGGTCTGCCGAAAGTTGACGTGTCGAAGTGCGTAGGGTGCGGGGCTTGCGTGTCTGCATGTCCGAAGGCTATGCTTGAGCTTGTTCCCGTTACTGCTGATGTCATCGTGGCGTGCAACTCTCACTGGAAAGGCCCTATGGTGCGCAAGGTCTGCACTGCCGGCTGTATCGGGTGCGGAGTGTGCTCGAAGAAGTGCCCGAAACAGGCCATAGACATGGTGAATGATTTAGCCGTGATAGATCAGAGCAAGTGTGTGAAGTGCGGGATATGCGCCAAAGTGTGTCCGGCCAAGTGCATAAATACAGGAGAGAAAGTTACTGTGCTGGAGAAATCAGCATAACGTGAGGAAAATATTAATATACCCTGCTCGCGTGATCGGGCGGGGTAATTTTTGGAGGATAAATAATAATGAAGAAAGCTGTAGTGTGGGGTGTTGGCAGTACCGGAAGACACGTATGCGATATGAGCCGCGAGGATTTCGATGTGCTGTGTTGGGGGGGGGGGGGTAAAAGGCTTAGAGGTAAAGAATCCTGAAGTTTTAAGAACTCTTGATTTTGATATATTAGTTATCGGTACTTCTATGGGGTTCAGTGAAGTACTTGAACAGCTAAAGACCCTGGGAGTTCCGGAGCATAAAGTCAATACTACATACGTTCAGATTCTCATGCAGGCAAGAATATTGTTCCTGAAGAGATTTGCGGAGAGAGCCTATAAGGAAGGCATAAGCGGTTCTGTTGCAGAAGCCGGAGTCTATAAGGGCGATTTCGCAAAACACATCAGCAAATACTTTCCCGACAGAAAACTTTACCTGTTCGACACGTTCGACGGATTCACTGAGAAAGATATAGCCAAAGAACAGAAGGAATCAATGACCTCTGCAGATTATATGCGCGGGGTAAATGTTGATGAAGTTCTAGCAAAGATACCTAACAGGGATAACGTGATTCTTAGGGCTGGCATGTTTCCTGATACTGCAAAAGGCATAGAAGACAGGTTTGCTTTCGTGAACCTTGATATGGACTTATATGAGCCTACTTTAGAGGGGCTGAGGTTCTTTTACCCGTTGATGTCTGAAGGAGGAGTCATATTAATTCACGATTACTTCAGCGAGGCATACCCCAATGTTGAACAGTCAGTGAAGGATTTTGAGGCAGAGCTTGGCCGGAGACTCCACAAAATACCAATAGGCGATAATATTTCTATGGCGGTGCTGAAGTAGAAAACGTTACCCTGTCAGTAAAAATGGCAGGGTAAATTTTTATTGATAATCTCATCCCCAACAGTTAATATATTGTAACTATCACTTCACAACCCACCAAGAAAAATTTATATTTTATGGAGGCGAAATTTCATGGGCAAATTTACGTCTGATGCAAAGGAACTCCTTGCAGCAATCGGAGGCAAGGAAAACATCGCAGCAGTATCACACTGCATAACCAGAATGCGTTACGTTCTCGGTGATCCCAAGAAGGCGGACATCAAACGCATTGAGGCAATCAAGAGCGTTAAGGGAACATTCACGCAGGCCGGACAGTTTCAGGTGATTATCGGGAATGAGGTTGCTGACTTCTACAAGGATTTTGTTGATGTCTCAGGAGTGTCGGGAGTCTCTAAGGCTGAAGTAAAAAGCATGTCGAAACAGAATCAGAATATCCTTCAGCGTCTGATGACCTCAATAGCAGAGATATTCGCACCTTTAATCCCCGCAATAGTCGTCGGCGGTCTCATCTTGGGCTTCAGGAACGTCATAGACAGCATGGAGATATTCAACGGCGCAACCCTCGTGAGTCAGAGTCAGTTCTGGGCAGGAGTGGATCATTTCCTGTGGCTGTTGGGCGAAGCAGTGTTTCATGTAGGTATTCCGGTCGGTATATGCTGGACGATCATGAAGAAAATGGGCGGGACTGAAATGCTTGGTATAATTCTCGGCCTGACTCTTGTATCCGGACAGCTCACGAATGCCTATGCTGTAGCAGGTGCACTGGCTAACGGTACGATAAACCAGTGGAATTTTGGGTTCGTCAAGGTCAACATGATCGGCTATCAGGCTCAGGTACTCCCTGCAATGCTGGCGGCGTTCACTCTCGCATATCTTGAGCGTTTCTTCAAGAAAATCATTCCCCAGATCGTGCAGATGATTCTAGTTCCTTTCTTCAGTCTGTTATTCGCGATAATGGCGGCACATTTCGTACTCGGCCCAATCGGCTGGCAGATAGGCTCGGTGATCTCTTCTGCGGTATATGCGGGTATATCCGGCTCATTCCGCGTAGTGTTCGGTGCAATATTCGGCTTCTTCTATGCACCGCTCGTAATCACAGGCCTGCACCACATGAGCAACGCAATAGACCTTCAGCTCATTGCAGATTTCGGCGGGACTATGTTATGGCCTATGATTGCGTTATCGAACATAGCGCAGGGCAGTGCAGTGCTCGGAATGATCTACCTTCAGCGCAAAAGTGCAAAGGCAAAAGAACTCAACATACCCTCCTGCATATCCTGTTATCTTGGCGTAACTGAACCGGCAATGTTCGGCGTAAACTTGAAGTACGTGTTCCCGTTCATATGCGGCATGACCGGCTCATGTCTCGCGGCAATAATCAGCACAATGACTGGAGTAGCTGCAAGTGCAATCGGTGTCGGAGGACTTCCCGGAATCCTCTCCATTCAGCCCGCACACATAGCGTCATTCGCTGTCTGCATGGTTATAGCTGTAGTTGTCCCGTTCGTTCTGACTGTCGGTGCAGGCAAGCGCAAGGGAATCGACAAGGAAGCAGAGGACGAGGCTGCAGCGGAGAAGGCTAAAGCTGATGCAATCGCGGCACATGCTCCGGTTGAGTTCAAAGCGTATCTTTCAGGAAAAACGATCGCAATAGAAGATGTTCCGGATCAGACATTTGCGCAGAAAGTTCTCGGGGACGGCATGGCAATAGAACCTACGGATTATATTCTTGTGTCTCCTGTTGATGCTGTAGTTGAGCAGACTATGGAGAACAGCAATCACGCAATAGGGCTCATCATGGACAACGGGCTGGAGATTCTGCTTCATATAGGGCTTGACACCGTAGAAATGAAGGGAGACGGCTTCACGATTCACGTTGCAGAAGGCGACAGGGTGAAAGCAGGGCAGGAACTCATCACGTTTGACCCGGAAAAGATAAAGGCGGCAGGACACCCCCTCACAACAATAATGGTGATAACGAACGGTGAAGGGTACGAAAACTTCACGTTCAATGCAGGGCTTGAAGTCAAGGCGGCAGACCAGACAATAGCGAGGGCGGAATAAATATGCTGGACAAGTACAAGAGCAGTGCCGTATACCAGATATATATCAAGTCATTCTGCGATTCCAACGGCGACGGTATAGGGGATCTGAACGGAATACGCTCAAAACTTCCCTACATAAAATCACTGGGCGTTAAGTATATCTGGATTACACCATTCTTCTGCTCGCCTATGGTCGATAACGGCTATGATGTTTCTGACTACAGGAACGTTAACCCTATATTCGGGACAATGGCTGACTGTGAGGCACTGATACGCGAGGCTGATGCTTTAGGAATAGGCTTAATGTTCGATATGGTGTTCAATCACACTTCAGACGAGCATGAATGGTTCAGGAAGGCACTTGCAGGAGACCCGGAATATATGAACTACTACATATTCAGGGACGGACGCGAAGAGGGCAAGCCTCCGGTTGAATGGACAGCGAGCTTCGGCGGGCCTGCATGGGACTATGTTCCGTCGCTCAACAAATGGTATCTGCATCTGTTTGACCCTAAACAGCCTGATTTGAACTGGGATAACCCTAAAGTACGTGAGGAGCTTAAAGACGTTATACGCTTCTGGAAGGAAAAAGGCGTAAAGGGCTTCAGGTTCGACGTTCTGAACCTCATATCGAAACCTGCGGACTTTTACGGACTGCCTGAAGGAGGAGCACACAGATGCTGCAAGGACGGTCGGCACGTTCACGAGTTCATCAGGGAGCTTGTTGCTGATACTGGGATCGGGGACATGATTACCGTCGGCGAAATGGCTTCAACTACGATCGATAACGTAATACGCTATTCGAATCCGGAGAGTCATGAACTGTCTATGTGCTTCAGCTTCCATCATCTGAAGGTAGATTACCTGAACGTGCGGATATGAAGATGCTTCACGATGTCTTCAGGGACTGGCAGGAGAAAGTTGCTGACGGCGGCGGCTGGAATGCTGTATTCTGGTGCAACCACGATCAGCCGCGAATCGTCTCGCGCTTCGGTGATGAGGGCAAATACTGGAGACAGTCGGCCAAGATGCTGGGAACGTTCGTGCATATGCTGAGGGGTACGCCGTATATCTATCAGGGCGAGGAACTCGGAATGACGAACGCGCATTACACCGCAATAGAGCAGTATGATGACGTTGAAGCGATCAACTACTACAACATTCTGCTGAAGCGGGGCAGTACGGAACAGGAAGCATTGAACGTATTATCCCAAAGGGCACGGGACAATTCACGCACTCCAATGCAGTGGAGCTCCGGGACAAATGCGGGGTTCACGACTGGTGCGCCGTGGCTGGGGATTCCGGAGAACTTCAGGAGCATTAATGCTGAGGCAGAAGAGAATGATCCGGACTCGATCCTGAACTATTACCGTAAGTTGGTGCGGCTTCGTGAGGAGAACAGAATCATCACTGACGGGACGATAAGATTTCTGGAGACAGGAAACGATAAGGTTCTGGCCTATGAACGGGTGCTTGACGGAAAAAGCATCGTAGTGGTGTGCAGTTTCAGCGACAAAGAAGAGAAGATGCCGGTACTGCTTGAAGG
>CAJOES010000065.1:17276-22138 GCA_905233455.1 uncultured Synergistales bacterium | reverse complement strand
AAGGAGGCAAAAACATAATGTTTGTGAAAATAGTATGCACAATCGGCCCGGCCAGCGATAACTACGAAACCCTAAAGTCAATGGCAGAAGCCGGAATGAATGTAGCCCGCCTGAATTTCTCTCACGGAGATTATGACGGGCACGAAAAGAAACTCAAGCTGATCCGCCGTGTTGAGCGCGGAACAAAGAAGCCCATAGCCGCACTTCTCGACACAAAAGGCCCTGAAATCCGCACAGGACTCATGAAAGACGGAGAGATTACGCTCGTTCAGGGTGCAAAAATCATTCTCGTATCCGGTGATGAACCCTTTGACGGCACGCCCGAAAGAATCTACGTGAACTACAGGCTGTTAGCTCAGGAAGTCGTGCCAGGACAGAGCATATATATTGATGACGGTGCACTGAACCTTGAAGTCGAAAAGGTTGAAGGCGATGAAGTCCACTGCAAGATCATAGTAGGAGGGCCATTGCGCAACACTAAAGGCATCAATCTTCCCGGCGCAGATATATCCCTTCCTGCACTCAGCGACAAGGACAAACAGGACATAGCTTGGGGCATTCAGCACGGCATGGAGTATCTTGCTGTATCGTTCGTGAAGACACGGCAGGATATAGTTGAAGTTCGTCGGTTAGTTCAGCAGTACGGAAGCAACATGAAGATTCTCGCGAAGATTGAGACGAAACAGGCCGTAGATAATATTGATGAGATCGTTGACGTTGTTGACGGCGTTATGGTTGCACGCGGTGATTTAGGTGTAGAGATACCTACTGAAGATGTGCCGTTAGTCCAGAAGAAAATCATAGAGATGTGCAGGGTTCGCGGAAAAGTTGTAATAGTTGCGACACAGATGCTCGACTCAATGATACGCAATCCCCGCCCGACACGTGCAGAGGCTTCCGACGTGGCTAATGCTGTCCTTGACGGTACTGACGCAGTGATGCTTTCCGGTGAGACTGCTTCCGGAAATTATCCCGTTCAGGCCGTGGCAACAATGCGCCATATAGTAGACCGTGCAGAGCAGGAGCTTGGCCTGTGGGGTAATCATCTCAACGACAACAAGAATCCTGCAAGCCTTGAAGGCATACCCGTCCCCGATGCAGTGTCAGGAGCCGCAGTGCTCATAGCCCGTCAGGTCAAAGCACCCGCAATAATCTCACTGTCCAGAAGCGGACTCACGGCCAAGATGATCAGCAAGCACCGTCCTGAATGCCCGATATTAGGCGTTACGCCCAGCCAGCAGACATGGCGCGAATTGTCGTTATGGTGGGGAGTTCAGCCCGTAAGGCTCTCAGAAATGTCGGACATTAACGTTGCCGCACGTGAAGCAATCACTACATGCGTCGGCAAGGGTTTGCTGCCTGAAGGCGAGTTAGTCGTGATCACTGCGGGAGTCCCTGTAGGCCGTCCGGGATCTACGAATGTCGTTGAAGTTCTCACAACCGGGACAATACTGCTTTCCGGAACGCCGTTATCGCACAAAAACGCGGTCGGCAAAGTCTGCATTGCCCGCACGCCCAAAGAAGCAATAGAGAAAGTTACGCCCGGGTGCATTCTTGTAGTCCGTCAGCTCAACGAGGATTACAGGCCGGTGCTGGACAAGGTAGGAGCTGTGCTGTTCGAGAGCGGTCTGCTGTTCTCTGAGGGCAACGCGCTCGCAATGGATTACAACCTTCCGTGCATTGTCGGTGTTGCTGATGCCTTCTCTACATTGATGGATGATGATACTGTTTCCATTGACGGAACGAGGGGACTTGTTTATCGCGGAGTCGTCAGGCTGGTTGTGTAATGTGGTCTAACGTAAGAAGCGTAATTGATATTGCTATAGTCTCATTCATCATTTACCGTATTCTTGTCCTGCTTGTCGGTACTCGTGCCGTTCAGCTCATGAAGGGAGTATTCATCATAGTGATGCTGTCGGTACTTGCTTCATTCCTGCGGTTCAGGCTGTTATCGTGGTTCTTGGGCAATGCACTATTAGCACTGAGTTTCGCTATCCCTATAGTGTTTCAGCCGGAATTGCGGAAGATGCTGGAGGAACTCGGCAAGGGGCAGTTATACCTACTCAAGCGCAGAATGTCGGATGATGAGGCAGAAGTCAGGGTAAAGCAGATAGCCGGTGCTTTGAGCTACCTGAAGGCGCACAAGATAGGAGCACTCTTAGTGTTTCAGCAGGAGGTAGGATTAGGGGACTACACGCAGACGGCGATACATCTCAATGCCAGCATAACACAGGAACTTCTCATATCTATATTCTGGAAGGATAACCCCCTGCATGACGGTGCGGTTATTCTCGACAAATACAACCTCATAGCCGGAGGGTGTTACCTGCCGCTTGCAGATGCTCCGGAAATTTCGCGCTGGTACGGAACACGCCACAGGGCAGCGTTGGGGATCTCGGAAGTGTCTGATGCAATAGTCTTCATTGTTTCGGAGGAACGCGGGGACGTATCCATTGCGGTAAAGGGCAGGCTCTCAAAGAATATTAAGGATTTCCAGATAGAGAAGCTCTTAATGCACTACTTTGCGGGCGAACAGATAGTAACAGGCTGGCGCGGAGTGATGAAATCTGTTGCAGACCTGTTATGGGCTGATGCTAAGGACAAGCAGGAAACAGGGGGACTGGTGAAATAATGAAGCTGAAGAATATAGACCTTGATGAAGTGTTTACGTCTCCGCTGGTTCTTTGGCTTATCTCGATAGCTATAGCCATAACGATGTGGATTTACGTTACAGGAATGGACGAGGCCGCATACATGACGCGCAAATTCACATGTCCGATAGAGTACAGGAACGTAGACACTCAGGCAATACTGCGCGGAAGGCTGAGCGAGGCTGATATAGAGATACGCGGGCCGGAAGAAGCTATAATGCGTCTGGACTTCAACACCGTAACTGCATATGTTGACGCGAGGAATCTTGCACCCGGCAAACGTTACACCGCCAACATTCTTGTAGACCTTCCCAGCAACATAAACCTTGTATCGTGTTTCCCGTCTCAGGTTGTGCTTGATCTAGTCCGGCAGGTTACGAGGCTCATGACGGTAGAGACTGTTCTGCCGCAGAATATTCCTGAAGGCCAGTATATTGAAGGCGTAGAGATTATCCCGAAGGAAGTCGGAATCAGGGGTGCGGAGGACGACGTGGCGAAGGTCGGTGCTGTGCGTATCACGCCTACGATTGAGGAACTGCAGGCTGGCAGGGAACAGCTTATGCCGGTAAAGTTTGCGCAGTCAGAACCGTTTGATGGAACTGTAGCCATTGAGCCGGCACAGGTCAGGTTCAGGGGAACTCTTGCGCGGGGACTGCCGAAAAAGCGTGTGCCCGTTAATGTCCGTCTGACCGGGAAACTTGACGCAGATTACGAGGTACGGTCAATCGTAACTGACCCATCGGAAATACAGATTGAGGGGAATGCAGAGGATCTCGCTAAGGTTGAAGCAATAGATACTGAAGTGATAGATATTTCCCTGCTGGATTCGGATCAGGTCATTGTTGCTCCTTTGAGACAGCCTGAAGTTGAGGGTATATCTCTGGGCAGTGCAGCCTCTGTCCGTGTGAGTATCCAGCTTGGCGAGACACGTGCGGAAAAGATGATAGCGAATGTTCCTGTTGAGCTTCGCGGCATGGAGGGCGGGCAGTATGTGTGCAGTCCTGCGGCTGTATCGGTATATGTTGAGGGCAGGCCGTCATTGATTGAGGCGTTTGATGCGGGGAAAGTTGGGCTGAAAGCATTTGCCGACATGTCAAATATCTTCATGACTCCCGTAACTCTTCCTGTGAGAACGGAAATAGCTTCAGATGATATATACCGGATAACGAGGACTGACCCTGTAAATATCACGGTAAATTCTTTGCAGGCTCAATAAGGCAAAATATTAGCTTACGGCATATAAAAAGAACCTCTGAGATATTCAGAGGCTCTTTTCATTTTTAGTTATCAGCAACAATCAAATAAATATTCTACTTTGTGGATTTCAGATAAAGGCTTACTAAATAATCAGTGTAATAAGGAGATGTTATGATTGTTCCTTCTGGAATATCAGCCTTAGCGTATCCTTCTGCACGGAAACCCTTATCCAGTTCATCTATGACTGCGGACTGTTCTTCTGTCATTCCGGCTTCCACATTGCTATGTTCCTCATAGGCAATAACCGGAGACGAAGCCCAGAAAACAACATCTGCTTTACCGCTTGAGAGGGCTGCGGCACGTCCTACGCTATCCACGATGATAATTTCTATATTTTTCCCGATACGGCGGCCAATTTCGGACAAAACGGCTGTATTGAATCCTGCAGGTGTCCCGTCCGGAGCTGTGTAGTCCATAGGAGGCAGCGAGCCTGTTACAGCCACCCGAATAGTCTCAGCATTATCAATTTTTGCTGTTTCAATCGGCTGAATCTCTTTGTTGTTTACAGCATCCTTGATTTGTTCCTTGATTAAACGGTTTAATGTCCCGTCCGCTTTTATATCGGCAATGGCTGCATTAAACTCACTGCAAAGATTCCGGCTGTCATCCCTCAGCAGGAAAGAATATCCGAAACCCTGATAATGAAGCAGCTGTTCTATGAAAGGGGTTCTTTCTTTGTCTAAATCGTATTCATGGAGTAAGCCAATATCTTCATCATGAGCGGCTATGTATTGTGCAGTAGTCTGGGAAATGGTTATTCTGTTTAAGATGCCTGATTTCAGTGCCATCACTAAGGCATTCAGGTTATCATAAAAGAAGTGGCGCATGACGAAGCTGTTTCCGTTGTAGAATTCACTTGATATTTTCAGGAAGCCTTCATCAGCTAAGTAATTGTTGACGTAAAAAGCACCTTTGCGGTACTGCAAAAATTCCTGTTCCGTTGTATTGAGGAAT
>CAJOES010000065.1:6012-17241 GCA_905233455.1 uncultured Synergistales bacterium | reverse complement strand
GGGGGGGGGGGGGGGTAACAGCAGCCATAACGGGCATTGCCGCAAACAGCGTACAGCATACCGCAACTAGAGTTAAAAATGTTCTTTTCATTGATTAACAGCACACCTTTCTTATAAAACTTTTTCAGATTATAGCATGAAATAAGTAGCGGCATAATACATATCCTTTAACGCAGGAAACAAATAATCCTCTCTGAATGATAATATATTCTGAAGCAGATAATAGGGAGTGATGTATTGAACATTGAGAAATACAGCAGTCTGGTTTTGCCCGAAAATAAACGCTGGGAAAATCTCACATTGGCAAATGATTTTATGTTCGGCAAAGTCTTTCAGGACTTGGATTTATGCCTTGAACTTGTGAGGCTGATTCTGCCTGAACTGGACATAGAGCGCATAACCCGTCATGAACATCAGAAGTCAGCGCATGAGACCCTGGACACTAAGGGCGTAAGGTTTGATGTATATCTTCATGACGACAAGGGAAGAATCATCATTGTAGAGATGCAGGTAGCAAACAATAAGAATCTGCCCCGCAGGACTAGGGTATATCATTCTGAGGCAGACCTTGACGCTATGGACAAGAACACACCGAAGCTCTATAAAAACATGCCTGAAACTATATTAATATTTATCTGTGCGTTTGACCCCTTCAAGCGCGGAAGGCATATATATACTTTCAGGAATATATGTGTTGAGGAACGTGATTTGTTTCTTGACGACGGAGCTTCTACGATTTTCCTGAACACTAAAGGCAGGGATAAGGATATTTCGCAGGAACTGAAGGCATTTCTTGACCTGCTTAACGGGAAAAGTTCTGATGATGACTTCGTGAAGAGACTTGAACGCAGATTAAGTTATGCGAAACAAAATAAGTATTGGAGGCAGGAATATTTGCTTACGGAATTTGAGTGGAATGAAGCTAAGGCGGAGAGTTTCGAGGAGGGGCGCGAGGAAGGTATCGCAATAGGAGAAGAACGCGGAATACTTAAAGCCAGCTTTGATATTGCGAAAAGTATGCTCAAGGCAGGTTTTGACAGTATGCAGATTTGCGCACTGACAAAATTATCTCTCGACGACCTGAAGAAATTATAGGAGGCAGTCTACATGTTAGACAAAGATAAAATTTTTGCGGAAGGCTTTGCTAAGGGACGTGAAGAAGGTATCGCAATAGGCAGGGAGCGCGGGCATTCTGAGGCAGTCAAAGATGCAATGAACGCTCTGTATGATTCTGACCTGTATTACTTAACAGAAGATGATCTTGAAGATATAAGCGATATATTAGACAGCTTATACAAAGGGAAAAAGAATCAGAATCATGAAAGAAAACTGTTCGGCACTGACGGGGTAAGAGACCTCACCAACACAGGAAACATGACTCCTGAAACTGCTTTAAGGCTTGGCCGGGCGTTCATCAGGTTCAATGACAGGCAGGAAAGGGCAAAAATCGTAATCGGGCGTGATACGCGTTTAAGCTGCAGAATGCTTGAAGGTGCGCTGTATTCCGGCATGAGTTCAGAAGGTGCAGATATATATCTTGCCGGGGTAATCCCGACACCGGGAATCAGTTTTGCGGTCAAACACCTCAAAGCCGACGGGGGAGCTGTGATCAGCGCGTCCCACAATCCAGCAGAGTACAACGGCATAAAGTTTCTCGGTTCTGACGGGTGCAAGCTCTCGGATGATGAGGAACTCGCAATAGAAGACCTGTTAGACCATGAGGCCGGGCACACTCAATCTGTCGGAACGGTTCATGACTGCCCGGAGCTTGTCGGACTGTACGCAGAACATATCGCCTCCCTGCTGAATGATGATGCTGTGATTGACGGCGTAGCCTTCGACTGTGCGAACGGTGCATCAAGCGTAACTGTTCCAGTGCTGATAGAGCATTCCGGCTTCCGTAACGTGAGAACGTCCGTAATTGCGCGGGACTATGACGGGATGAACATCAACAGGGATTGCGGAGTCATGCACATGGAGAACCTTACGGAATATGTGAAGGCTAACGGGCTTGCTTTGGGCTTTGCGTTCGATGGGGACGCTGACAGGGTGCTGATTTCCGACAAGTACGGCAGGATCATAGACGGCGATATTATTTTGTGGGTGCTGGGAAGATGGCTCGCGAAAAATAATTATCCCGGCAGTGATAAGGTTGCAGTTACGGTTATGAGCAACATGGCACTTGAGACTCATTTAGCCCATGAAGGCATAAAGGCTTTGCGTTGTCCTGTTGGTGATAGATATGTGCTTGAAACCATGCGGGAATCAGGTGCAGGACTTGGCGGTGAGCAGTCCGGACACATCATAGCCAGCGCGTTTACGGACACAGGCGACGGATTATGCACGGCTATGCTGTTTCTGAATGCGATTCAAGATTTAGGCGAGGATCCTTCAGGATTGGTTGAGCGTTTCGGGCGGTATCCTCAGAGACTCACGAATCTTACGCTGAAGAGGCCTCGCGATGAAGTAGATATGTCGGCAGTTAATGCTATCGTGAGAGAATATCAGGCAAAAGTTACGGACGGAAGAATATTCATCAGGACTTCAGGTACAGAACCGTTGCTGCGGATTCTCGTTGAAGCTCCAAAGAAAAATTTAGTTGAGGAATTATCGGACATTCTTGCTTCAAGGCTTGAATGCTTTTGCTGAACACAATAAATCCCTCCGTTGTGTGCGGAGGGCAATAATTATTAGCAGTTCAGAAAATATATACATGCTGAAGATGAATATCTCTGCATCGCTGAATCTAAATCTGTAGTCCGGAAAGCAGCTTCATTGTATGAACACCTTAGAGATAATGCTATTGTCTGAATGCTGTATTGTTTCCGCTGTGTATGAACTTTTGAGCACACAGCATGAAATAAGCTGATGAAGTCGTGCCCTTGTGTTATTGCTAGGTATTCGGAAAGCGAGCTGATATTACCGCATAAATCCATAGCATCATTTACCATACCGTTAGGAATTTTTCCGGGATTGCGGCTTTTGAGTTCAGAAAGTACAGCCTCATTCAGCGGGACAGAAGTCTGAAGCACAAAATTATCAAAAGGCAGCTTTTCGAACTTAATATCGCAATCCCTCTCAAAATTCAGCTTTTTCATACAAGAAAGCCATGATAACTCTTTTAGCACAAACAGCCTGAGTTCAAAAGGATTCATACTGCCATGATAGCATTCAATAGCGAAGTTCCTAAAAACTTTGTCATCAGCAACTGCCGTCATTTCCATGCAGGAATAATCATAATGGAATATACGCGGGTTTGAGTAAAGCAAATCATCCATAAATTTGTTTTGCCACGAAATATGAAGAGAAATTTCCGGTTCATCCAGAAGAAGCAGAGTGCCGGGCTGTGTTGCGAATATAAGCTCGTAAAATAAAACAATCTCCTGCTTTTCGCCGGAAGATAACTGCGTAAGTTCAAGCTGTTTGTCTTCTGCGTCAATATCAATAACTTCAAGCCGCCTCTCTTTTGAAATCCTTATTTTCTTGAACGACAGCCTGCTGTTGATTATCCTGATGAACAAATCCAGCTTCTTTATAAGTTTTTCAAATGTCTCATACTTTTTCGAGAAATCCTCAAAATATATTTTCAGTGCATTTGCATATTTCTCTTTATATGGCTGTTCTCCTCCTATAAGCGGAGTATCTACCAGATAATAACGTTCAAGGTTCTTGAATTTGCTTGTTGCGTCTTCTAAAAGCTGCTGGTACTCTTCCTCATCCATTGAAATATCAGGAGCAGAAAAAAGCCTTTGCGGATATGTACGGTCTAAACTGTTCGCTATGGCAGAATACTGTTCTGATACCTTACTGATTTCCCGCTGCAGACGTTCCGGGAGCTCGTTTATGACTTCTATTATTTCATCGTCCCTGCCCAGTTTGTCTGACTTGCGTATAAGACGCTGTTCCGAAATCAGGCGAACCCTGCCGCAGTAGCCCTTCATCATTGAGATTTTTCCCTTCAGGGATTTTATTCCTGCATTTTGTTCCAGCAGAAAATTATTTTCCTCATCATCCTCATGAGACATAACATAAAGCAGAATATCCTCGCCGGACATAGTTTTACGTGTGCGCATGTCAACCCATTTGTCAGCACTTACCCTGTGAAGCCACGATAAACTCATGCTTCACCTGAAGCTGTCAATATCCCTGAAAGGTGAAACTGGCACACCGTCAAAAAAGCACTCCCCTTCATTCTTCCATATGGATACGTGTCTGCCGCCGTCAAAATACACATCAATTTTCCTGAAATGAAGCCTGTACAAATAAAAGATGTTCCATTTTGAAACTGCTTCTATTATCTTCAGGATTGTGGATTTACCTTAGCCGTTCGGCCCGGTTAATATAGTAACGCCGCCGTCCTTCAGTGCAAATTCATAGCGAAACCTGCCGAAAAGCCCGTCAATGCAGAGAGATTTAATCATAATCAACATTCCCAGCAAAATAAAATATTTTCGGAATTTCTGTTTATTATTTTATTATATAAAAATGGAGGCTGATATATTATGAAACACATAAAACTTGCTGTAATAGGTTCAGGCGTGATAGTTCATTCGGTGCTGGACAACGTGAAGCGTACTGACGGCATAACGTTAGAGGCTGTATATTCCCGCACGCAGGAGAAGGCTCAAGCTCTTGCTGGTGAGTACGGCGCAGAGAGAACCTACACCGACATGGATGCTATGCTGTCAGATGAAGGCATCAATACGGTATACATAGCGACACCGAATCTTCTGCACTACGGACAGGCCAAGAATGCACTGCTTGCCGGAAAGAACGTAATATGCGAGAAGCCTTTAGTGCCGACATTTGCGCAGGCTCAGGAACTCAGGGACATTGCGGGGGCTAAAGGGCTGTTTCTGTTTCAGGCCGCACCGACAATGTTTCTGCCTAACTTCCGGATACTCAAACGGGAGCTTCAGAGAATAGGGCGTGTCCGTCTGGTCATGTCGAACTACAGCCAGTATTCCAGCCGCTATGATGCCGTGCTGAAAGGTGAGAAGCCAAACATCTTCAATCCAGAATATGCCGGAGGAGCTTTGATGGATATAAACTTCTACAACGTATTGCTGAATGTCGCATTATTCGGAGAACCCGAAAGCGTCAAATATTACCCGAATATATATCCCGGACTTGCAGACACTTCCGGGATATTCATTATGCGCTATCGTGATTTTGTCTCGGAGAATGCCGGAGCAAAAGATACTTGGGGCGTAAATTTCTTCATGGCTGAGGGCGAACAGGGATATATTTATGCGGACGGCTCTAACATGCTGAAGAGTATTAGAACTGTAACGCGCACAAGTGATGAAACGTTCAATGAGCAGAATGACTCTGACAGGTGGCGTTATGAGGTTGAGGAGATTACACGGCTGATGCTCAGTGATGATTATGCTACTGCTGATTCTATGCTTGATGCTGTACTATGGACGGTGAAAGCGCTTGAGACGGCAAGGCGTGAGGCAGGGATAAAATTTCCTTGTGATACAATATAGGCAGTTCACGGCACAGTATAACGTGTTACTAGGGAAGCCCCCGACAACGTAAAAGCCGGGGGGTTGTCGCTGAAGGATATAAACCTGCCCCGGCCGAAAGGGGTGAGAGCCTTGAAGACTCTTGTCGAAATCCTTAAAGCCTTAGCACCTGTATTAAAATACCTCGCTGAAGTGATAAGGGCATTAGCGGAGTTAAAACGCTCAAGAAATGATTAGTTATCCATAAACCACAAATCTGGATTCTAACTTTGTCGGTTGAGGATGACAGCCTTAACTGACAACCAGATTTTTATTTTGTCCGCCGCTTCCCCGGACGCTTTTATTATAGCATAGCAGAATAGCACAACTTCACCGAAGGGATAATTATATAATGCAAGACACGTTCAAAGTTCAGGAGGCATATTCAGGAGACGCACTGAAGGGGTTTGCCCGGCTTCACCCGGACGATATGATCATGATGAACCTTACGGAAGGAGACCTCATAGAGATTACCGGCACAAAAACTACACCCGCACGGATACGCACAGGAGACCGTGAGGCAGGACGGGGAATAATCCAGATAGACGGCTTGATACGCGAAAACGCAGGAGCATCACTGGATGACACCGTAAGCATTGCACGCAGCATACATCATTTTGCTGGAAGTGCCACGCTTCAGCCTTTGGGGGACGTTAAGCTCACCGGCAAAGAGAAGGACGAAAGCTATATACTCTCACTGCTTGAAGGCCAGGCATTAAGGGCAGGCGACAGAGTCAGGCTGAATCTGTTCGGGACGCGAGTGTGTGATTTCTTCGTTACAGCAACAACACCTGAAGGCACAGTGATAATCAATAAGTCTACATATCTTAATATACTCAAGCCGTTAGAGGCTAAGCACCCCCATAAAGTTACGTATGAAGACATAGGAGGATTGAGCAGCCAGATCCGTAAAGTCCGTGAGATGATAGAACTTCCGCTGCGTTTCCCGCAGATATTTGAACGTCTCGGAATACAGCCCCCGCGCGGAGTTCTGCTGTACGGCCCTCCCGGCACAGGAAAGACAGTAATAGCCCGTGCAGTCGCCAACGAAACAGACGCATGGTTCACGCACATATCAGGACCGGAGATCATCGGGAAATTCTACGGTGAGAGCGAAGAGAGACTCCGCAATATCTTTGAGGAGGCACAAGACAGAGCACCGTCAATAATATTCATCGACGAGATTGACGCAATAGCCCCTAAACGTGAGGACATGGGCGGGGAAAAACAGGTTGAACGCCGCGTAGTTGCACAGCTTCTGGCACTCATGGACGGCCTGAAATCACGCGGGCAGCTCATCGTGATCGGCGCAACCAACATTCCCAACGCATTAGACCCGGCATTACGCAGACCCGGACGCTTTGACCGTGAAATATCCATCCCCATTCCTGACAGAAAAGGACGACTTGAGATATTGCGCATACATACGCGGGGAATGCCTCTTGCGCAGGATGTTGACTTGAAGCGCGTTGCAGATATGTCGCACGGGTTCGTAGGTGCAGACCTTGAAGCACTCGCAAAGGAAGCAGCTATGTCATGTGTTCGTGATGTCCTGCCGTACGTGAACTTTCAGGAGGGAGATATACCCTATGAGAAGGTTGCGAGTCTTGAAGTCGGCATGAAGCATTTCATGAATGCACTGCTTGAGACTGAACCGTCAGCTACACGAGAGGTTTTCGTTGAGATCCCTGACGTGTCATGGAAGGATATTGGCGGGCTTGAAGACATAAAATCAGAACTGATGAACGCTGTAACTTGGCCACTGAAGCATTCGGAGATATTTGAACGCTATGATATTCAGCCGGTCAGAGGGATCCTGCTTTACGGCTCTTCAGGGACGGGAAAAACTTTACTGGCTAAGGCACTTGCTCATGAAAGCGGTGTAAACTTCATCAGCGTGCAGAGTGCAAATGTCTTGTCGCGCTATCTCGGTGAAAGCGAGCGTGCACTCAAGGACATATTCAGGGTAGCGAAACAGGCCGCACCGTCAATCATATATTTTGACGGGATAGAGGCATTGTTCCCGGAGAGGAGCACAGGAGGAAGTTCAGCATTTGCCTCGACGGAAGGAAGGCTAACGGCTCAGTTCATGGCGGAGATGAGCGGAATCGAGGAGCTTAACGGCGTAACAGTCCTTGCCGCCACCAACAGAATAGACCTGCTCGACAAATCACTGCTGATGCCGGGACTGTTTGATCTGCGCATAGAACTTCCTTTGCCGGACGCTAAAGAACGTGAAGAGATATTCAGGATACTTTTGCGCAGAAAGCCTCTTTATGATGATGTATCATTGCAGGAGCTTGCAGAACTCACGAATAATTTGACGGGAGGGGATATTGCGTTCATCTGCCGCCGTGCCGCAATGGAAGCCCTGAAGCGTGATACCATGAATTTTTCGCTGAAACGTGATGATTTCGCTGATGCCTTGAGGTTAGTGCGTCATGATTGAGATTACTGCTTCACATGACTATGAACGCCTTGATGTCTTTCTTGTTGAGTGCCTTGAAATAAGCCGGACAAGGGCACAGAAATACATAAAGGATAAGGACATACAGGCAGAAGGAATACGGAAGCTGAAAAGTTCTATGCCTGTTCATGAGGGGCAAAAGTTTTTCATTGAGATTCCACAGTCATTGAACCTTCAAAGATTACAGGGAGACAGAAACGTAAATTTTGATGTTGTGTATGAAGATGAATACCTGCTCGTCATCAACAAGCCAGCACGGTTAGTCGTTCATCCAGCTCCCGGCAACTGGCACGGAACGCTCATCAACGGCCTTGTATACCGTTACCCTGAACTGCGCCTAATCGATAACTTCATGCGGCCCGGTATAGTTCACCGTCTGGACTCCGTAACTTCCGGGCTGATGACTGTAGCACGGACGCAGAAAATGTATGATCTCATGCAGAAGATGTTTGCAGACCGCAAAGTCAGCAAGAAATATTTAGCTCTCGTTCATGGCTGCCCGAAAAAGCGCGAGGGTATTTTGTCCGGGCCGCTGGACAGAGACCCGGATAACTTTATGCGTATGGTTGTGATTGAAGGCGGCAAACCGTCATTGACCGGGTACAAAGTGCTATGGAGCAGCAATAATTATTCCCTCGTTATGTGCGAGCTGTTCACCGGGAGAATGCACCAGATACGCGCTCATATGTCGGCGTTAGGCTGTCCGCTTGTAGGTGATACTATGTACGGTGCAGAGAGATTTGGCGACGTGTTTGACGGCAGAGTCTATCTGCATTCATGGCGGCTTGCGTTTGATCATCCTGCTACGGGGGAGGCTGTGAGCTTCAGGCAGGTTATACCGGAGGATTTCAAGGAGGCAATAAAGCGTTATGGACATTGAGAGGATAGAAGGAGCTTTTACGGTCTGCAAGGTTGGGAGCGTATCAGACATTCCGCAGGGCAGATACACATTCACGGCAATAACAGATGAGGAGATTTCGCTGGTATGCCCGTCAGAGAATGTTCCGGAAAATACGTTAGAGCGGTCGGACGGATGGCGGGCATTCAGAGTTAAGGGAACGTTAGATTTTTCGCTTGTCGGTATTCTTGCGAAGATTGCCGGTGCACTTGCAGATGAAGGGATAAGTTTATTTGCCGTATCCACATACAACACAGATTATATCTTAGTGAGTGCAGAAAACTATGAACGTGCGGTAAAATTAGCTGAAAGGAATATGCTATAATCCTCAAAAATTTGATTTAAGGAGCTTGACGTTACAATGATTGCTGTGTATAATCACGCATCACGCATCACGCATCACGCATCACGCATCACGCATCACGCATCACGGCTATAGCTGTATTCTTCCTTCACAAATAATTTTCCGAAACTTTTATTATACTCCTCTTGTGCCGGGAGGTATAAAGAATGCTCTTTAACTCTTGGCAGTTCGCAGTATTCCTTCCGATAGTCTTCGCGCTCTACTGGTCATTGCCTCACCGCTTCAGATGGTTTCTGATACTCATTGCAAGTTACTATTTCTATATGAGCTGGAATGTCAAATACGTTGTGTTAATCCTGTTCACAACAATAATTTCATATTGGGCCGCAATCCTGATTGAGCGTTTCAGGCAGTACGGAAAGATGATAATGATTACGGCAGTTATTATGTGTCTGGGAGTCCTCTTCATCTTCAAGTATTTCAACTTCATATCACAGTCCGTTTCTGACTTCCTGAATATGTTTGCTGTACACCTGCACCCCATGACGTTAAAGCTGATGCTCCCTGTAGGAATATCGTTTTACACCTTTCAGACATTGAGCTATGTGATTGATGTATACAGGGGAACGACTAAAGCAGAAAGGCATTTAGGGATATATGCGGCGTTCATATCGTTCTTTCCGCAGTTGGTGGCCGGGCCGATAGAACGCACGAATAACCTTCTGCCGCAGATTAAGGCTCATCATGAGTTCAGCTATGAGCAGGGGACTTACGGACTGAAGCTGATTGCATGGGGGCTGTTCAAGAAGTTATGCGTTGCTGATGTTCTCGCCGTATACGCCGATAAAGTGTTTGCAGATGTGTATCAGTACAAAGGCTTTTCGCTGGTGCTTGCAGTGTTCTTCTTCAGCATACAAATATATTGCGATTTCTCCGGCTATTCTGATATTGCGCGCGGCAGTGCAAAGTTATTCGGCATCGAGCTGATGGAGAATTTCCGCAGTCCGTATTTCTCCTCAAGTATCCGGGAGTTCTGGAGCAGGTGGCATATATCGCTGTCTACATGGTTTCGCGATTACGTGTATATCCCGTTAGGCGGAAGCAGAGTCGGGAAGTTCCGGCACTATATGAACCTGATGATTACGTTCATAGTGTCGGGACTGTGGCACGGTGCAAACTGGACGTTCGTTGCATGGGGGGCAGTTCACGGGCTTGCGCAGATACTTGAAGACGTGTTTGGGACGGGCAGGAAGTGCAGTGCATGGCGGGTTATGGCGGTATTTGCGTTCACTTGTGCGGCATGGGTGTTCTTCAGAGCGCAGAACATAGGCGAGGCAGGATATATCTTTGCGCACATCTTTACCGGAATTTCAGAGCCTGTAACGTACTTAAAGAACGGCATTCATGATATGGATATTTGGGGGATTGCTTCTCTGATGAAAAAACTTGCAAGGCCGCTTGTCCTGTTTATATGGGATTATGTCTGCCTAAAACATGATGTAATCGCTTCAGTAACTTCCTGCAAAAACCGCATCTTAAGATACTCATTATATTTCATATTGCTTCATGCACTTCTTCTTTTCAGGGTATCGGTGAATACGGAATTTATATATTTTCAATTTTAGTTTACCTTAGAGAGTATAGACATGAAAAAATTTTTGCTTAAAGTTTCTATTTTGAGTCTTTATGTTCTGCTGTTGAAAATTGTTTTTCCCATAATTGTAGATCCGTTTAATGTCTTTCACGTGTATAACATAAGAGCAACAGGTACAGAACCCAACAGGCACTATATCAAAATGACTTACATACTAGATAACCCTGATAAATTTAGCGGGTACTTGTTCGGTTCATCACGTGTAGGAGCAATACATACGAACAAGATACCGGGAAAAATCTACAACATGACATATTCTGTAGGTCTTCCTGCCGAACATCTTGCTAACCTTAAAACTTTTGCGACAAATAATATACGTCCGTCAAAAGTATTTATAGGGCTTGACAGTATCGCTATAACAGTTGATCCTTCTTCGCATATCACTCAGGCAATGCG
>CAJOES010000065.1:0-5969 GCA_905233455.1 uncultured Synergistales bacterium | reverse complement strand
GGATAAAACCTAAAGCTTCAGACGCTGACAGCCTTAAAGTATTTTACAGTTACGGCTGGCAATATGATTACGGAATGGAATCCGTATTTGATTGGGATAATGATAAATATGTTCCCGTTAAGGATTCAGGTATATATGAGAAAAGTGCAAAACGTGCGCTACGTGAGGTGCGTGAAATTGTTGATTTCTGTCATGAGAACAGAATAGAACTCGTGTTCTTCACAAATCCCATGTATAAAACCACATACATGAATGCTCTTGACGTTCATTATCTTGACTTTCTTGAGGGTATTGCTGAATTTTCAGAGTTCTATAATTTCAGCAGCTTCAATAACATAACGATGAACAATAAAAATTACCTTGACACCAGCCACTACAAAGCAGAAGTCGGGGATCTAATATTAAACGTTATTTGCAGCGGTGAAATTTACCCGGAACTTTATGCACAGGGCTTCGGCGTAAAAGTAACAAAGGATAACGCAAAGGGATTCATCTCTGCATTAAGAGAACAGGCGCAAGAGTTTGTGAAATAAAATAGTATAATTTGCAGGTTATTTATGAAAACATAATGAGAGGAATAATTTATACATAATGAAACTTGAAATACAGCGTCAGGATTTCCTAAAAGCATGGCAGACAGCAGAAAAATCCGCCAGCACCAAAACACCAATGGATTCAATCAGCAGCATACTGATCACGGCAGGAGAGGACAACATAACGACACTTGAAGCTACAGACCTCAAGACTTCAGTGAAGTGCACAGCAAAGGGCGTTAATGTCATTGAGCCGGGATCTGCTGTTGTGCCTGTTGCAGTTCTCGGAAGCCTGCTCAAGAAGGTTAAAGCAGAGACCGTACTGCTTGACGTTACGCCGGAGAGAGGCTCGCTCAACGCCGGAAGGACGAAATCACGTTTTGCGGTGCTCAGGGCTGAGGACTTCCCGAAGATTCCAGAGAGTTCCGGAGCTGATGCAGTATGCGAACTCATGGCGGCGGATCTGTCCCGGCTGGTTACTGAAGGCAGTTCTGCCAGCTCACAGCCTCAGGACTTTCCTAAGTATCTCGGTACATGCTTGCTGCGCACGGCAGACGGAGGCATAAAGGCAGTATCTACGGACGGCAAAAGGTTATCGCTCTCTAAGCTCCTGTGCAGTGTCTACAAGAATGAAGACCTGCTGCTGCCATCACCTGCACTAAAGGACTTGGCCAAGACTATGGCGGGCAGTGAATCTACCGTGAAGATTCTTGCAGACGGCTCTACTGTATGGTTTGCACTGGACGACGCGGAATTTTCCATCAGGCGTATAGAGTCATCCTTCCCGAATTACGAACGCATACTCAACAATGACTGCCGCACTACACTGCGCATAACCCGTGATGATCTCTCCTCAGCACTTGAGCGCATAGACATAATCGCAAGGACTACGCCCGCACACATCATGGCGATACACCTTGCCCCCGGCGAGGATCTCAAGATTACTGCCCGTGCTCCCGAACTCGGTACGGCAAGCGAGATACTTGAATGCACGATTGAAGGCTCATATATGCAGATAGGCTTCAACGTCTCATACTTCCAGGACGGTTTAAGGGCTTTGGGTGCAGGCGATATTGTTATCGAGTTCAGCGACGAGGAAGGACAGACACGCATGAAGCGCAGTGAAAGTGATGATTTCCTGTATATGCTCATGCCCGCAAGACTCTCACCGCAGGACACCATGCCCGATGATGATTCAGAGAGCTTTGCGCCTGTAAGGCAGGAACAGGAGGAACAGATACCTGAAGAAGGACAGGACAGCTACAATCAGGAAGATGCACCGTTCTAACATATCTTGAAGTTCATATATTCTGTCGTAAGAAATTTCAGAAATTTGCGCCCGGATCTTAAAGTTGAATGGGATCCGGGTATTAATTTGGTTCTTGGCCGCAACGGGTCAGGCAAAACCAATCTGCTTGAGAGTTTGAGCATACTGTCGGGCTGGGGAGCTTTCGGAAAAACTTCAAACGTAATCACTTGGGGAAGCGAATTGCCCCGTGCTTTTGCCGGTGCAGAAGTGTCGGGAGAAGGGCGGGAAAAATTCACCGTCAGTGCCGACGTATCCTCCCGAATATCATTGAGGCTCGACGGCAAAGCAATAACCTCAACAGATCTGCGTTTGTCCCTGCCGTCAATATTATTCCTCACAAGCAGCATAAATCTTATAGACGGTTCGCCATCATCACGAAGACTCTTCATTGACCGTTTATGCTCCCTGTTCTACCCGCCGTACGCAAAAAGGCTATCTGAATTCCGGTACATTCTGCGCAACAGGATAACGTTATTGCGTCAGGGCAAATCCCCCGACAGGACTCTGATTCCTTTCTGCCAGTTAGGCGGCTATATCATGGACGCAAGAAGGGAAACATTATCGCAGCTTATTGGGCTTATACCTCCGGGAAGATTCTCTATGTCGTTCATGCCGGTGCTGAAGGTGTCCGGCGAAGAGTACCTGCGGGAGTCACTGAGGCGCAATTACGGGCGGGAACTCCGGGCATTCAGGCCGCTTGACGGGCCGAATTATGATGACGTTGCGATCACTGTAGATTCTGACGGGAGACCTGCAAGCGAGGCACTCAGCAGGGGACAGAAACGGCGGCTGATACTATACATAATCATAACTGCTGGGAAAATGACAGCGTTGAAACTGAAACGCAATCCTGTGTTATTATTCGATGACCTGACGGCAGAATTAGATTCAGAGGGCAGGGAGTTTGTATATCAGGAACTGGTAAAAACTAAATGGCAGGTATTCATCACTGCACCGGAAAAGCCTTTTGCGTCAAGAAAGAAATTCGGCGGAATAGATTTTGATGAGCGCAGGAAAGTAACATTAGTTCTCTGAGGAGGAAAAATTTTAGTGTTTCATGATTCATATGATGTTATCGTAATCGGCGGAGGTCATGCTGGCTGTGAGGCGGCTCTTGCATCTTCCCGCATCGGCTGCAGGACTCTCATGCTGAACCTGAACGTGGACAACACGGCGTTAATGCCCTGCAACCCGTCAATAGGAGGCCCGGCAAAAGGCCACTTAGTGCGTGAGGTCAGTGCATTGGGCGGCAAACAGGCTCGTGCGGCGGACGCGTCTACACTGATGATCCGGTGGCTGAATACGTCTAAAGGCGCGGCAGTACGGGCTTTGCGTGCACAGTGTGATCCATTCAGCTACAGCACATATTACCGCAGGCTTTTGACTGCACAGGCTAATCTTGACGTGAATCAGGATGAGGTGATAGAGCTTCTGACGGAACACGGCCAAGTCTCTGGAGTGCTCACTAGGCACGGTGCACACTATGACGCAAGGGCTGTAGTTCTGTGCGGCGGTGTCTACTTGTCGGGAAGAGTCTTTGTCGGGGATAAGTCCTTCAGTTCCGGGCCTATGGGGCAGAACAATTCCGAGAGGCTCGCGAAATCACTCGAGGCACTCGGCATAAAGTCCGGCACAATGAGAACGGACACAACTCCGCGCCTGAACATAAACACTATAGATTTCTCCGGCATGACTCCGCAGTTATCGGAGAAGGAAGGATTATGCTTTGACCTTTGGGGCGAACGTAAAACCTATACCGACACGGGTTATGCCTGCTGGTTTTCACGGACAACAGAGGAGACATACGAAATACTTTCACGAAACATAAAGCGTTCACCGCTGGTTACAGGAGACGTTAAGGCAAACGGCCCTCGCTATTGTCCGTCTATTGAGGATAAATTTTTACGCTTCCCTGACCACATAACGCACCCGATTGTGTTTGAGCCTGTTTCAACCAATACTAACGAAGTTTACGTGCAGAATTTTTCTACAAGCCTTCCGTATGATGTTCAGGTGGAAATGATTCACTCACTGCCCGGCTGTGAGAATGCAAAAATCATCAAGCCCGGCTACGGAATCGAATACACGTACTTCATTCCCGACCAGCTCAAGCACACGTTAGAGAACAAGAACATTCACGGATTCTTCTGCGCTGGGCAGGTCAACGGTACTTCAGGCTATGAGGAAGCCGCCGCACAGGGACTCTTAGCCGGCATCAATGCCGCAATGTATGTTCAGGAACGGGAGCCGCTGATACTTGGCCGGGACGAGGGATATTTAGGTGTGCTCGTCGATGACCTCACCACCAAGAGCACGAACGAACCCTACAGAATGCTGACGGGACGCTGTGAGCACAGGCTGTTGTTGCGCTGGGACAATGCCGCACACAGGTTAGCGCATCACGGCAGACGCGTGGGGCTTCTGGACGATTCGCACTGGGGAGCACTTGAGGCCGGATTTGCCCGCGAAGACAGGGAGACAGCAAGACTAAAAGCCGCAAAAATCAGCCCATCACCAGAAACCGAAGCATTATGCTTGGAGTACGGTGCTGAAGTCCTGCCCGGCACGATGACACCTGCGGAGTTCCTGAAGCATAGAGGGGTAAGCTATGAGCTGGTGCAGAAGTTATCGCCGTCGCCTGAAGCATTAACGCCGGATGAGATTGCGCACGTTGAGACGGAATTACGCTACACGGGCTATCTTGAGCGTGAAAACAGGGTTGCAGAACGCATGAAGGGCTTTGACGGGGCAAAGATACCTGAAGGGTTCGATTATGACAGCGTGAAGGGACTAAGGGCCGAGAGCCTCCAGAAGCTGAAGCATTACCGTCCGGAGTCGCTTGGGCAGGCATTGAGGATTTCGGGGATCACTCCTGTTGACGTACAGCTAATATCGGTGATACTTGCCCGCAATGAACGCATGAAGGGGAATTGACGCAATGAACATAGACATAGCGAAAATGTTTCCGGAGGCCGCAAGACGCGT
Source organism: uncultured Synergistales bacterium (assembly GCA_905233455.1). GTDB lineage: Bacteria > Synergistota > Synergistia > Synergistales > Aminobacteriaceae > JAFUXM01. The sequence goes on along the minus strand of CAJOES010000065.1, from coordinate 1,142 downwards.
AGAGATTCTTGAAGGGCTTAAACGTTCATGGGCGGGGATCGTCGGAATACCGCTGGCCAGGTGTTCATGTCCGTGCTGTCTGGGCGTTGATGAGCTGTGCATATCCGTGCGGGACAACCGGGCGGTCAACATGCTCCGTAAAATGAAGGGGAATATTGAGCGGGCTTTGGCTTCGCGCTGGGAGTATAATATAGGAAAAGACTTTGCGCTGAAGATGATTGCGGGAATGCCGGATCAGCACAGGCATAAAACCAAGAGTACGGAGAGGAAAAAGAAAACGGTACAGATTGATGATGAAGCTGTAAGAAGATATATGGAGAATGCGCCGGAGACACTTCCGGAGGATATTAATTATTCTGTTTCACATTTGAAGGCCTTTCTTGACAAGAAATTTTCCGAAAAAAATAATTTTCATTAGGGCATAACAAAAAACAAGGCTTTATGCTATAATTTATTTGCTTAAACATCAGAACATAAAAACCTTGCCATTTTATGTTGATATTATATCACATGGTTTCGCAGGGTGTTAGTGTTCTTGTGTAAAAATTTTTATTCGCGTTGGCAGGTTGTAGGACGGGAAGTATTTTAGCATACTAATGAACAGTATTTTAAGGAGGAAAATAATAATGAAAAGAACACGCAAGGGTTTCACGCTCGTGGAATTGCTTATTGTCATAGCTGTAATTGCTGTACTAGCTTCAATGATGACTCTTTCGAGCAGTGATGCAACACTGGCAGCTAAGGCAGCAAGTATAGCTAACGGATATAAAGTAATTGGAACCGCATTCACTGTATTCAAAGCAGTTAGCGGTGATGGGGCTAATGCTACTACATTCGCTATATACTCAGGGGACTATGTAGGGCCTCAAGTTAAGAATCTGGGAAAATTCACCGTTACAAGCAAAGATGGGTATTATTATGCCACATATAGTTTCGCTGGTGAAGATTTAGTTAAAGCTAAATTCCTTACATTTTCAAGCGATATGGGAATGATAGGAAGTGGCGATGGAGCTGCTATGAAGATATATTAATTCCATTATGAAATCGCTATAAAACCTACAGCCAAACCAATATATTTAGAGTCTTCCGCACGGAAGGCTCTTTCTTTTTATGCACCCCTGCATTATCCATAATGATAATAC
>CAJOES010000064.1 GCA_905233455.1 uncultured Synergistales bacterium | reverse complement strand
ACCTACTGCCTACCAACATAAAATAAATTTGCACACAACTATTAACGCCACGCCAATTCATATGATATAATTCACACATAAAATGCTAGGCTTTTGCTGTGTATCTTTTCTTGCAAAAAAATTATAGCATAAAGCCTTGTTTTTTGTTATGCCTTTCAGCAAAAATTTTTCCGAGTCTCCAAGCAAAACAAAAATCCTCCCCGAAATATCAAGGAGGAATCACGCAAATTCATCATCAGTTCAGCAAAGACTCAAGCCGTTTCAATGCGTCCGTATCATTCAGCCTGTCATTCTTGCGTGCATAGTCCAGAGCATTAAACCCTTTCCCGCTCACCGCCAAGGCATCAGCACCGGCATCAAGCAGAACATTCACAGCTTCCGGAGTGTTGAACCTCGCCGCAAACATCAGAGCCGTAATGCCGTTCTTGTTCCTGCTGTTTATATCAATGCCATAGTCAAGAGCCTCCGTGATCTCCTCAGCACTGCCGGATTTGCATATGCTCATAAAATCCCGCAGTGAAGTCATCTGCATTGCCCTTATTTCTTCCCGCTCCATCAAAAGTATATTCATCAGCGCATCACTGTCTTTGAGGCCATCGTTTTTCTGCGCAAAGTCCGAAGCCTTCAGCCCCTTGCTGTTAGTTATCTCAACATCTGCACCGCCCCTTAGAAGTGCCCTTACGCTTTCAGGAGTCCCCCATCGCGATGCAAACATCAGAGCCGTAACCCCTTCAGCATCCTGCATGTTGACTTTAGCACCGTTCCCTATGAGCATACTTACGGCATCAGCTCCGCAGTAACGTGAAGCCGTCATTAATGCCGTCCTGCCCTTATCGTCCGCAGAATTAACATCAGCACCAAGATGAATGAGCAGGTTCACGGCCTCGATATTATTATTCCCGCAGGCAATCATCAGAGGCGTAGTCTTGTCGTGCCTGGCTGTGTTGACGTTTGCACCGTCCTCTATAAGCGCAAGTATCTCTTCCCTGCTCCCTGATGCGCACAGGTCAAGCAGCTCTTCATTTACGTTTTTCACCGTACCTGCAGTAAGGGCTTTAGGTTCGGGCTTGGGTTTGGGCAAAGCTACCGGCGTACCTGCAGAATGTGCGATAAGGGCTTTGGGTGCAGGCTTGGGCTTGGGCAAAGCTATAATCTTAGGCTCTGGTTCTGCTATAGGTTCAGGGACTTGCTCCGGCTCATCCGGCTGTGCGGCTTCCGGTTCATGCGGTTCTTCCGGGACAAATGCGGCCTGCTGTTCCGGCGCAGTTTCGGTTACCGGTTCAGTGATTGTGTCTGCTGCAGGTTCTTCCGTCTCACCGTTCAGAATCTTTAGCAGGTCTGTCCCCTTCAGTTTTTTGTTGCTCACTGCATAATGTGCGGCCTTCTTCTTGGAGGTGTTCAATGTCTCAATGTCCGCCCCCCTGTCCAAAAGCAAGCGTACAATCTCCGGCGTGCTGTCCATCGCCGCGAAAATCAGCGCGGTATTGCCCCTGTAATTTTGGGCCTCAACCGCAGCACCGGCATCAAGCAGCACCCTCACCGCTTCAGTGTCCCTGTTATACATAGCGGCAAGCATTAAGGCAGTCATTCCGTTTTTGTTCTTTGCGTTGGGATTGGCCTTTTTCTCCGTGATGGCTTCAGACAGTTCGGCGGCATTCGCTGTCTTGCACATATCCAGAAAATACGGATTAGGTATCTTCGTCGGTTTCGGGGGCGCAGGAGGCTGTACGGCAGGTTCCGGGTCTTTGAGGGTCAGAAGCATATACGGGTACTGCCTCGGGCTGAACCATTTCACGCGGGCTTTAACCTTCTGGCCAAGTTTCAGCCGTGAAGACGAAGGAGCCGTTCCCAGCTCCGAATCAGGTATCCTCGCTTCAAGGCCGTTATTGAGCTGCACGAACGTCCCGAATGTCTCCGTGAGTTTCTTCACTTCCGCGCAGACTTCCTGCCCTATCTTGTATTTTGCATACTTCCGGGCAGATATTATCCACGGATCATTATGCACCTGCTTTATGCTTAGTTCCGCTAAGCCCCCGTTTATGCCCGTAACCTTGAATATATGCTTCTCCCCTTCGGAGCAGTGAGAGGATATACTTTCGCCTTCATCAATCGGTATCTCCTCCCTGTGCACAACACCGCGCAGTTTCCCCAGCGCAACATAAATATCATTCTCTTCTATCAGGGTAATTCTTCCCCTGACTATATCGCCGCCTGATATTGTCTGCATGTATATACGTTCGCACAAATTCAGCGCGTCATCAAGAAGCCTCCTGCAGTCAGATTCCGAAGCGTAACGGCTGTGCACTGCCCTGTTGCGTGCCATCCTCAGTTCATGCAGGGTATCATTCAGTTCACGGTCTATGATCTCCTTATAGTAGAGAGTCTCTATCCTCGCTTTCTGGTCGTTCCCGTGAACATTATGCACATTGTTTTTGCTGATGAGGAGGTCTGCGGCTGCCTCCCCGATGTCCCCAAGACATATAAGGCTGTACCTGGTGTTGGCGTAAAGGTTGCTCTCTGCCTCCCGTCCGAACTCCGCAAGATCTGCAAGCGGCGGAACAGCTTCAGACGGCGGAAAGAGATCTGCAAGAAAATCAAACCTGCTTTCAGTGTACCGGCCCGCAAACCATTCGCATAATTCATGTGCCGTAGTGAACAGCCTCATACATGCCATCTCCGAATCATATTCATCTTTCGACATGTCCTCTTTCACTTCCGACAAAGCCTCTATCTTAAGGTATATATCCCTGTCTATCACTTCATGCTTCAGCAAGCTCTGCAATATATCCTCCGTGCTTCCGTCATCAGGTATCTTGCTGCTGATGCACAAAAGTTTTGCGACTGTCTCGCCTATCCTGCCGAGATTCAGCAGGCATATGTTATTGTCATGGCCAAATGATGCTTCTGCCTTCTTTCCGAAGCCTGCAAGTTTCGGGAACTGGTCTTCAAGAAATTCAAACCTGCTCTGCATTATTTTCTTATCTTCTCTCCTGTGAATTTTTATAGTTATCTCTTTGCTAATATATTAACGTAACATCAAAATTTTGCATGAACGGGGGTTATGGTTTTGGTACACAGCAATTCTGACAGTTTCTTCACTCGGTGGCAGAACAAAGGCGACGAAAAATCCGACACTCATACTTTCTGGCTTGAACTCCTGCGCGACGTTCTCGGATTCGCACTGCCCGAAAAATATATACAGTTCGAGAAACGAGTCGAATTATCGCACGTCAGCTTCATTGATGCCTACATACCATCAACAGGCATCATCATTGAGCAGAAATCACGCGGCGTTAACCTCGATTCACCCGCAAAACAGTCCGACGGAACTAACGCTTCTCCGTTCGAACAGGCAAAGAGATATTATGACTGGCTCCCGGCATCAGAGAAAGGCAGATACATAATCACCTGCAACTTCTCACAGCTCCGCATTCACGACATGGAGCACCCCAAAGCACCGCCGAGAATAATCCCGCTTGAAGAGCTTGAACACTCTGACCTCTCATTCATCGTCAGGCCCGAAAGAGAACTCACACGCGAAGAAGTCATTTCCCTTGAAGCAGGAAGGCTCGTCGGCAAACTATATGACTCCCTCCTCAAACGCTATGCCGCAAAGAATGATCCCGAATCACTCAGAAGCCTCAATATATTATGCGTCCGCATCGTGTTCCTGCTCTACTCCGAAGACTCCGGAATATTCAGCAAGGCTCAGTTTCACGACTTCCTCAATTCACACGCATCAACTGCAAGAACTTCACTGCAGGCGTTGTTCTCCATACTCGACACACCGGAACATGACCGAAGCCCGTACACTGATGACGACCTCGCAGCATTCCCGTACATCAACGGCGGCTTGTTCTCCGAACAGAATATAGAGATCCCCAAACTTGACGCGGAAATCATAAGCATAATCCTCGCTGAAATGTCCGAAGGATTCGACTGGAGCGAAATTAACCCGACAATTTTCGGCGCGCTTTTCGAGTCTACCCTCAACCCGGACACAAGGCAGGCTGAAGGTATGCACTACACGTCAATACAGAATATTCACAGAGTCATTGACCCCCTCTTCCTTGATGACCTGTATGCAGAGTTCCGCGAAATCATACCCGCTCCCAAAGCAACAATGACACAGCAGACACGCAGAAAGCTACTTGCATTTCAGGACAAAATATCATCACTGAAGTTCCTTGACCCGGCCTGCGGTTCAGGAAACTTCCTAACTGAAACGTACCTGTCATTGCGAAGGCTCGAAAACAGCATCATAGAACAGCTCACGCACGGGCAGATAAACTTCGCCGAAGGAACTTTCACGCCAATTAAAGTATCCATCTCACAATTCTACGGAATAGAGATAAATGACTTCGCCGTCAGTGTCGCCAAAACCGCACTGTGGATCGCAGAGCACCAGATGATGAAAGCAACAAAGAAGCTCATACAGATTCACGATGACTTCATACCGCTAAAGAGCTACAGCAGCATAACCGAAGCAAACGCAGTCCAAATCAACTGGGCTGACGTTGTACCGCCGGCGGAAGTCTCATACGTCATGGGCAATCCTCCCTTCAGGGGCGCAAGAATCATGAAAGCTCATCAGAAACAGGACATATCATCAATCTTCAAGGGCTGGGGAAGCCTCGGAAATTTCGATTACGTCTGCTGCTGGTACAAAAAAGCTCACGACTTCATCAAAGGAACAGACATTAAAGCCGCATTAGTCTCAACGAACAGCATAAACCAAGGCGATACGGTCTCTATATTCTGGAAGCCCCTTTTTGATGACGGCCTGCACATAAACTTTGCCTATAACCCGTTCACATGGGACAATGAGGCTTCGGAAAAAGCACACGTTACATGCACGGTAGTAGGGTTCTCGCGCTCAGATAACGTCAGGGGGATATACACAGCGAATAATGACGGAACTGTTACGCTTGCACATGCAGAACATATCAATGCGTATCTTCTTGACGCTCCGGACTGGTGGGTCTTCAACAGAAAAGCACCGATAATCATCACAATTCCTGCAATGAGAATAGGCAACAAGCTGGTAGACGGCGGATATTATTTGTTCACTCCCGAAGAGTATGAAGAGTTCATTAGGAAAGAATCGGAGGCCGCAAAATATTTCCACCTGATTTACGGCGGGTATGAGTTCCTGCACAATGTAAGGCGTTACTGTCTTTATCTCGGAAACTGCACGCCCCATCAGATTAAATCAATGCCTGAATGCTACAAGAGGGTTAAGGCTGTCAGGGAATGGAGACTAGCGAGCAAAAGCAAACCTACGCAGAAACTTGCAGATACGCCGACGAGGTTTCATGTTGAGACATTCCCGGAGGGTAACTATATTGTCATCCCGCAGACTTCTTCAGAGAAACGGGAATATATACCGATGGGATTTCTTGATGAGTCTGTTATGTGTACTGATGCGCTGTTCGTGATACCCGGTGCAACGCTGTATCACTTCGGCGTATTGATGTCGTCGGTTCATATGGCGTGGATGAGGGTTGTGTGCGGGCGGCTTGAGATGAGATACAGGTATTCGAGCGGGCTGGTGTACAACAATTTTGTGTGGCCGAGTGTGCCTGATGGAGTGCGCGAGGGGATAGAGAGGACTGCGCAGGGGATACTTGATGCGCGTGCGGAGTGTCCTGATTCGAGTTTGGCGGAGCTGTATGATGATGCAGTGATGCCGTATGCTTTGAGGATGGCGCACCGGGCCAATGATGAGGCTGTGCGTGAGGCGTATGGGTTCGGGGCGGGGCTTGGGGAGCTGGAGGTTGTCGGGAGGCTGATGGGGATGTATGAGGAGCTTAGGGACGGGAGGAGGTGAGAGAGATGGAAGAGAAGAGCTATGTATTTGACCATAAGCTGTCTGAAGAGGAGATAGAGGAGCTGCTTGAGAACTTCGACTATGATACGTGGCTTGCGGAGTTCGACGAGGACGCTGAACCTGAGCCTAATTATGACAGGTTCGGGAATCCTACGAAAGACACTCTTGCAGGCATGTACGAGGACAGGCACGATCTCGGTGTATGGATGACTCATGATGAGCTTATGGCTGATTTTGAGAGGATGAGAGCTGAAGTTGACAATGAGAGAAACAAAACAGCGTGCGCTGTTTAGGCGGGATTTCAAGCGTGAGTATACGTATGAAGGCAAAAACTGGCTGTACCTTGAGAGGCTCGGCAGTCATTCTAAGATTTTCGGAATGTAAGTGTGTGCATTATGGGAGGAGGTGAGAATTATGGGACAGAGCTACAAGTTTGACCGGAAGCTGACGCATGAGGAGATAGAGGAGCTGCTTGAGAATTTCGACTATGATACGTGGCTTGCGGAGTTCGATGAGGACGCTGAACCTGAGCCTAATTATGACAGGTTCGGGAATCCTACGAAGGATACTCTTGCGGGCATGTATGAGGACCGGCACGGACTGGGAGAATCAATGACGCTTGATGAGTTTCACGAGTGGCTTGTCGAAGTATGCGCGGAAGTTGACGCAGAAATGGAAGCGGAAAAGAACAATGAGATACATAGAAACGCGCAGAGAATACCGGCGTGATTTGAAGCGCAACCTTAGGGGTATAGGGAAGGAAGCCGGGAATGCCATATACGGCCGGATCTTTTGTTGGTGTATAGGTATGAAGGCAAAGACGTGCTGATATTGGAGAGGCTCGGCAGTCATGCGGAGATTTTCGGAATGTAAGTGTTGCATTATGGGAGGAGGTGAGAATTATGGAGGCAGTGAAGGAGAAACCTGTTGTACGTGCATGGGTAAAGCCTGACAGGGTGCTTACAGATGATGAGATAGAGGAACTCATACAGACTTTCGACTATGAGTCATACGAGAAGGAAGCCTACGGAAACGATGATTACGAGCCTGCACCTATATATGACAGGTTCGGGAATCCTACGAGGGACACTATAGCGGCATTGTATGAGAGCAGACACGACATAGGCGACGATATGACGCTTGAAGAGTTCTTTGACGAAATGAGGCAGCTTTACGAGGAGACCCGTGAATGAGAAATATTAAGCGGCAAAAATCATTCAGGCAGGATGTAAAGAATAAGATTGGAGGCTCGGCAGTCATTCAGAGATTTTCGGAATGTGAACCTGCTCAAACAATAAAACATTAAGGCCGGTAAAAGCAAACCGGTCTTTTTTATGTGCTGGTATCAATAATGAGAGATTAATTAGCCGGTGTACAATGTTACAATTCTCAACTGAAAATTAAAGGGGGATAAAAATTAATGAAGCAGTTAATGCAGGGCAACACCGCCGCCGCAAGAGGTATCTACGAGGCTGGCTGTTGCGTTGCTTCAAGCTATCCGGGCACGCCAAGCACGGAGATCACGGAGGAAGCTGCAAAGTACGATGAAATATACTGTGAGTGGGCACCTAACGAGAAGGTCGCAATGGAGACGGCATTTGGTGCATCACTTGCGGGCAGGAGAAGTTTCTGCGGGATGAAGCATGTCGGGCTTAACGTAGCCGCAGACCCTCTCTTCACGGTATCCTACACCGGCATTAATGCGGGAATGGTCATATGCGTTGCTGATGATGCCGGTATGCACTCATCACAGAACGAGCAGGATTCACGGCATTACGCGAAATCGGCCAAGCTCCCGATGCTAGAACCGTCGGACTCACAGGAGGCGTTAGAGTTCTTCAGGAGGGCTTATGACCTGTCGGAGGAATATGACTCGCCCGTAATCGTGAAGATGTGCACGCGCATAGCTCATTCACAGTCAATCGTTGAGACGGGGGAACGTCAGGAAGTCCCCGCAAAGCCATACGAGAAGAATATCGCGAAATACGTCATGATGCCGGGAAACGCCATACGCAGACACCCGGTCGTTGAGGAACGCATGAGAAGGCTTCAGGCACTCGCTGAAAGTATCGACATTAACCGCATAGATGAGGGCAGCAGCAATGCAGTCGGTATCATCACGTCATCAACATGCTATCAGTACGTGAAGGAAGCCTGCGGAGATAGATTCCCGGTGCTGAAGCTGGGCATGATATGGCCTATGCCGGACGAGAAGATCAAAGCATTTGCAGGAAGTGTTGAGCGTCTCGTCGTTGTTGAGGAGCTTGACCCGTTCATCGAGGAACATTGTCTTACTCTTGGCCTTAAAGTTGAGGGCAAATCATTATTCCCGCTTGAAGGAGAGTTGAGCCAGAATATTATCGCTGAACGTTTGATGCTGAATGTTCCTGAAGGCTTGAAGCTGGAGGAGAAGATACCAGCAAGGCCGCCTATGATGTGTTCAGGCTGTCCGCATAGGGGGATATTCTACACGCTCAACAAGAACAAATGCACGGTTCTCGGCGATATAGGTTGCTACACTCTTGGTGCTGTTGCTCCATTGTCGGCAATGGAGATGACTCTCTGCATGGGGGCATCAGTCAGCGCAACTCATGGCTTCAACAAGGCAGGCGGCAAAAACGCTGTGGCAGTTATCGGGGACTCTACGTTCATGCACTCCGGAATGACAGGACTAGCGAACATAGCCTACAATCAGAGCAATTCTGTAGTAATCATTCTCGACAACTCTATAACCGGGATGACCGGACACCAGCAGAACCCTACAACAGGCTACAACATTAAGGGAGACCCAGCCGGGAAGATAGACCTTGAAGCGTTGTGCAGGGCTATGGGCTTCAGCCGTGTGCGTGTTGTTGACCCCTATAACCTGAAAGAATGCGACGATGCCCTGAAGGAAGAATTATCGTCGGGAGAACCTTCCGTGATTATTGCGCGCCGTCCGTGTGCACTGCTCAAGTACGTAAAGCACAATCCCCCGCTGAAGATTGATACGGCAAAATGCGTCGGGTGCAAGTCATGTATGCGCATAGGCTGTCCTTCACTGTCAATGAAGGAAGGAAAAGCTCATGTTGACGAAACTTTATGCGTAGGCTGCGGAGTATGTACGCAGATGTGCAGATTCGGGGCATTTCAGGAGGGCAGATAATCATGAAGACGACAAATATTATGATTGTGGGTGTTGGTGGACAGGGAAGCGTCTTGGCCAGCAAGCTGCTCGGTCATCTGCTCATCACGCAGGGCTATGACGTAAAGGTCTCGGAAGTTCACGGAATGAGCCAGCGCGGAGGAAGCGTAGTAACTTATGTGCGTTACGGGGACAAAGTATATTCGCCGGTAATCGACAAGGGACAGGCAGATTTTATCGTGTCGTTTGAGCTGTTAGAGGCCGCAAGAAACATAGAGTACCTGAAGCCTGAAGGGCAGATCGTAACTTCAACGCAGCAGATTGATCCCATGCCTGTGCTTACGGGAGCAATGAATTACCCTGAAGGACTGTTAGCGAAAATGCAGAGTCTTGGCGTGAAGGCTGACGCGCTTGACTGCCTGAAACTTGCAGAACAAGCCGGAAGCTCTAAGGCCGTTAATCTGGTTCTGCTGGGCAGGCTGTCGCATTACTTCAATGACATTGAGCCGGAAGCATGGCAGGAAGCAATAAGATTCTGTGTGCCGCCGAAATTCTTGGATTTGAATGTGAAAGCGTTTGAGTTGGGCAAAAACGCATAAATATATATTGGAGATGGTAATTTAATTATGGAGAAAAGATATTTTCAGCCGGAAATTGAAACAATGCCTCATGATAAGTTAGTAGAGCTTCAGAACGAAAAATTATTGAAGCAGGTTCGCCACGTATGGGAAAATGTCCCGTATTACCGCGATAAGATGAAAGAAAAAGGCGTAACACCGGACGACATAAAATCACAGGCGGATCTCTACAAGCTCCCGTTCCTGACGAAAGACGACCTGCGCAAGGCATATCCTTACGGCCTCATGGGGAAGCCGCTTCATGACTGCGTGCGCATACAGTCGACTTCAGGCACAACAGGACAGCGTGTCGTAGCGTTCTACACCCTCAATGACATTAAGATATGGGATACCATGTGCGCAAGGGCTATCGTTGCTGCGGGCGGCACGAAAGATGACGTTGTGCAGGTATCATACGGTTACGGGCTGTTCACCGGAGGGCCGGGACTGAACGGAGGAAGCCATATGCTTGGGTCTCTGACCATACCAACATCATCAGGCAACACGGACAGGCAGATTATGTTCATCAAGGACTTGCAGGCAACAATATTGTGCTGTACTCCCAGCTATGCGGCATTCATCGGGGAACGCATGAAGGAAATGGGAATGTCTCCGGACGATATACCCCTGAAGGCGGGAATTTTCGGTGCAGAGGCATGGAGCGAGGAAATGCGGCACGATATCGAAAAGACTATGGGGATCAAGGCGTATGACATTTACGGGCTTACGGAGCTTTGCGGACCGGGCGTTTCGTTTGAATGCGAGGATCAGCACGGAATGCACATCAATGAGGATTACTTCATTGCGGAGATCATTGACCCGAAGACCGGTGAAGTTTTGCCGGAGGGAAGCCTTGGCGAACTTGTATTCACGACACTCGACAAGGAAGCATTCCCGTTACTGCGCTACAGGACACGCGACATCACGACACTTACGCATGAACCCTGCCCCTGCGGAAGGACTCACGTGCGCATGACTAAGCTGAAGGGCAGGACTGACGATATGCTGATTATTCGCGGCGTTAATGTCTTCCCGAGCCAGATTGAGACAGTATTAATCAACAGCGGTTATCCTGCAAACTATCAGATTCTTGTTGACAGGGTGAACAACACAGATACACTTGAAGTGCGCGTAGAGATGACACCGGAAATGTTTACGGACAATCTTGGCGAAGTGAACAAGAGGCAGGAAGCTCTCGTTGACGGGTTGCGCTCAATGCTGGGGCTTAAGGCGAAAGTTACGCTTGTTGCGCCGAAGACTATTGTGCGTTCTGAGGGCAAAGCCGTGCGTGTTATCGACAACCGCAAAATTTAGGGAGAGGTGATATTCATGAGCGTAAAGCAGATTTCCGTATTTCTGGAGAACCGTCCGGGTGCACTGGTTGAGATGACGAAGGCACTTGCTGATCATGATATAGACATGCGCGGGCTGTCTCTGGCAGAAACGAGTGATTTCGGGATCGTCAGGCTTATCGTTGATGACGTTCTCGGAACTGCTACGGTGCTGAAGGATTCCGGGTTTGTGGCGAGCTTAACTGACGTTCTTGCTGTGTCTGTGGCGAATGTTCCAGGAGGACTGAGCAGGGTTCTGGGGCTTCTGCATGAGGCTGGCATCAACGTCGAATACATGTATGCTATTCTCGGCAACAAGAGATCCGAGAATGCGTATATGATTTTCCGCGTCAACGACAATGAGAAGGCTTCTGCTGTGCTGAAAGGTGCAGGGGTAAAGCTGGTGGAGCAGGAAGAATTATCGGCTCTGTAAGT
>CAJOES010000063.1 GCA_905233455.1 uncultured Synergistales bacterium | reverse complement strand
CTCGCCAGCATACCGGATACACAGACACCTGCGGCAGTCCTCCCGATAATCACTGTAACAGAACCTGCAGTGTACGTGTTCGGCGTAACTCTGAACAATCTCGAAGCAGGAGCATTCATATTCCTGCACCTTATGGCAGAACCTGCTTCAGGAGCAAGGCCTAGGGCATTCTACAGCGCGGCAGATGAGGAAGAAGCATATACCTTCCTTGACGATAACGGGAAGGAAACGAAGGTAGTGCCAGCAAACAAACACATAAACGTTGCTGCGTACATGACACCCGAAAACACATATGCACCGGTCATCACGACTGAAGCACCCGGCAAGAGCGACGGTTCAGGACCGGGAGATTCCAGCGGCGGAGGGTGCTCAACAGGATTTTCCGTTTATGCTTTGTTTCTTCTTGGCCTGTGCGTTAAGGCTAAAGGCAAAAAATAACAGGCAATAAACTTTTTCATAGTCCTGTCCGGTTATCCGGGCAGGGCTTTTTGTTTAGGTTTTGTGCTATCATTCTCAAAACTGCAATGATATTTAATTTCAGAAAGGCATTTTTACATGAATACAAATCTCAAATCAGAACTGGAAGAACTGCATATAATGTTAAACGCTATGCAGGACAGCCTTTGACCTCTCCGCACTGGAGAAAAGATCTCACGAACTCACAGAAATTACATCAGCACCAGACTTCTGGAATTCAGGAGGCCATGAAGATATTTTGCGGGAACTTTCGGACGCAAATTCACGCCTTGAGACTCTCAGACACATAAAGACGGAATATGAAGACTTAGCCGCCATTGAGGAAATACTGAGCACTTCAGATGATGCCGAGCTTGAAGAGGAATTTACCCGCCGTGCCGCAGAACTCCGCACAGAACTTGAGCACACCAGCCTCATGCTTTTGCTGAATGAGAATTACGACAACTCCAACGCAATAATGATGATACATGCCGGCTCCGGAGGGCTAGACTCTCAGGACTGGGCCGGAATGTTATTGCGCATGTACCTGCGTTACTGTGAGCGAGAAGGCTTCAGGACGAACGTAATCGACTCCATCACTGATGAGGAAGAAGGCATAAAGAGTGCGACTGTTCTCGTTGAAGGTGAGTACGCATACGGATTCCTGAAGGCCGAAAAGGGAGTGCACAGGCTTGTGCGTATTTCACCGTTCGATTCAGCGCACAGAAGGCACACCAGCTTTGCGTCAGTTCTCGTGTCTCCGGAATTTTCCGACAGCGAAGACATAGACATTAAGCCCGAAGAACTCAGGATAGACACATTCAGGGCATCAGGCGCAGGAGGGCAGTACGTCAACCGTACAGATTCAGCCGTGAGGATAACGCATATTCCTACAGGAATTGTCGTTACGTGCCAGAATGAACGCTCACAGCACATGAACCGTCAGACTGCAATGCGCGTCCTGAAGAGCAGGTTATACGATGCCGCACAGCAGGAACGGCAGGAGGAGCTTGCATCAGTTATAGGCGACAAGAAAGAATCTACATGGGGAAGCCAGATACGGAGCTACGTTCTGCACCCGTATACGCTCGTGAAGGATCACCGGACAAATTACGAGAAGGGCAATATTCAGGCAGTGCTTGACGGGGACATTTCCGGCTTCATCATGGAGTACCTTAAACAGAGGGCTAAAGGCAATGCGTAAGATATTTTTTGCACTTGTGCTTTTGATTCTGTGCACGTGTGCAGAAGCGGCGTTTGTCCCTGAAGTCCCGGTAATGACAGTGAGAGAACTGAAACCCGGCATGAAGGGCTATGCGCTTACGGTGATGAAGGGGCTTGAACCTGTAAGAATTCCCGTGCAGGTAGTGAGCATAATACCCCAGAATCCCGGCAAGAGCATAAAAAACGAGATACTCATAAAGTTTACGGACAATACGAGGCTTGCGCAGGGCATGAGCGGTTCTCCCGTCTACGTGAATGGAAGGCTTATCGGAGCAATACGCAGCGGCTGGGATTTCAGCGATCACACTATGGCACTGCTTGCACCGATTGAGGATATGTGCAGGGTATTCGATTATCCTGACGCAGAGAACAAGACCTTGAAGGATATGTTTGAACTTTCGGCTGTGAGCTTTTCCGGCATAGACATAAACACTCCTTCCATGAAGAGACTTGCTGAAACTTTAGGAGTAAGTTTCACGCAGGGCATATCTTCAGGCGGGTCATATGCTGTCGGGACGGGGCTTAAACCCGGCGATTCCGTTACGGCTCTGCTTGTGTGGGGTGATGTAGAGATGGGAGTCGTGGGGACTGTTACGGCGAAATCACGTCAGGGAAGGATTCTTGCTTTCGGGCACAAGTTCATGAAGCGCGGGACTGCCTCATATCCTGCGGCACGGACATACATACACGGCTTGGTGAACAATGCGACATTCCCGTTTAAGCTCGCAACAGCACAGACCCTTGAAGGAACATTCACGCAGGACAGGGAAGCAGGACTAGGCGGGCGGCTGGGCTACTTTCTGCCGTCAATATCTGCCGAACTGATATTCAGGAATCTCGACACGAACATAACGAACAGGTACAAATTCCGTGTTGCCGCTGATGAATTCATGGCCGCAGAGCTGATCACAAGCATGTATTCAGGGCTGTGTGAAGAAGCATGGGGACGCAAGGGGCAGGGAACTATGAGCGTGAATCTCCGCATAGACGGCAGGAATGTCCCGGACGGCTGGGCACGCAGGGATATATTCTTCTCTGAGGAGGACGTTACGGCCAGTGCACTGGAGCAGGCGCGGGCAATAATAGGATCCTACCTTACACAGCCATTCAGCGAGATTATGCCGGTGGGGTTCATGCTTGACGTTTCAGCCAGCCAGAGACCGAAAATGCTGATCATTGAGGAGATTGACGCACCTGAGTCGGCAAAGCCCGGGCAGGAGATTGAAGTTACGGTTAGATTGCGGGGCTGGAGGGCTGAACGGACGGAACGCAAATTCACGATGAGGATACCTGAAGATGCCGAAGAAGGAGTGTGCGAGCTTATCGTCAGGGGAGGCGGCGAGGATTCTATGCGTCAGGTTTCTGTTGAGGAGGGCTGGAAGTCTATAGCCAGCCTTGAACGTATGCTTACGGAGTTTAAGGCACGGGACGCGAATAATGAGCTTGTGCTTGAGCTGAACATAGACAGGAGCGCGGAGACACTGAAGAAGATTCTTGAAGGCAAAAAGGACAAAAACACAAAAGCCGTAAAAGAACCTGACTTACTGCCCGAAGAAGAAGAATACCTCAGCGAAACTAAAGCACGGAGAATCAAAGAAGGATCTCTAAGGGTATACAGCTCTGATTATTTCGTTGACGGCATGATGAAAAAAATTATACATGTGGAGAATTGAACCATG
Organism: uncultured Synergistales bacterium; assembly: GCA_905233455.1. Classification (GTDB taxonomy): domain Bacteria; phylum Synergistota; class Synergistia; order Synergistales; family Aminobacteriaceae; genus JAFUXM01. The sequence continues at coordinate 8,226 of CAJOES010000063.1, read as the reverse complement.
TTCATTACGATAGAAGGCATTGACGGTTCAGGGAAAAGCACTCAGGCCAAGAGGTTAGCACAGTGGCTTGAGGATTTCACCGGACATGAAACTATATGCACGTTTGAGCCGGGAGGCTGGGACGGGGGAAAGTCATTGCGTGATTTCATTCTGGGCAGCAGTGGCTATTGTGCACAGTCGGAATTGCTGCTGTTCCTTGCGGACAGATCCGAGCACGTAAGCAGGGTAATACTTCCGGCACTCAAGGCAGGGCATAACGTAATATGCGAACGCTGGAACGACTCTACGCTCGCATATCAGTCCGGAGGTCATGAGCTGAATGTTTCGGACGCTGAAAGAATCATAGCGGCGTGTAATTTCCCCGAACCCAACATCAAAATACTGCTCGACATAGAACCGGAGACGGCATTTTCCCGTATAGCATCAAGGACACCGGATAAATTCGAGGCTGAAGGCTTGAAGCTGATGAAGAAAGTATCGGAGTTTTACCGCTCAAGGGCTGGTGAATATGCTGTGATAGACTGCAACAACCTCAATGAAGAAGAAGTTTTTGCGGCCTTAACGTCAAAACTGGAGGTGTATATATGCCAATCCAGATAAAACGCAGCGGCAGTGAACCTGCGGCATCATCACAGCCCCGCGTGGAATACGGGAGCAGCAGCACGGGGCATCAGGCATCACCGGCTGACGCAATAGCCTCTTCCGCATTCTCGTTTGAGTCCGCAATGGAGGCAACGGAGCTTGAAGACCTGCTAGACCAGCTATATGAACTTTCCGACAGGCTTTCGGTTTTTCCGGGCGGCAAACTGATTGAGGAGTACCGTGCGGTGCTTACGGAGCTTTTACGGCGGGCAACTAAGGGATTGCGCATAAAACGTGATATGAGGTGGCGCAAGACTGACCGCAAAATGTACGTAACGATTGAACGCGCTGAAAAGGCAATGGACGAGCTTGAAGAGGCGTTTTTGTATGAGGGCAACAGGACGAAAGCACTTGCATTGATGGAGGAGATTAAAGGGTGTCTGATCTCGCTGTTAATGTGAAGTGGCAGGAGATTTTACGGGAGACTAAAGCCGGGGATATTCCGCACTGCCGGGCAATAGCTGCCCCGTCAGAATGGCACGACGAAATCATCACAGAACTTGCAGGAATAATACTCGGCAGCTTCAGGCCGTCTCACCCTGACCTGCTGATTACCGGCACAACGGACAAAGCACCGGACATAGACACTTGCAGGGGGCTTATAGCCGATATAGCCCTAAAGCCTATGGAAGCCTCAAGACGCATGGGGGTAATCATGAGTGCGGACAGACTGTTATTGCCCGCCGCCAACAGCCTGCTGAAGTTAGCCGAAGAACCTCCGGGACATGCAGTGCTGCTGTTCCTGATGGAGGACGGAAGATACTTTTTGCCGACACTGAAGAGCCGGTCGCGTTTCACCGTAATCACTTCAGACACCAAGACGGAAGCCCGGCCAGTGCCCGTTAAAGCTGAGGAGTGGATAGAATGGCTTGCAGGTACGCGCAGGAATTACGATATTGACTCCGCAGTGAAAGACCTTGAAGCATGGGCAGGTTACGCGGTGAACACGAAAGATTTTGTTCTTGCAGAAAAGATTGAGAGGGTAAAAATTGCGGCAGGTAAGAAGAATCTATCCGTGCCGTTGTTATGCGACATGATTTTAATGACATTAAGAGAGGAAAGCAGATACAGTGAATATATACTTGACGATCTTCGGTAAGCCGAGATATTTGGGGCTTGCGAGGATCAATGACGGAAAGACGTTAGAGCACCTTTCATCGCGGTGGATAATCCTGAAGACACCTAGGGGCTATGAGATGGGACTGCCTGGGGGCAAGCTGTCAGAGGAACAGAAGGAAAGATACAGCCTTGAAACGCCTAAATTTGAGGACAGCACTGAAGCAATGATTCAGGACGTTATATTTATCCGTGAGGCTGACGGGGCAGACATAGAAAACTACTATTCATGCCGCCGTGAGGAGGAAGAAGCGTTATTGCGTGCACGTGATATTCTTTCGGATCATCACCTAGCAATGAAGCTGGTAGATGTCGAATACATGCTTGACCGCAAAAAATTCTATCTTTACTTCACGGCAGATCAGCGCGTAGATTTCCGTGCATACGTTCGGGATCTTGCGCACGAGTTCAGGACACGCATAGAGATGCGGCAGGTAGGGATTCGCGACGAGGCGAGGATAGTGCGGGGGATTGCGTCATGCGGGAGGCCATGCTGCTGCGGTTACTGGCTGAGAGGGTTTATGCCCATAAGCATACGTATCGTGAAGGAACAGAGGACGGCACTGAACCCTACGAAGATTTCAGGCTTGTGCGGAAGGCTGATGTGCTGTATGTCATACGAGCAGGAATTATATTCGGAGATGTGGGCACGACTTCCCGGGCCGGGTGCAAAGATCAGGACGGAGCAGGGCTGTTACACACTTGAGAGTCTTGACTTGGGGCGCGAACACGTCAATATACGTTTCCCTACAGGAAGGCTTGTATCCGTGTCGATAGAGGAATTCCCGGACTTCAAGGAGACTGTGCTCAAGGGTGAGGAGTGGGGCGTGGATAAGGAGATGGCCGAGAAGAAGAAAGCTGCTCAGGAACGCATGGAGATGCTCGAAAAGCGCAAAGAGAGACTGAAAGCCAGAACTGCGGCACGTGCGGCCAGGTTCAGACCTGCAACAATGAAGACACCAGAACCCAAGAAGGAGAAAGAGAAGAAACCCGTGCAGGAAGTTCCATCACAGAAGGCCAAGACAAAGACAGCTAAACGTGAAGGAACGAGACGCAGACAGAGGAAACCTGCTAATACGGCGGAAAAGCAATAATATGCTACAATAACATTCAGGCGAGGCCGTTCGCTTGCACAAGGGACGGGGGTCGCATGGGGTATCCCCTCTGACCTATCCATAAAGGAAGGAGGTGGATGTTGCATGAAGAAACGTGATGATTTGATCACCCGTATAACAAAACTGCTATGGGCTTCAGCAGCCGTCATAGCAGCAAGTGCGGAATTAATCCGCGTTATCAAAATGTAATCTTCCCTAACTTTAGGCTTTTGTCTGAAGTGGGGAGTTCCAGACCCCGCTTCAGCGGCCTGACTTGTTACCTTCTTCTCGCCGGGGTAACTTCTTATCTGCCATTATACACCAAAAATTTTACCCATATCTCAGCCTAACACTATATGTTGTATTTTCACTGTGCAACGTACTCTTCAAGCTCTTTGTCTATCTTGTTCTGTCCGGACTCACGTATCATTTCCTCCCAAGCCGCCGCATCCCTTGCTTCCTGCAATGCCTTATAACGCCTCAAAAGTTCCGCAGCTTCCTTAGGCGTAAACCCGTTCACATCAAGCGAAGACAGCTTCACTTCCTGCTTTCTTACTGCCTGAGTCATCATTGAGGCCAGAAGAATATCCATCGGAATCCCTATATCCTCGCTCAACTGGGCAAAACCTTTTTCTACCTTCTCGTCAATCTGAAACGTAACAGTTTTCTTTACTGCCTGTTCCTGTTCTTTTGCCTTTGCCATAATACAAATCATCTCCCCGTGCAGAAATTATACCCATCAGGATACACAAAAAAGCGGAGTCTCCGCACACTCGCGAAAACTCCGCCTCAATAAATTCACTTTCTCAAATGAAGCTCCGTTGCATTATTTCAGTCTCTTCCCCCGAAGATTTTACCGAAACCAATCGAAATAACCGCTATCGGAACTCTTATGCCCTGTTACTTTAGACTTAGAACGTTACCTTCGTACGGAATCTGATCATGTTATCCGCATCAGCGTCGTCATCATCAGGCTCGTAATGTATGAAGTTAAGTCCCATAGCCGTTGAATCGTTGAACTTGTACTGAACGCCTGCACCAACTTCTGACGGTCCTAAATCATCAGTCTTATTATTGCCTAAGTCTTTAGCATCAGCAAATGTATAGCCGTAGTAGAACAGATGAGTTGCCCACTTTTCGTTCCATTCCTGCGTAAGTGCCAGACGATAATAGGTAGTATCATAGTCAAGAATATTGTTAGCTCCATGATAGTCGCCGTAATACGCCACAGAAGAACCTGAACGCGTAGCAAACCCTGCATCATACTGACCGTACTCAAGCCATAAACTGGTGTACTTGAGAGCAGGCTGCTTTACGTCAATGATAACTGCCCAGTGGTTTGCGTTGTCTTCGTCGTTCTCTTTCCAGTCATATACCGGCCCATTAGCACCATTTGCATTCTTTATGTAAACGGTCTCATAGTCGTTTGCCTGAGAATAGAATATGCCTTTGAATGCTACGTTGTCGTTCCAGTTGAAACGAAGTCCGGCAAAGATTGTCCACATGCTGTTGAATGACGTATCGCCCTCATCGTGCAATTCGTTACCGTCTGCATCAAATTTTGCTCTATTTCCACCATGCTTGTAGCTCTCTGCATTATCACCAGCGAAGTACTGTGCTCCGAAGTCAAACCCGATCTGCTCCGTGAACTGAAGGTTCGTACCAAGCATAAGCATCCATGATGAATCCATAGCATAACCGTCCATCTTGTCAGGATGTGCTATAACTGCCTGAGCCTGCCCAAGACCGAAATTCTTTGTAAAGCCGAAACCTGTCCATACCCAGTCAGTCATGATGGAGTCTCCGCCCCAGCTTCCGGTGTCATGAAGGTCGATAAGGTAATTGCCTTCCCAGTTCCATGAGAAACGTCCGATTGTCATCTTGCTGTCGAAGAAGAACGGCATATCAACCCAAAAACGGTCAATATAGGCAGACTGCGTGTTCTTGTTGACATTTCCACCAGTGTCGTCGCCCTCGTTGCGCAGACGTGCAAAGAACTGATATTGGTCATTCTCGCCCCATGTGCGCTCGAACCATATACGTGCTTCATCGAACTTCACATCTGCTGCCGGAGTAGGAGCTTCTGCCTCAGTGTCATAGTCAATCTGTACTGCCAGAGTTCCGTGCAGATGCCATCCGCCGAGTCTGTTCTCGTATACTGCGACTCTCTCGTCAAGCTCATCAACCCTTACACCGAGTGCTTCAAGTTCGTCCTTGAACTCAACGACTAACCTCTTGAGCATCTCTACATCCTGCTTGCTGGCTTTGGTCATGTCAACTACTGCAAGCGAGCGGGCAAGTGCTGATGCAAGCTCATAACGCGTTGTAGTGAGCTGGCCTTTGTACGTACCATCAGGATAACCTGAAATGATACCGTGTGCGGCAAGCTGTCCGATTGCGTCATAGGCCCAGTGGTTCATCGGTACGTCCATGAACGGGTTGGTTGCCGAAAGAGCCGGGGCTGCAAGTGCTGCTACAAGTACTACAGCGATTAAAACTGCAAATTTCTTCATAATAGAAAAAACCCCCTTAATAAATTGTCAATAAACTACCGTCTAAATGCGCACTCAGTCTTCATAAAACTTCCTGAGACTGCGGGGGTTCGGAAAGTTTCCTTGTTTCCTTTCTGTCCCTCTGAACAGTTCGGGGAGCTGTATCCGACCTCCTGCGTCTTTTGACGATATTGCGCTACGTATTTTCTGTAGCACGTGGGATATATTACAACAAGAAAGGGAAAAAAGCAAATAAATATTTTTACTTACGGGGTTTTAAGTGAAAGTATCATACGAACATTATGCAGGGTTCGCTGTAGCAGGTGAGGATGTCATTAGTTTATTACGAACATTTTCGCTATTTCTTCATTAGCCGCATCGAAGTCATCAGGCACAACAAATTTTCCCTTAGCTACTCCAATTCTGTAGGAAGCAGGTTCTTCCGTGTATGAAACTATCTTTGCTACAGGCTTGCCTTTTCTCGTAATTACAATCTGATTCTCCTCGCCGTCTTCAAGCATCCCAAGAAGCTCATATAGTTTTTCTTTAGTCTGCATAACGTTAAAATACGCCATAATTTACCTCCGTACAATAAATTTGATGCGATTATAGCGCAGGCTGCACGAAATCTTCCCGCATAGGCGTGAACACGTCCAGCACCGTCCCTGCCTCAAGACACACCGTCCCGTGAGGCACTCCGGACTCGAATGCCAGCGAATCCCCCACCGACACTTCGACAGCCTCACCGTCTGCCGTGAACCTGAAGCGTCCCGAAAGTATGTATGTGTTCTGTGTGTGCGGGTGTGAGTGCACTGCTCCTATGCTTCCCCGCTCAAAGTTCACCTCAACTATCATCAGCTTGTCCGTATAGGCCAGTATCCTGCGGGTAACTCCTCCGCCTAAGTCCTGCAATGGTGCTTCATCATGTCTCGTCAAAACATAAGTCATAGTGTTTTTGCCCTCCTTATAGTGTTACGCAAAAGCCTTCTTCAGTGCCTCTAACCCTTCACGTGCATGTGTCAGGCTCACGATACATATAACGCTTTCAGATGTTGAGTTGATGATCTCAATGTTTACCTTCACCGACGCAAGAGCCGCAAAAATCTTCGCCAGAGTGTGCGCCGCATCAGCAGGGGACTCAATCCCGACGGTAATAGCAGCAACCTCCGTAGCGAATGACACTCCCTGCCCACCTACACGTTCAGACACCTCACGGCACAGCGGGATCATCTCGTCTAGCCTGTCCCGGCGTATCAGGAACGACAAATCAGAACGTCCGCCGCGCATCGTGTTCTGCGTTACCATGTTGACGCTTACAGAACGCCCCGATAGTGTGCTGAATATCTCCGCCGCGATTCCGGGAACGTTGGGAAGACCGAGAAAGACTACGTGAACGCACTCATCATTGAAGGTTATATTTGCCATAAAAATATATATCTCCTTTCAGGTTTTACACTGTCATTATGCTAAAATTTAAGTCATCTTTCAACCCAAAATATTATTTATTTAATGGAGGTATTCGCCTTTGAGCCTCGTATATTTCATTCTATGGGTAATCTTCAACGGCAGGATTACTTCTGAAATAGTTATAGCCGGAATAATAATATCTGTCCTGCTTGACCTAGCCGTAAAAAAATTCCTGCGAATAAACTTCACCAACGCAAAAATATTCAAGTTCATTAAGCTCCTTCCTGATGTTGTCTTCTATTTTATTGTTCTCATAGTCGAGATCATCAAAGCAAACATATCTGTTACACGGATTGTTCTTTCATCCGCAATTCAGGTTGAGCCGTGTCTGGTCAGATTCACCACGCCGCTGAAGACAACTGCGGCACGAATAGCCCTCGCCAACTCCATAACCTTAACGCCCGGAACCGTAACTGTATCGCTTGAAGGGAACGAGCTTTTAGTTCACGCGCTGGATAAGGACATAGCCGGAGGACTTGAGGGAAGCATATTCGAGAAACTATTATCACGAATGGAGAGGATAGCAAATGCCTGATGCCGTTACATTGCAGAGAATAATACTCACAGGAAGCGCGGTATTTCTGTCGGTGAATATATTTCTGTGCCTCATGAGGGCGGTGCTGGGGCCGAGATTCACGGACAGGGTTATTGCCGCAAACATGACAGGGACGAACGTAATATTATTGATTGCCGTGCTGGCTAAGGTTGTAGGTGAAGATTATCTTGTTGATATCTGCCTGATCTACGCCATCATCAGTTTCTTGTCGGTGGTAGTTCTTGCACGTTCGGTTCTGGAGAATAAGGAGGATAAGTAATCATGATACGGATAGTTATTGCAGGAGGCTTGATGCTTCTAGGACTGTTCACGCTTGGAGTTGCAGTGCTGGGAGTATACCGGCTTTCGACTATGATGAACAGGATTCACGTTGCGGCCAAGTGCGACACTATGGGAGCATTATTGATTCTGGCCGGGCTTATGGTGCTTTCGGGGTTTAATGTGTTCTCACTGAAATTGCTGCTGGTGATTATGTTCCTGTGGCTGTGCAACCCTGCGGCGAGTCATCTTGTGGCGCGTGCAGAGGTCAAGACGAATCAGAATCTCGACATGATTTGCGACTATGTTGACCTCACGGAAGGAGAGAAGGCAAATGATAATCATTGAGTGGCTTTTGCTGGCATTCCTGATCGTGTGCGCTGTTGCAGTGTCAATATCGCAGAATCTCCTGAACTCCGTAATAATCTTCATGAGCTACAGTCTGGTTATGGCGGTTATATGGGTGTTGCTGCGTTCTCCGGACTTGGCCATCACTGAAGCGGCAGTAGGTGCAGGGGTTACGAGCGTTCTGTTTTTCCTGACATTGAAGAAAGTCGGACAGCTTCACAAAAATAAGGAGGAAGATACTAATGATGCGTAA
>CAJOES010000062.1 GCA_905233455.1 uncultured Synergistales bacterium | reverse complement strand
CCGCTTTGTGCTGTGATATAATACACAATGGGTAAGGAGACTAAAAGCATTATGCTCTTTGTCATGTGTTTAGAATTTTTAACAGATTGAAATAATTATAGCACACCTTGCCTTGTTTATATTTTGCTTTTGCAGTTGCAACGTCAGTAAACAAAACGCCTCCCCCGATAACATTCAGAGGAGGCATATTTATATCTTTCAGCTTCTTTCCTTCACGCGCCTTACCCTCAAAACTCCTTCAATCTCCCTGAGCCTCTCTGTAGTGTCATCCGGCATCTTGTGCGAAATGTCCAGAAGCGTATATGCGTATGACCCTCTGGCCTTGTTCTGCAGGTTCTCTATGTTCAGCCCATTGCTCCCGAAGAATGACGTTATCTGGGACAGCATGTTCGGAATATTCCTGTGCAGTATCGCCACCCTAGCCTCAGAGCCGCACACGCCCGCATTGATCTCCGGATAGTTCACGGAGTTCGTGATATTTCCGTTGTCGAGATAGTCCTGAAGCTGTACGGCCGCCATAACTGCGCAGTTCTCCTCCGCTTCTTCAGTTGAGGCTCCCAAGTGAGGCAGGACGATAGCGTTCGGCAGGTTCGCGCTGATCGTATTGGGGAAATCCGAAATGTACCGTGAAACCTGTCCGGACTTCAGGGCTTCCCGTAATGCTTCCTCGTCAACAAGGACATCACGCGCAAAGTTCAGCAGCTTTATGCCTGGTTTCATCTTTGCGATTGCATCAGCGTTAATCATGTGCTTTGTACTCTCTATTGCAGGAACATGAATCGTAACGAAATCACTTGCCGCATAAACTTCTTCCGGAGTATCAGCATGTTTGATGAGCGGACTCAGCATCCATGCAGACTTCAGCGACAAATACGGATCATAGCCGAGAACGTTCATTCCCAGAGACACGGCGGCATTAGCGACACGCACGCCGATTGCACCAAGCCCTATAACGCCGAGAGTCTTTCCCTCTATTTCATGACCAGCAAAATTTTTCTTGGCCTTCTCCGCTGATTTAGTGATGTCGGGATTGCCCGAATTGTCCCGAACCCATGAGATCCCGCCGAAAATGTCCCGTGATGCCAGCAAGAGTCCGGCAACAACGAGTTCCTTCACACTGTTTGCGTTTGCTCCGGGAGTGTTGAACACAACAATTCCGCTCTCCGAACATTCAGCTATAGGTATGTTGTTCACGCCCGCCCCTGCCCGCGCTATTGCCCGGAGTCCGCCGGGGAAATTCATCCCGTGCATGTCCGCCGAACGTACCAGAATCCCGTGTGCCTCGTCGATTGCGTTAGTTGTCGTATAGCCAGTGCGGAACTTCGACAAGCCCGCCTGCGCAATATTGTTCAGACAGAAAATTTTACGTTCTTTCGGTGCAAGCATGTCTAGTGTTTCCTCTCAAAGTCCGCCATGAACTGAACCAGCGCGTTAACGCCTTCAACAGGCATTGCGTTATACAGCGATGCTCTCATGCCGCCGACTGAACGATGACCTTTCAGATTCTTCAAGCCTGCTTTTGATGCCTCTGATGCAAATTCCGCGTCAAGTTCCTTATTGCCGGTGATGAACGGAACATTCATTAATGACCTGTCTTTTTTCTCAACAGTACCGTGAAATAATCTGGAGCTGTCGAGATAATCATAAAGTATTTTTGCTTTTGCCTCGTTGCGTTTCTTCATCTCGGAAGTTCCGCCCAGCTTCAGCAGCCACTTGAAGACAAGCCCGCAAATATATATGTTATAGCACGGCGGTGTGTTGTAGAGTGATTTTGTCTCTGAATGCGTCTTATACTTCAGCATTGTCGGTGTGAACGGCAGAACGTCATCACGAATCAGATCCTCACGAATAATTACGATCGTAACTCCTGCAGGCCCTACATTCTTCTGAACTCCGCCCCAGATTATGCCGTACCTGTTCACGTCAACAGGCTCGCTCAGGAACATTGAGGAAACATCAGCCGCTAACGGCACATTGCCTGTGTCGGGAAGATGCCTTATCGTTGTGCCGTGTACTGTCTCATTCTGGCAGATATACACGTAATCGGCGTTGGGCGTAACTTTCAGGTCGGTGAAGTCCGGTATGTATGAATAGTTCTTATCGGCGGAAGTTGCTGTAATGTTGACCTGCCCGTAAATCTTTGCTTCCTCTGATGCCTTCTTGCTCCACTGGCCCGTAACGATATAGTCTGCGGTCTTGTTGCGCATTAAGTTCATCGGTATCATGGCGAACTGCGTGCAGCCACCGCCCTGAAGGAACAATACCCGGTAATTGTCGGGAATGTTCATGAGTGTGCGCAAGTCTCTTTCTGCTGTGTCGAGAATGTCCTCAAAGTCCTTTGACCTGTGGCTCATCTCCATAACGGACATTCCGGAAGTGCCGTACTCTAACATTTCATCTCTTGCTGTGATCAATACTTCTTCAGGCAGAACCGCCGGCCCCGCGCTGAAGTTATATACTCTGCTCAAATTATTTGTATCTCCTTTCATATTCATGTGTGTATTATAATTCAGCCGTAAAATTTTTATCCCATGAGGCAAAAATCATGACGCAGAAATTATATTACGAGGACTTATACGCAAAAGAGTTTGACGCTGAGGTTTTATCGCAGACAGAACATGACGGTAAATATTACGCTGTATTAGACCAGACATTATTTTATCCGTCCGGAGGAGGACAGCCCTGCGACTTGGGGACTGTTGGCGGGATAAAGGTTATTGATGTTCATGAACGCGGCGAAGAGATAATACACGTTCTTGAAGCTCCTGTTGAAGGCGTGAACGTTCACGGTGTCATTGACTGGGGCAGAAGGTTTGAACTCATGCAGCAGCACCTGGGCGAACACCTGTTCGCGGGGACTCTCTACAACCTGCACCAGATTCACACTGCACGCATGAGGATAGAGGGCGATAACGTCTCCATAGATACCGACATACCTGCGGACATGAATATTATCCTTGAGGCTGAAGCGGCGGCAAATGAGGCTGTATGGGCGGATATTCCTGTTGAAGTGATTTATCCCGGCATGGACGAGGTGAGGGAGCTTGCGCGCAAACTTCCTCCGGAGAATGCAACACAGCCTATACGTATCGTGAAGGTTGAAGGCGTAGACTACGTGCCGTGCTGCGGGCTTCATGTCAGCTCAACAGGCCAGGCAGGAATCATCAAAGTAACTTCATGCGAGAACCATAAAGGCGGCTCAAGAATATATTTGCGGTGCGGCAGACCTGCATACAGATGGGTTGATGACGTTTACCGCGAACTCCGGAAGGCTGAAGCTGAACTTGTGTGCGGTTATGACGGCATCAATGAGAAGATAGCCAGCCTGAAACATCAGATACAGGATCTGAAATCACGCAATGAAGAAACTGTTGCGCATTACCTGAAGCCCATAGCGGAGAGTCTCATAGAGAATGCGGAAGTGTCTGGAGGCTTGAAGATTGTACGGCATATCATGAAGGATTCCGGGCAGGATGAAGTGAAGCATATGTTCAGGCTTCTTACGGATAATAATCATGATGTTGCTGCGTTCATTGCCGGAGAAAATGAGCATGGGGTGTTTCTGACTTTCGGGACTAACAGGGAGAACAAAGGCGTTGATGTCCGGCAGTCATTCAGGAAGGCAATTAATGCGCTTGACGGCAAGGGCGGCGGAAGTGCGTTTTGCGCTCAGGGCTGGGGCAGGAAGTCTGGAGATTTGGAGGCCGTGCTTGATGCGGCAATAGCTGAACTGAAACGATAAACATACAGAAATCCCGGCCATGAACTTAATCACGACCGGGAACATATAACCTTTTCGCGAAAATTTTTATTCTTTATTCCGCCGCGGGAGCAGGAGCTTTCTTCGCAGCAACGTCCTCAAGGCTCTTCTCAAGCGCAGAACCTAAGCCGTTGGTTGCACTGTCTATTCTCCTGTAGAGATCCCTCACGCCCTGCATAGCAAGCACATCACCGAAGAATGAATTAGGGTAATTGATGATCGTCATTCCGCCCTTAGCGAGAATAGCCTTGTTGCTGGAGTCTATCTCCTCAAGTTTCGGCCTCATCTCCTGCAGTGCCTCACGCACCGCCGTATCAAGAACAGCACGGTGCTCCGGTGAAAGTGCCTTGTAGAGCTTATCGTTCATGCAGATCTGGTTGCAGTACAGAATATGATTCGTGCACGCAAGATATTTTTGCACTTCCTCAAAGTGCGCGCCCACGCAAGTATCAGCCGCATTCTCCTGAGCGTTTACCGTGCCGTTCTGGAGAGATATATACAGCTCTGACCACGCAAGCGGTGTAGGTTCAGCTCCGATTGCCGTCCAGAACGTCATATGGTTTGCGTTCTCCATTGTACGGATCTGAAGCCCGCGGTAATCTGAAAGCGTCTGAAGGTTTTTGTTGGCTGTAGTAAGCCTGTATGTAGCGTTCTGCATAAAGCCCAGAAGATGCAATCCTGCCTTCTCATATGCAGCTGACATCTGGCGGTGGAACTCTGAATCGCCGTTGAGCACTTCGTCAATATTGTCGCCGTCATAACGTGCAAACACCATCGGAAGGTCAAATACTGCCATCTCCGGAATGAATGACACAACCGGCGCAGTCTGGCAAAGCATGATTGCAATGTAGCCCTTCTGTGCCTGACGCAGTAAATCAGCATCTCCGCCAAGTTCACCGTTGGGGAAGTAGTCGATTACGAGTCCGGCATTGGCTGCTTTCACTTTTTCCTGTACAAGCTGCACGAATACCTGTCCGGCAGCTCCTTTTGCTGTTGTGTCGGCAGTAACAAGCCATACTTCATCGAACTCGGAAGCACCGAATGCGCATGAAGTCATAGCAAGAACCAAAACTAAAAGGGTAAGTATAAATTTCTTCATGATTTCAGCCCCCCTAATACACGAGCCATGTACTGACCGCAGGTACGTATACGATCAGAGCCAATGACAGCAGGAACGCAATAATGAACGGTGTAGCCCTTGCAGCAACGTCCATCGGGTTATCCTGCGAGATATTTCCGGCAACGAACAGGTCAAGCCCGAACGGAGGAGTCGCAAGCCCTATCGATAAGCAGCATACAAGCACAACGCCGAAGTGCACTTCATCAACACCAAGAAGCTGAACTGCAGGGAGCAGAACAGGAGCAAGGATGATGATTGCCGGGCCGGTGTCCATGATCATGCCAAGAATCAGGAATATGACTGTGCAGACGCTCAAGACTGATACGGAACTGTGGAAGTTGTTGACGATGAAGTCCTGCACTGCTGATGTTGCGTGTGTCAATGACAGAACGCGCCCGAATGCCGTAGCGAATGCCAAGACGAACGCAAGCCCGCCGTATGTCTTCACGGAGCTGACGAGGAAGCCGGGAAGTGCTACGAGGCTGATTGTGCGCTCAATGAACAGGCACACGATAAGAGCATAGAATACCGACACAACTGCCGCTTCAGTTGGTGTGAAGAAACCTGAATATATACCGCCGAGAATGATTATCGGGCACATTAACGCCCAGAAGGAATCTTTGAACAATGACCAGAAACCCCTTGCGCTTATCTCGTCAAGACGTGCCTTAATCTTTGCCTTGTCTTCTCCCTTAGTGATGCAGTAGAAAACAGCATATGCCATCAGGAACGCGCCGATAAGGATTCCGGGAAATACTCCGCCCAAGAATAATTTACCGGTTGATACGCCTGTAGCAAGAGAGTACAGAACGAACGGTATTGACGGTGGTATGATGACACCGAGACCTCCCGCAACCGCTATAAGTCCTGCCGCCCATGTCTTGTTGTAGCCTAAATCTACCATGAACGGAACGCACATTGCACCAACTGCCGCCGTTGTTGCCGGGCCTGAGCCGGAGATAGCTCCGTAGAACAGGCACGTTAAGACGACTGCGCAGGGAACTCCGCCGGGAATCCTGCCGACGAAATATGCGAAGAAGTTAAACAGCTTCTTTGATATGCCGCCTTCTGCCATGATTACGCCGCCGAGTATGAACAACGGCACTGCTAATATAGGCGTTGAGTTTGCTCCGGATAATGTGTTGTCGATGATCTGCGGGATAACTCCGCCTCTTGCCATCATAAGAATCGGGGCAACAGAACCTAAGATCATGCTGATCCCGATAGGTATGGAAAGAATTATTGCTACAAGAAATACTACGAATACGAGTAACGCTGCCATAGATTACGCCCCCTCTGCTGCTTTTGCCGCTTCAAGCTCTGCCTGTGCGTCCAACTGTGTCTGCTCAAGCGTCGTAAGTTCATTGACGTTGAAGTTCTTGACATGTATGAAGAACATCTGAACTGCCCTTAATGTTGCGAGGCAGAACCCGAACAGCCCTACCGCATACAGCCACCACATAGGCCAGCCCATAGCGGGGGAAGTCTCAGCCTTTGCGCCTGCAAGCATCTCGCCGGCAGACCACTTCAGGCACTCGATCGAATGATACGCAAGGAGTGCCATACATACCGCCACGATTACGTCTACGCATAAGTTGATGACTTTGCGGACTTTCTGGGGCAGAAGGTCAAGCACTACGCTTACACGGAGCATGTTGCTCTTTCTGATTGTGTAGGGAAGCGAGATGAATACGCTCATAATCCACATGAAGCGCGAAAACTCCTCAGCCCATGTAAGAGACTGAATGAAGGGGATTTTGCGCACCACAACCTGAAGCATCATTACACATGCTATCAGGATAAGAAATATGACCATAAGCACCTCTTCAAAATGGTCATCAAGCCATTTGAACATATAAAATCCTCCTGACTGTTAAGAATATTAATGCCCCCCGAATTTTTGTTCAGGGGGTTGTTGCCTGTTATTCTGACTGGCTCGCAATTAAGTCTTTTGACCTTCCGGCCCTCAAAACGTAACTGTCGAGTCCATGCCCGACGATCTCTCCGACTTTGCGCGACAATGCCATAACTTTAAGCACGTCAACACCGGTCTCTATATTCATCTCGTCCATCATGTTGATCACGTCTTCGGATGAGATATTTCCTGCCGCGCCTGGAACGAACGGACAGCCGCCGAGTCCCCCGAAGGAAGAGTCGAACTGCGTCATGCCTGCCTGCATTGCTGCAAGGATATTCGCCAGAGCCACTCCGCGTGTGTTATGGAAGTGCAGCCACCATGCAGCTTCCGGGTATTTCGTCCTGACGTGTTCGCAGAGATTGTAGACCATATCGGGTACTGCCTGCCCTGATGCGTCAGACAGTGATATTTCGCTGATGCCTACCTTGAGATACGCCTCGATGATTGCGTCAACGTCCTCAACCGGAGTCCTGCCTTCCCACGGGGATGCAAAAGGCATTGAGATTGAGCCGGATATAGCTATGTTGTTGTCGTTCGCCATCTTCACGCAGTCCGCAAACCCTGCAACGCTTTCTTCAGGCGTGCGGTTTAAGTTCTTCAGGTTGTGCATTCTGCTGGCGGAAACATTCAGCTTCACCTTCTTGCAGCCGCAGTCAACAGCTCTCTGAACTCCGCGTGTATTGGGGATAAGTGCCCTGAGTTCTACGCCTTCAGGAATTTCGCCGATGCGCTTGAACAGTTCATCAGTGTCTGCCATCTGGGGAACTTTCTTCGGGTGCATAAATGAGCCAACTTCAATTACGGGGTATCCTGCATCAATTATCCCGCGCAGAAGTTCTAATTTCTGTTCTGTAGTTGGGATAACCTTTTCGTTCTGGAGTCCGTCCCGCAATCCTACTTCACATATTGATACTTTCTTGGGCAGATTTAAGCTCATTAGTCTATACCGTTCTCTGCAAAATACTTCTTCGCAACGTCAAGGCACTGTTTTGCGTGTCCTGCAACACCGCGTGCTTTAATCTCTTTGAGGTTGGGAAGCTCAATCGACAGCGGGATATTCGGCATGGCTTTAATCATGTCTGCTATCTTGACGTTTCCTTCGCCGGGATAATACCTTGCTTCGCGTGCAGTGTAGAGCATAAGGTCATCCTTTATGTTGTCGAGCACTGTGTCATTGCACTCTGCACCCTCGGGAGCAGGTCCGTCGCAGAGGTGAATGAAGTTGAAGTATTTGCGCGGCGTTCTGGCAAGCTCTGAGCCGGTTACGCCTGCCCTTCCTGCATGAAGAGTATCAACCATGACGAAGACGTTATCGCGTGCAAGGTCATCAACAAGGGTAATATCTTCCTGAAGGTTTCTGACTCCCGCCCAGGGAAGGAACTCGATATTGAACTTCAGGCCATACTTCTTGGCCATGTCTGCAACTTTCCCGGCAGTCTCGGTGTACCATGCGCGGTCGCGGGTCCATACGCTTCCGAGAACGTCTGTAGCTCCGAGTTTTGCGGCGGCCTCGAATGCAGGCTCGTATTCATTGATGTCGAGGTCTTTGCGGATGCGTGCAAGCTCAATATCCATGAGGGGCATATCGTACTCTTTCAGTGCGGCCTGAATGTCTGCAAAGAGTTTCGGGTCTTTCTGGGGCAGGAATTCAGGTTCTCCGGGAAGGTGCATAGGGATTGTGCGGAGGCTCACGAAATCATAGCCTGCTTCTTTTGCGATCTTGATCTGATCCATGGGGTTAGTGCCGGGGATGGTCAGATATGCCAGTGAAAATTTACGTGCCATAAAAGTTTTACTCCCTTCGTGTGAATTAAGATTCATGCCGCCCGTATGTTAGCGACGGCACAAAAAGTTTCTGCTACTTTCCTGCGGCTTTCTCTGCAAGAATATCCATCAGCGTCTGGCGCATGACATCCAGCGGGACAGCTTTTCCGCCCGTCCAGAGCTGTATCTGGCGCAGGCCCTGATACAGGGACATTCCGAGTCCGTTAATGGTTGTGCAGCCGACTTCTGCCGCCTCTTTGAGGAAGCGTGTCTCTGCAGGGTTGTACGTTGCATCGAAGCAAATGTGCGAGGGCTTCAGGAACTTCTTATCGACGCAGGTATATTCTTCCTTTCCGCGCATTCCGAGTCCGGAGAGGTTCAGCACTACGTCAGTTTCCTCAAGTGCTTTGGCGATTCCTGCCTCATCAGCCGCCCTTATTGCCGTGCACACGCCGGGATAGAATTTGTTGATCTCTGCGGCGAGGTTCTCACACTGCTCTGAACGTGAAGAAATGTAGATTTTCTTTGCGCCTTCTTCTGCAAGCTCAAGGCATACGCTCCTGCCTGTCCCGCCAGCACCGAACGAGAACATAACATGATCCTTGATGGGTGCGTTGTGCTCTTTGAGGTCTCTCAATGCTCCGTAACCGTCCGTGTTGTAGCCGACAAGCCTTCCGCTTTCAGTCTTTACGACGGTGTTCGATGAGCCGATTTTCTTGCAGAGGGGATCAAGGTCATCAAGGTACTGCATGACTTCAACCTTGTTGGGTTTGGTTACAGCACAGCCCAAGAATGTCGGGATATAGCGTATTCCGTCGATAATTTCCTTGAGGTGGGTGCTGTCGGCCTCACAGTAGAAATACGCCATGTTGAATCCTGCTGCGTTATAGGCGGCATTCTGCATACGTGCGGCGAACGACTGGCCGAGAGGCGTACCGATAAGCGCGATAACTCTGCTGTTAATGTCGAACTGCATTATTGGATCGCTCCTTATGAATTTAGAATTAGATTGTTTGTGAAATTTTTTCGTGCTGTTGATTAAGAATAATTCTATTGAAATTTTTTCAGTGTGCAAACATAATTTTACGGGTATTACGTCTCTGCGAAACAGAATGATGACAAAGTGCTTAATGATTGCAGGAGTGTGAAGAATATTTGAATGAATTTGTTATTTCCTGATATGCCGGGTCTGAACTACAAAAGGCTTTCCCAGCGCATAAGAGTTCTAAGCGAACAATGGTTTTACCGTGAAATGTACTGCCCTTCATGCGGGGGTATGCCGCTCTCGAAATTTCCCAACAACACGAAACTTGCAGATTTCTTCTGTGAACAGTGCGGAGAGATATACGAACTCAAGAGCAAGGGAGGCAGTGTCGGGAAAAAGATACTTGACGGGGCATATTATACGGCACTTGAAAGGATTACCGGCAATGCCAACCCTAATTTGTTTGTGCTCAGTTATCATGAAAATACCGTGATGGATTTGACTGTAGTGCCCAAACACTTTTTCACCCCTGACACACTCCAGATACGCAAGGCATTATCACCCGATGCAAGACGCGCAGGCTATGTCGGGTCATTCATACTGTACGACAGGATACCGGAGCATGGAAAAATTCCTGTTGTGCGTGCAAGTGTTGAGCTGGACAAAAGTACGGTGCTGAAGAATTACCGGCAGGCTGAAGGGCTGAAAGTGCGTAACATGGATCTGCGGGGCTGGCTTATGGACATTTTGAGGTGTGCTGATAGGATCCGCGGCGAAGTGTTTTCGCTACGTGATATGTATGCTTTCAGTTAGGAGCTTGCGCATAGACACCCGGATAATCTGAATGTTGAAGCTAAGATACGGCAGCAGATGCAGTTCTTAAGGGACAGGGGATTTGTGGAGTTTATTGGGGGAGGAAGATACAAAAAGCTATGGAAAGCAGGAGGGTATGATGAAGGAATCAATGTTTGGAGCAGCTATTAAAATAATGTCAGTTAAACAGAAAACGGCAGGAAGAATGATAACGGGAAATGTCATGCAATGAAGATGCTACCAGCGAAAAATTTGATTTAGCCCTACGCTTCCGGAGGCTCAAAGCTAAACGAGACAGCAATAAGCTACAAGATGCTTGCTGAAGAATCACGGGACATAGAAGGCATAAAGAAAGAGCCTCCCGTGTAGGAGACTCCTTCGGTTTATTGGTTGGCTGTAGGTTATAAGCTATTTTCATACAGATATTAATATACCCTCATTTTTACGCCGTCTGTTGTGCCTATCATGTTCATATCTTCGGAAGCCTTTTTGATTGCTGCCTTTACCGCAGAAGTCCAGCCTTCAGTGTCCTTATATGTGGCCTCCCACTTATATTTGCCTTTCTCTGCATTTATTTCTTCACTTGTTACGGTGAACTTCTTTAGAGTACCGCCAAGGTAGTCGTCTGAATGAAGGTCAAAATAAGTTTTTTTGTTCTTATCTGATACATCACTGCTGTCGATGAGATACAGTGCAAGACCACTGCGTATAGTCCTGAAGTCAGCCACAATTTTTGCCGCCGTCGCTTTAGGAGTCTGGTCTGCGGCTGTTAATGACATCATAGTAGCTAGGACTCCGAGAATAGCTATAACAATCAGTAATTCTACTAAAGTGAATCCTTTACGTGTTTTCTTCATGTTTCTTTTTTCCTCCTTAAATGCTTATCGTTAGTGTATTTCTTGTCTCCCTAACCTACTGCCGACCTGCGCATTAAAGAAAAAACCTGCACGTAAAATTTCACGCCTAAATCACAATATGATATAATTACCACGTAACAAGGCTTTTACGTGCGTTTAGTTTTTTGTCGAAAAATATTATATCACGGCCTTGTTATTTTTTCGCGCATATTCATAAATTTTTCATAAACATACGAAACCGATAACAAAACCTCCCCTATTGTATCATGAGGAGGTTTTAACTTTGTATAATACTTCCTGTTCACAAGCAAGTTAAGGAGGGATATTTTTATGTCATCAATCCGTTATTCCGCCGCAATAACCCACACAAGCAAAACCATTCATGCACTCTTCAGGACGCAGTACTATTCCTACAGCAAGCTCCGGATACTACTGCGGTTCATTCTGGGCTTCATTCTGGCATGTTCCGCCGTAATGCTCTCACTTCCCGTATGGGCAAAAGGCATACTCATAGCTTCAGGCGCATGGCTCATAGTCTCTCAGGACTTCCCCGCACAGGTCCGCGCAGACAGAGTCCTTCAGGCACGGGGCGGCAAACTGCCGGTAATGCGTTACGCGTTCGGTGATGACGGCCTCAATGTCTCCGGCGAGGGCAGCATGGATATTCCCTACGCGAAAATATCACGGCTCATTCATGACAGCGAATATCTCTACCTGTTCATCATGAAAGATTCCGTGTGCATGATGGACAGGCCGGAAAACTCCGGAGAGTTCATGAAGTTCATTGCGGAGAAAACCGGGCTTGAATGGCAGACCGTAAAATCAGTTTTCGCCATGAACATTGACGACCTGAAGGAAATATTTTTACGCAAATCATGATTGCATAGTTTTTCTGTTGTGTGCATTCTTTCAGCGTAATAGAATTTCATTACCCCAACAATACCGCTAAATCAAGACAGGAGGATTTTTCTTCATCATGAAAAAGTTTTGTTCATTATTATTATGTGCAGTCATGATTATGGCTGCCGCTTCCGTCGTTTCAGCTTCCGATAAAAGTTTCTTTCTCACACTCGCGCACAACCTCGCAGAGGATCACGCCGTGCATATCGCGATGACTGAATGGGCAGATGCCGTCAATACCGCCTCCAACGGGTCAATCACAATCATGATTATTCCGAACGGGCAGCTTGGTTCTGAGGCCGACTGCGTATCACAGATTCAGGCAAGCCAGCTCGAAATGACGAAGGTATCAGCAGGTACGCTCGCTAACTTTGCGGGAGCATGGAACTGCGTATCAGTGCCTTACGTCTTCAGGGACAAGGATCACCTCTATAACGTCATGAACGGCCAGATAGGGCAGGATCTCTACAAGCTCACGGAGAAAGACGGCTTCATCGGGCTTGCATGGCTTGAGTCCGGCACAAGATGCTTCTACACCGCAAACAAGGCCGTGCGTACACCGGCAGACCTGAAAGGACTCAAGATCCGCACGATGGATTCACAGATGGCTATAGACATGATGAACGCTTTTGGCGGCAGTGCTACGGTTATGGGCTACAGCGACATTTACACCGGAATGCAGCAGGGAGTCATTGACGGTGCAGAGAACAACATTACTGCTTTAAGGGATCATGCAGACGTAACAAAGTATTACTGCTACGATGAACACACGATGATTCCGGACGTTATCGTCATTTCCGCAAAAGTCTGGGCAGACATGAGCGACTCACAGAAGAAGGTCATGCTTGACACTGCGGCGGACATGGTGAAGAATTACCGCGGACTCTGGGCAAAGTTTGAGGACGAGGTCAAAGCTCAGGTTGAAGGCAAAGTCGAATACGTTACGGACGTGGACAAACCGGCATTCCAGACAGCAGTAGCACCGCTCTATGAGAAGCTCAAGGACAGCGAACCGGCAACATATTCATTCGTTGAGCGCATACAGTCAGCAAACTAGCACAAACAACAGAAAAATATTATGTCAGCATCGGAACGGCTTAACACTATATAAAAGTGTCTGGCCGTTCTGTTGTTCTTACAGGGAGATGATTTGACTTGAAGAAACTCGAAAAGATTCTTGATGCCGTCATGAGGTTTTTGATGGCGTTCTCTATGTTCATTCTTGTTGCTTTCGGCACGTGGCAGATATTCAGCCGCTGGGTGCTTAAAGACCCGTCAACCTTCACTGATGAGCTTCTGCGCTACGTACTCATCATTGCCGGCATGATCGGTTCTGCATACTGTTTCTACCGTGATGAACACCTGGCCTTGACCCTCCTCACCGACAGGGCAAAGGGAGCATTCAAAGTTATCCTGAGTGTGTTTATTGAGGCGTGCATATTGTTCTTTGTGATTTATGTATTCATTTACGGCGGAATGAAATTATCCAACACCGCCACAAACGTATCATCAGTTATGCGCATACCAATGAAGACTCTGTATCTGATTGAGCCTTTCTGCGGAGTTCTGATAGTTCTTGCGCGTGTTCTGAAATATGCCCAGTTATTTGCAGGGAAAAAGGAGGAGAAAGCATAATGCTTACTGCCGTAATAGTATTATTCGTGTCGTTCTTCGTGATGCTGTTTGCAGGAGTGCCCATATCTGCAGGTATCGGCATTGCTTCGGTTATTGCCGCATGTACAAGCGGAGTTACTACCCTTGAAGGGTTCGCATTCACTGCCGCGCAAAAATGTTTCTCCGGACTCGATTCATTCTCGCTGTTAGCCCTTCCGTTTTTCTCGCTTGGAGGAAACATCATGAACAAGGGCGGAATTGCCCGCAGGTTAGTACGTCTTGCGCGTCTTCTTGTAGGAAGCATTCCCGGCTATCTTGCCGCAACAAACGTTCTCGCTAACATGTTCTTCGGCGCGGTGTCAGGCTCGTCCGTAGCAGCAACATCCGCAATGGGTTCTATCCTCTCGCCGCTGGAGAAAGATGAAGGCTACGATCCCGACTATTCTGCCGCAGTCAATATCTGTTCCGCTCCTACAGGCATACTCATTCCCCCTTCAGGGCCGCTAATCCTGTACTCGATCACGGCAGGAGGAGTCTCTGTTGCCGCACTCTTTATGGGAGGGTACTTTGTCGGCGCACTTCTGGGAACATGCGTTGCCGTCATGGCTATATTCCTCGCTGTAAGGCTGGGCTACAAGAAATCAGAAGTGAAAGAGGAAGATTCTGCGCTCAAGATATGGATTGACGCAATACCCTCACTGCTTGCAGTAATTATCGTCATGGGCGGAATACTTGCAGGGATATTCACGGCCACTGAAGCAGGAGTCGTTATGTGCCTGTACTGCGGACTATTGGCGGCATTCTACAGGGAAATGGACTTGAAGACTCTCTACAACCTTCTTGCCGACACAATGAAGAGTTCTGCAACAATATTATTCCTTATCGCGGCCTCATCAATCATGGCTTACGTTATGGCGCGCACGGGAATTCCCAACGCAATATCAAAGATGATTATGGGCGTATCGAACAACAAATACGTTATCCTTCTCATCATGAATGTATTTCTTCTCGTTATGGGCATGTTCCTTGACCTAACTCCGGCAGTGCTGATATTCGTCCCGATATTCCTTCCCATAGCAAGACGCATAGGCATGAGTGATGTGCATTTCGGTTTGATGCTGATACTGAACCTCGGCATAGGGTCCGTAACTCCTCCGGTGGGTTCGTGCCTGTTCGTAGGGTGCGGGGTCGCTAACGTAAAGATAGAAGGTGTTACGCGCTATATAGTGCCGATATTCATCACAATGGTTGTATCACTGTTCCTCGTAACGTACATTCCTCAAATATCCTTGAGCCTTCCTTACTGGGCCGGGTTAATTAAGTCTATGGGCTGGCTGAGATAAGATTTTTACGGGCGGTTCTCATCTGGCAGAGCCGCCTTGTTTTTTACGGAGGTAAATTATTCATGGACATTTGCACTAAGATTACAGGCTTTGAACAGTTAAACGCTTCATATCTCCTTCACACCGACAACGCAGACATAAAAATATATTTTCTGACCGATGAAATTATCCGTGTCCGCACATCATTCGACAAGGAATTTGCGGAGGAATCCTACATATTATCGCTCACTGCATGGGAGGACAGGCTAGACCCGCTTTTTGCCGGCGAACGCACCCGCATATCTCCAGCAACTCCCGGCATTGACCGCACGAACTCGCGCATAACCTTCACCACGAAAGCATTACGGCTGGAGTTCGACACTGACCCGGTATGCGTAAGGCTGTATGACTCTGAAGGCACGGAGCTTTACGCCTCACTGTCCGGGAGTCCTTTCACGCTCGACAGCAACAAACGCATAACCCATTACAGCCGCATGAATGAGGACGACTGTTTTTACGGTTTCGGTGAAAAGACAGGACTGCTCAACAAGAACAAGGAATTTTTACGCCAGCGCGCAACGGATGCAATGGGCTATGACCCTGTGAGGGCTGATACTCTGTACAAGCATATTCCGTTCTATATCAGGCTCAACAGGAGCACAAAAAAGGCTGTCGGCTTGTTCTATCATAATTTTTATGAATCCGTCTTCAACATGGGGCGCGAGAAAAGCAATTACTGGCCGAGATACACATACTGGCAGGCTGACGGCGGAGACATTGATTTATTCTTCATCGGCGGGAATGAGATAAAAAGAATCGTGGACAACTACACTCTGCTGACGGGAAGGCCCGCATTGCTGCCGAAACGTGCATTAGGCTATCAGGGATCCTCCATGTATTATCCTGAACTGGAGAAAGATTCAGATGATGCCGTGCTGAACTTCATAGACACCATCAAAGAAGAAGGATTCCCTATTGACGGCTTTCATCTCTCGTCAGGTTACACCAGCCAGAACGGCAAACGCTGTGTCTTCACATGGAACACCGAACGCTTCAAGAACCCTTCCGCCTATTTTGCGGCCATGAACGAGAAAGGCGCGCAGAACGTCCCCAACGTCAAGCCGGGAATACTGCTGTGCCACCCTATGTTTGATGAGTTCGTGAAACTCGGCGTGTTCGTCCGGGACAGCAAGAACCCTGAAACTTTCGCTGAAGGCTCATGGTGGGGAGGAGCAGGAGCCTTCTGGGATTTCACGAAACCTGAAGCCCGCCGTGCATGGAAGGATTATTTGATTCAGAACGTTATAGCTGTCGGGACAAACTCAATATGGGACGACAACTGCGAATATGACAGCATACTCGACAAGGACGCAAAGGCAGATTTTGACGGCAAGGGAGGCACTATAGGACAGCTCAAGCCGTTAATGTCAACGTTAATGTGCAAGATGGGCGGTGATGCCGTGAGGGAGCATGACGCAAATGCAAGGCCGTATATCGTGTGCAGGAGCGGAAGTGCAGGAATCCAGAAATACGCTCAGACGTGGTGCGGGGACAACTTCACGTGCTGGGAAGCGTTGCGCTACAACATACCGACAATAACCGGCATGGGATTATCCGGACAGCCCAACGAGGGGGCAGACATCGGAGGATTCGCCGGGCCTGCTCCGGACGAGGAACTATTCGTGCGGTGGGTGCAGAACGGAATCTTTCAGGCGCGGTTCTCGATACATTCAGCCAGCAATGACAACACCGTTACTGAGCCGTGGATGTTCAGGAACTCCGCAGATATTATCCGTGAGGCTATACTCATGCGCTACAGGTTCACGCCGTACATATATTCAGCGGAATATGAAGCAAGCATAACCGGCGCACCTATCATGCGGGCGTTAGTGTATGAGTTCCAGAATGACGCTGACGTTTGGGACGAAAGTTTCGAGTTCATGTTCGGGCGTGATATTCTCGTGGCGAATGTCCTTGAAGCTGGAGCAAAGTTCAGGCGCGTATATCTTCCTTCCGGGTCAAAGTGGTATGACTGGAACGACAACTACAGGTGCTATGACGGCGGGCAGTATATTGACGTTCCCGTTACGATGGCGAGTATTCCTATGTTCATTCGTGAAGGCGCGGTAATCCCGATGGCGGACAACCAGCCAATGAGCATGGAACGCGACAAGGTAACTTCCCTTCACATTATCGCAGTTCCCGGACAGGACAGGACATATACACTGTATGATGATGACGGCGTGAGCAATGACTACCTGAAGGGATCATTCAGGAAGACGAATATACGCATGACGGGAAGCAGTGTTGTGCGCTTTGAGTTCTCTGCTGAAGGCGGGTATCAGGACTATGTGAATGATGTTACTGTTGAAGTTGTGCGCAAGGACAGAAGCCCCTTCTGGGTATCACTGGGAGACAAACGGCTTGAACACTTCCTGAACCGCAAAAAGTTTGAGGCCGCTTCTGAAGGATGGTACTACAGCCAGACTAAACGCGCTGTACTCGTGAAATATCCCAATCCCAAGCGTGATATTACCCTGACTGTATCATTTGAGGATTTTGACTTAATCGGAATGTAATCATGATACTGAAAAAATATTTATCCCATGAAAAGACGGAGAACGGCTATATAGTTCATGGCGATTCTGCTGATGTCATGCTGGTATTCATGACTGATGATGTTATACGTGTCCGGGTGTCATTCTCCCGGGCATTCCCCGAAAAGTCATATGCACTCGTCCGCACTGCCTGGCCTGATGCCCTCGATGAGCTGTTTGAATCTGAACGCGAACGCATTACCCCCTTGAATGTCCCGTGTGATGAGACGGAAAGCACGTTATCATTCACCACAAATACACTAAAACTCGTCATGAAGAAAGAGCCGCTGTCATTCTCGCTTTACGACAATGAAGGCCGGTGCTTCTACAGGGACTTGCAGGAACGGGCGTTTGAGCGTGATTATCTCGGCAGGTACTCGCATTATTCGTGCACGGACAGGGAGCACGATCACTTTTACGGCTTCGGGGAGAAAACCGGGCATATCGACAAAAAAGGCAGAAGGCTCCGCATGTCCCCTAAAGACGCAATCGGGCATGACCCCGAAAACGGCGATCCCATGTATAAGCATATCCCGTTCTATATCCGCGTGAATGAAAACTCCCTGGACCCTTTGGGACTGTTCTACAACAATTCATATGACTGTGTTTTTGACATGGGGCAGGAGATTAGCGGCTATTGGGAGCGTTACTGCTGCTATCAGACTGAAGGCGGGGATATAGATATATTCTTCATTAACGGCCAAGACATTAAGGCAGTAATTGACCGTTATACGTGGCTTACAGGCAGGACGATTCTCCCGACGAAACAGTCATTAGGCTACTGTGCTTCAACAATGTATTATGCGGAGCTTGAAGAGAAATGCGACGAGGAGATATACAGGGTAATAGACAAGCACGAGAAGGAAAGAATATATATAGATAACTTCTGGCTTGCGTCCGGGTATTCAGCAGGTGAAGATGACGGACTGCGCTACACCTTCAACTGGAATCACAAACGCTTTCCGAACCCCGAAGAATTTTTTGCGAACATGAACGCACGAGGGATCAACGTAATCTGCAACCTGAAGCCCGGAGTCCTCAAGAATCACCCATACGCGAAATACTATGAGGAACGCGGGGCATTCATCAGGACACCTGACGGCCTCGGCGACTATTACGGCAGATGGTGGGGAGGCGAAGGAAGGTTCATTGACTTCACGGGACATGCCGGGCGTGATGCGTGGCGCGGACTGCTGGAGGAAAATATTTTGCGCAAGGGAACAAAAACTGTCTGGAACGATAACTGCGAGATGGACGGCATTGAAGACAGAGAGGCTTTGTGTGCCGGCGGGACTATGGCGGAGATGAAGATCATACACTCAAACATGATGGCCTATACCGCAATTCAGGCAATACGGAACGTTTACCCCAATGAACGCCCATATGTCATCAACCGTGCAGGATATGCAGGGATTCAGCGTTATGCTCAGGTCTGGGGAGGCGACAACCTCACTGACTGGAGAACGCTCAAATACAACATAGCTACGATTATCGGCATGGGGTTATCCGGGTGCGCAAACATGGGGTGTGATATTGGCGGTTTTGCTGGACATGCTCCGGAAGGCGAACTGTTATTGCGGTGGATTCAGAACGGGATATTCCAGCCGAGATTCGTGCTGAACTCCGCAAATGATGACAACACCGTAACACAGCCGTGGATGTATGAGGAAAACCTGCCGTTAGTCCGTGAGGCTTTTGCGCTCCGGTACCGTATGCTGCCGTACCTGTATTCGCTCATGCACGAGGCAAGCACTGACGGAATGCCGGTAATGCGTCCTCTGTTCCTTGAGTTCCCTGAAGACAGAAAGACTTACACCGACAAAAATTTATGCTTCATGTTCGGGCCTTCTGTTCTTGTTGCGAATGTCGTCGATAAGGGAGCAGAAACACGCACTGTATATCTTCCTGACGGGTGCAGATGGTACGACATGAACGACAATTTCAGGGAGTATGACGGCGGGCAGGTGATAGAACTTCCCGTAACTTTAGGCAGTATTCCGATGTTCCTTCGGGGCGGGGCTGTGTTCATGACTTCGGACGACGTGAAACACATTACGGCTGATACTATGAGACAGCTTGACCTCGTGATTTCGGCGGACAATGATTGCTCGTTCACATTCTACGATGACGACGGGCACACTAAGGACTACAAGCGCGGAGTATACTCACGCACAATCATTGGCGTAACGTCAGGAGACCGCAAAACCGTATCCTTCAGGACTGAGGGGAGCTACAAGAGCACCGTAGAGAGAATGACACTAAAGCTCATCAGCAAGGAGAAGGGAGCTTACTGGGTCAGTGTTGGAGGCAGGAAGATTGCGCGCTTCATTGTCCGGGACAACTGGGAAGAGAGTAATGAAGGCTGGTACTACAATCTTTCGGACAGAACTATATGCGTGAAGTTTGATGTTCCTGAAGGTGATTTTGACGTTGTAGTATCAACAGAGAAATTTGACCTGATAGGAATGACTGAAGAATAAGGAGCAAAAAATTTTCCCTGCGTTGTCATAAGGCGCAGGGTTTATTGTATTTTTGCGGCTATATCAGCAAGCGTTATTCCCTTCATCTTTCCCTCTAATGCTCCCTGAATATCCTCAAGGCTTCCGTCAAGTGCCGCATGAATATTTTTTCCCACCGGGCAGTCAGGGTTAGGGTTCTCATGAAACCGGAACAATTTGCCTTTAACGCTCTCTACAGCTTCATACACATCATAAAGGCTGACGGACTGAAGCGGACGTGATAAAGCTATTCCGCCTTTCCCTCTCGACACGTCAACAAGCCCTGCCGCTTTGAGCTGCAACAGTATCTGCCGTATCATCACGGGATTGATTCCTATACTGCCTGCAAGAAAATCGCTGGTCATGTGTTCGTCCCTGAAATAATCTATGCACGTCAGAATATGAACTGCTATAGTGAATCTGCTTGAAATCTGCAAAACATTACACCCCTTCAAAAATTAACAGGCTCTCAGCCTTGAAGCCAAAAGCCTGTAAGAATGATATACAAAAAGTTTCCTTATGTCTATTTGAATAATGCTCCTGCACTCATTCCCAGATATGCCTCGCCGTTATAGTCCGGGAATGCCTCCTTGACTTTAGCGGTGAACTCCTCTGCGTTCCTGCATGTCCCGGCCAGCTCTGAAACTTTCTCCAGATATGATATTTTCTCTGCAACAGCTTCTTTGCCTTCAGGTGCATTGTGTGAAGTGAGTATCAGCGAATAGCCTTTATCCTGATACCCTTTCAGCTCTGCTATCTCTGCCTCAATGTATGAAACCGCAGGAAGAATATTATGCGTCTTTGATCCCATCATATGACGGTACACAGCGTTGATTGCGGGAATGGCTATGCCGTAGTTCTCTCCGTCAGACTCATGCAGTATCACGAAATCCATTCCTGCAAGGTTCAGCGTCTGGCCTTCAGTGATGATCTCCGCACTGTCCGGCAGATCTTCAGCGACAGTGTCCCCAAGTGCCGCGATGAAACTCTGAGTCAGCCCCCATACGCTGCCGCCTTCTGCCCAGCTCTTTAACGCGCCTTCAGTTGCATAAACCTTAATGTCCCCGTAAGTCCTGTAGCCGTTAGGGTGATATGACAATAACGCTCCTGCAATGGGTTTCCCCAGCGTCTTTATGTAATCATTGAACGCATTAACGTCCGGCCTGTATGCAGTGCTTTCAATCAGCACCAGCCCTTCAGGTGTCTCAACAATATAGCAGTGATCGTTCATATTGTCCCCTGTAGCGAACGCATGAAGTTTTATTCCGCCGCTGAACTCCTGAACAGTTACTGCCGCAGAACATGCCGAAGTCATCAATATAACCGCACAAAAAGCACAAAAGATTTTCTTCATGATGATTTATGCCCTCACTACAGAAATTCTCTGCCTGATATGATTTCCCTTCACAGCCTCATCAATCATGGCAACAGCATAATCCGCATAGCTTATGATACTTTCGCCTTTAGAGTTCAGAGTCAGTTCCTCGCCTGCAAGAATATATTTCCCTGTCTTTGTGCCGTCCGCCTGAAAGTCTCCTGCAGGGCTTACGAATGTCCAGCGAACATCATCACGCTTGCGGAGTTCTTCGAGTGCTTTCCCTTGAGCCATAGCAAGAGGCTTGAACATTTCCGGAAAGTCTGGAGTCTGGAACAGCTGCACCGTGTGTTCTTTGTTGACGTATAGGCTTCCTGCTCCTCCTACAACTAGAAGACGTGCATCACTTCCGGAGAGTGCATCGCATAATACCTTGAGTGATTTGCTGTGCAGCGGCAATGTGTCGGGAGTCCATGCGCCGAAAGCATCAATCACAACATCAAAACCCTCGAGATCCCCGGCCTTAATGTCAAGAATGTCCTTCATGATTGCGTGCTGTGCTTTGGTCTTATTGCCGCCGCGAACTACTGCCGTTACGTCAAGCCCTCTGCTTAGTGCCTCATCAACGATTAACTTTCCTGCTTTGCCGTTTGCGCATACTACTGCGAGCTTCATTTATGTTTTCTCCTTCATGTAAATATTTCAATTACAACGCTGAAGATTTTACAGCATCGTTATGTAATGTCAATAGTTACATTTCTTTCACGATAACTTTTATCGCCTGAGTCTGTTTGCCTCCGCCCGTAAAGACTCCCTGATTTATCGCGCAGTCCTGAGCATCACGCCCGGAAGAAATCTTTATGTATGTTCCGTCGCATTCCCTGTTGTGCGTGGGA
>CAJOES010000061.1:3809-15719 GCA_905233455.1 uncultured Synergistales bacterium | reverse complement strand
AGCAAGTCTGCCGATGGTTTTTGCGGGCGGGCGGGGCAACGACAATTGATTGTCGTGCGCGACGCTGGGGGGACATGAACGCAGTTCATGCACAAAAACATAACGCAGACGGCTAATTGACGCGCATTTGACACAAGCCTAAAATTTATTCATCTATTATTGAAGGGAATGAAGAACTATATTTAGACCGGCAAATTTATTACTGCCTAAGCTCGATGACTTATCACGGTGGGCAGTGATAGCCTGCGATCAGTTCACCTCACAGCCTGAATACTGGCATAATGTCGAAGATATTGCAGGGGATTCACCGTCATCATACAGGCTTATACTTCCGGAGGCCATGATCAGCACTTCAGGGCAGGACACCATAAAGCGCATAAATTCGGCGATGAATGACTGCATTGCACGAAATATCTTCACGGAGTACAGGAACGCATATATATACGTTGAACGCACACTGCTTGACGGCTCAATACGCAGGGGAGTAGTAGGAACTATAGACCTTGAAGAATATGATTACCATGAAGGCACTGCACCGAGAATCCGTGCAACAGAAGAGACAGTTAAGGAACGCATACCAGTGCGCATGGAGATTCGGCAGAATGCACCGCTTGAACTCTCACACGTAATACTTCTTGCAGATGATGAGCGCAGGGAACTCATAGAACCACTGACACCGGCAAAGGATACAATGAAGAAACTGTATGATTTTGACCTCATGCTCGGCGGGGGGAACATTAAGGGCTGGCTTGTTACGGGCGAAAATCTCAGGGCATTTGACGAACGCATGAAGGGATATATTGAACGCAAGAAGGAAGAATTGTCATTGACCTTTGCTGTTGGGGACGGAAATCACTCATTGGCGGCGGCTAAGGCATGTTACGAGGCACGGACGATCAGCAATCCCCGTTCACGCTACGCAATGGTTGAGCTGGAGAATATCTATGATGATGCCTTGAAGTTTGAGCCTATTCACAGGCTCGTCAAGGGCGTTGATCCTGATGAATTCATACGTTCTTTTGAGGGAGCTGTAGGTGTTCACGCCGGGTTATGGCCGGTGAAATATTATGCGCACGGCAGGGAAGGTACAGTATATATAGATGAAAGGAAGGGTGCATCACCGCTAATCGTCCTGCAGAAATATCTTGACTCCAAAGGCTTTGAGCTGGACTACATACACGGTGAGGATACATTACGGGAGCTTTCACGGAAGGCTAACTGCGTGGGGCTTGAAGTACCTGCATTTGATGACACTGCAAAGCGTAATTTCTTCAGCGCAATATCAGAATCCGGGACACTGCCGAGAAAAGCATTTTCTATGGGACATGCTCAGGAGAAAAGATATTATCTTGAAGCAAGGAGAATCAAATAATGCTTGCAGATTTTGCACTTCTTTACTGCGCACTGTTCTGGGGTCTCAGCTTCCCGACAATGAAAATACTTGTAGGAGTATACCCAACATGCTGGCTTCTGTTCGTCAGGTTTCTGTCCGCTGCAATGCTTATATATCTTTTCTTCCATAAGCGCATAAACAGTTCCATACGCAAAAATTTTGTCGGCGGTGCAATCATCGGCACATTGCTATTCATTGCAATAGGGACACAAACTGTAGGGCTGAATTATATCGGCGGTGGAAGGTCTGCATTCATATCAGCAGTGTATGTCCTGCTTGTTCCGTTAATCATCTGGGCATTCAGGAAAGTTTTTCCCGGTTGGGTTACTTTGGGTGCGGCTGTACTGTGCATTGCGGGAATGTATCTGCTGACTGATGATCTGTCCGGTGCGGTGAATGCCGGAGATATTCTCACGTTCATATGTGCGCTTGTGTTTGCCGTTCAGATTATCGCCATCAATCACTACACATCCGACTGCGACCCAATCGTTTTGAGTTTCGTTGAGTTCATGACTCTTGCTGTCCTGTCTTTCGTGTTCTCCATGCTGTTTGAGACGAGGGCATCACTGATCGACCGTGCAAGCCTGCCGGAACTGCTGTTCACGATAACATTCTGCACGTTCGGCTGTTACGTCATACAGATATGCGCGCAGAAATACGCAAAGCCCAGCCATGCCGCAATAATCATGAGTCTTGAGTCAGTGTTCGGACTGTTCAGCAGCATAATATTTCTTGGTGAGAGCATAACGCTTAGGGCCTCCGCAGGTTGTGCATTAATCTTTATGTCGGTAATGATTGCGGAGTTAGAACCGTTCATGAACCTGAAGAGGAGCTGAAAGTGTAATTGTGGCGGCGTATTGTTCTGGGGACTAACTGGCTTCTGATACTCTCTCTGGTATTCGGCAGTGCGGCATTGTCGGTGCTTGGTGATTCTCTCGGCTCAAAGTACGGCAAGAAACGCATTACCCTTTTCGGACTCCGGCCAAGACGGACAAGCCAGCTCATTACGGCACTAACCGGGGCACTGATAGCAGTTGGTGTTCTCGCAGTAATGTCGGCATTCTCTCAGGACGTTCGCACGGCATTATTCGGCATGAAGATATTACGCCAGCAAATGTATGATCTGCAGTTCCAGTTGAACCGGAGCGAAGAGAACGCGCAAAAGACACTTACGGATCTTGCGGAGACTTCAGCAAGCCTTGACCTTACGGGCTTTCAGCTTGACACTATGAGGAACGACAAACTGCTGTTGGAGCAGGAGAAGCAGGAACTTGAAGCTGAATTGAGGTTTATGCGGGAAGAGTCCGAACGCCTGAAACATGACCTGCAGGCCATGAAGAGCGAAGCTATTGCGGTGAATGCTAATGTTCTGCTGGGGCAGACAGCATTTGAGCCGGGCATTACGGAACATGACATTATTGCGGGGCTTGTTGAGCTTCGGCAGCAGATACGCCTTAATATCCTCGACAGAATATCGAACCAGTCGTTTGCGCAGCTGCGAGATGTCCCGATAAATTATGTTCAGGAGGAAGCAGAAGCATTGATTCACGAACTCCTAAGCGCGGATATGAGGCAGTATGTCCGTGCTACTTCAAGGGAAAATTATACTGTTGAAGGCAACGAGGGCATAACCGTAAGGCTTGAGACGGGCACAAGCATATTAGTGTACCCGGAAGGCTCTCCGGTTTACCGAAAGTTCTTCATGAATGACCGTACAGAACAAAAAGGAAAAAAGGGAACTCCTGAAGAGATGCTTCACGTGTTTCTGCGTGAACTCCGTGCAAAAGTCATCAATGACGGCATACTCCCAGAACCTGCAACAGGAAATGTCGGAACTCTTGAAGGCGAAGAATTCTTTAATGCCGTAGACACGCTCGAAAGCATACGCAGTCCCGTAATCATCACTGCAGCAGCGGCGCATGACATATACACTGAAGGCCCGGTAGCTATAGATATAATCTTTGAGGAGTGAAGCTATTGAAATCTCACGTAATCATATACACTGACGGCGGGGCATCACCTAATCCCGGACTCGGCGGCTGGGCGGCAGTGCTGTATTCTCCGGAACACAGCAAGAAGCGCGAGATATACGGGGCTGAAGGCCATACCACCAACAACAGAATGGAGCTTACTGCGGCAATAATGGCACTTGAAGCACTCAAGAGGCCGTGTGATGTTGACCTGCATACGGATTCATCATACCTGCAGAACGCTTTCGCAAAACGCTGGCTTCGGAACTGGCAGAAGAATCACTGGAGGACTTCATCAGGCGGTGAGGTATTGAACCGGGACTTATGGGAGAGGCTTATAGAGCTTACGAAGATACACACCGTAAAATGGCATTGGGTCAAGGGACATGCGGACGATGACATGAATAACCGCTGTGATGAGTTAGTGCACAGGGCAAGAGATGAATATTAGGCATTTATGGGAACTGGTACTGCATTTCGTATTTCCGGTGAGCTGTGAGAAGTGCGGAAGGCCGGGAAAAAGTTTATGCGATGATTGCAGAATGGAAGAACGTATTGCGAAGCTCATTGACCGTGCAGTTTCGCGGGCAGTGGATAAGGCAGTACCCGAAATCACAGAACGTGTTTTGCGTGAACTCGGTGCGCAGAGGACGGAACATACGCAGAAGCCTGAAGCATCACGGCAGCCTGAAGATGACGAATACATATCGTTCATGTTTGAGGATACTCCAATCACAAAACACATAAATAATCTCACCGTATATTCAGCATCATTGTATTATTCGCAGATAAAGGCTTTGATTCACGACTTCAAATATTCCGGCAAAAAGTTTTTGTGTGCTCCTCTTGGCCGTGCAATGGGAAAATTCTTCCCGAAACCTGAAGCAGACTGCATTATTCCTGTTCCGCTTCATTTGGGCAGTGAGCGCAGTTACAATCAGGCGGCAGAACTCGCAAAGGGCATGTCTGAAATATGGAGTCTGAATGTCATTGAGGCGGCTGAATGGGCGCATGACGTACCCAAGCGCATGGGGCTTACGGGACGCGAGAGAATGCAGCTGACTTCTGAAGCATTCAGGGTGATTCATGACGTAAGAGGCTTGCGTGTCGTTATTGTCGATGATGTCTGCACAACCGGTTCAACACTGTCATGCCTTGCGCAGTCATTGAGTGATTCAGGGGCGGTTGTCATATGTGCATATAGTCTGGCAGTGGTCAGCGTATAATTTTTCGTGAGGTGAAAACAATATTGCAGAGTAAAACAGAAAATAAAAATCCTTCAATGGTGAAACATGCCGTAATGATGATGGGCGGTACGTTGCTCAGCCGCATTTTAGGTCTTGCGCGTGAAGTTCTTGTTGCGGCATTCTTCGGGGCATCAAGGAGCATGGACGCATTCAACGTAGCATATACCTTGTCTAATCTTGCGCGTCAGTTACTGGCGGAAGGTGCATTATCGGCGGCATTCGTCCCGGTGTTCTCTCAGGCACTCACTAAGAGCAGGGAGAAAGCATTAGCCTTGGCACGTGCAACTATGACGGTGTTAATGTGTGCTACGTTTATTGTTGTCGGTTTGGGAATATTCTTTGCTCCTGCTCTGGTGCGCATCATGGCTCCCGGCTTTGATTCATCGGCACATGATTTAGCTGTAGGTTTAACGCGGTGGATGTTCCCCTTCCTGATATTTATATCACTTGAGGCTCTCACTATGGGCGAGCTAAATTCGTTGGGATCCTTCTTTGTCCCGGCAGTATCACCGGCATTCAGCAATCTCGTATTCATCGTAACAGCTCCTTTCTTTGCGGGCTGGCTGGGTGTCTACGGCCTTGCACTGTCGGTACTGTGCGGAGGGTTCGCGCATTTTATGACTCAATGGCTTTACGGCTTCAGGATGAAGGCTGTGCTTTACCCGACAAAACCGGACTTTCATGACCCTGACCTGAAACGCATAATGAAACTGTTTCTGCCATATGCCGCAGGGTTATCGCTGAATCAGGTCAACCCCGTAATCAGCCGCATGTTAGGATCATTCCTTCAGGAGGGCAGCATATCCGTGCTGAACTACTCAAACAGAGTCCTGCAGCTGCCTCTTGGCCTGTTCGTGATCGCAATATCTCAGGCAGTGCTCCCGCAGTTGTCCCGTGCAAAGGATGATGACGAGTTCACCGACACATTGAGGCAGGCAATACGTTTCGCACTGTTCGTGGTGCTTCCGGCCTCAGTTGGAATGATGGAGATCTCAAGCGAGTTCGTGCACCTGCTGTTCGTGCGCGGGCAGTTCGGCGAATGGGCTTGGGGTGCAACGTCATCATGTCTTGCCCTGAGTATGCTTGGTCTTCCTGGCATGGCGTGTTCTACTGTCGTAATGCGTGCGCTGTATGCTCTCTCAATGCCGCGTGAAGCCTTCAAGGTTACGCTGTTCAGTGTCGGTGCAACGGCTGTATTCTCTCTGGCTCTGGTCTATCCTATGGGCTACAACGGTCTTGCTCTTGCTCCGGGGATCGCCTTCACGTTATCGGGACTCTTAGGGCTGTATTACGTGCGCAAGAAGCTGGGACGGCCTCTGGGTATCATCACGCGCAAAGTTGCCGGGGATTACTTCGTCGCGCTGACGGTGATTGATGCGTCGGTGCTGGCGTATAGATTCTTGTGGCGGTACTCTCCTGATGCCGGGCTTTACGTTAGGGCATTATGGGTTCTCGGTGCTGTTGCTGTGTGTGCGGCGATGTATTCGGCTGTTACGGTAAGCCTGAAATTTGAGGAGTGGAAATTGCTGCGTCAGGCTTTCGGGAGAAAATGAGCGGGGAAATTATTTGCGGGGACTGCATAGACAAGCTGAAAGATTTCGAGAGCAGTTTTTTTGACTTGGTTATAGCAGACCCGCCATACTGGAAGGTTGTCGGGGAAAAATGGGACTACAAATGGAGAACGGAAGAAGACTATATAGAGTGGTCGGTTAGGTGGCTGTCGGAAGTTTACAGAACTTTGCGTTACGGCGGAACGTTTTACCTTTTCGGGTACTTCAGGACGCTTGCACTTATGGTTTCACGGCTGTTAGAGCTTGGTTTTGATTTAAGGCAGCAGATTATCATCAATAAGGGAATCAAGGCAGTGGCGGGAAGGGCTACAAAGAAATACCGCATTTTCCCTAACGTAACCGAAAGCATATTATTCCTGACTAAGAAAAATATTACGTTTTCCAGAAATCTGCTGAAGTCCCGGCAGAAGGCATTGAACCTGACATCAAAATATATTAACGGTGCACTGGGCGTAAAAGATAACGGCGGGGGAATGTGGAGCATCTATACCGGCGATAATGTCTGCGAACAGTTTCCGACCCGCGAAATATGGGACAAACTGCAAAAAATTCTTGAATTTAACCTTCCTTATGACAAAATCGCACAGACATTTAACCCGGAACTAGGCATTACGGATGTATGGGACGACATAAATTTTTACGGCGAAAAGCGTTACCACCCAACACAGAAACCCCTGAAACTCATAGAACGCCTGATAAAAGCCAGCTCAAGTGAAGGCGATAACGTTCTTGACCCGTTTGCCGGGAGCGGGTCAACGTATATTGCATGTCAGAAGCTCAACAGAAAACCTTTCGTTATAGAGATCGATGAAGAATACGTTGAAAAAATAAAACAGCGCATTATGGAAGATTCTTTGCAGTTGAGCTTGTTTTAGCTTTTGTGCTTCTTAGTGCCTATTATTTTTATTTTCTTATCAGTATCTCTTAGCGTGAGGAAATCCCGCATGTTCTCATCAATATAATCATTAGCGGACAGATTAAAGCCTTCTGCTTTCAGCAAAGCCAGTTCATATTTATTGAGGAGACTTGCGGGCATGAGTTCGGACGGAATATTTTTGCGTGATACGTCAGGGGTTGTGTAGTGCAGTATTTTTATGTTCGGTGCACCGGATAAGTATTTTTCTATAGTACAGTCGAACACTTTTATGGGATTGCACATATAAAACTGAAAACTATCAGGCCATAAGTTTTTTGGTGCTGGTGTCTGTTCCCTGCTGTTCTCAATATGTTTCGTGAAAATAAAATTGTAATAGTTCTCAAGCAGTTCACGGAAACGCCTGCATCGTTCCGACTTTACCCACACTTCAAATGCCCTGATGCGTATATCTGAAAAATTATTATCACTGAAGCCCGGATAATCAGTAACGATGAAAATAAATCTCGGTGTTTCTTCAAGAGCCATTCTCAGAGCGTCTTTGCTTTTTATAGTAATAAGCCATTTAGAATCATTATTTCTCTTTATATTGCCTGAACCGCAGTAAGGACACAGCACAGAACTCCTCAAAATACCCTGCCCGCAGTCAAGGCATTTGTCTAACTGATCCACTTTGCTGCAAGCTTTAACCTCTGAGCCGTCAGCAATATCATTCCCCCTTGCACCTGTAGCATTCCCTTTCATGCCCGTAATCAGAGAAGCGATATGTTGTGAAGGATAACCCGTTTTCAGGCTAGGAGTCTGATTAGTTACCTGCGACCATTTATGAGCCAGCTTAGACGGAGTAATTATCATGTCAATAATAAATTCCCTAATCAGCTTTTTGTTATCTCTTATTGTAATTAATGTTTTATCGGGCTGCATCTGCATTATATGTTTCACCTGAACACGTATAGTAACACAGTCTGCATTGCAAATTATCTTTTACGCTATAATTTACTGCAAAAATTTTAATGAAGGTGTTGATTTAATGGCTTTCACAGTATGTGTTCTTACTCCGGCAAAAAAACGAGATACATACATTGCCAGCTACATAGCAGGAGAAGCTCCGGTAACAGGTCATGATGTTATGTCGGAAATGATAACAAAGCATGACATGCCGCAGAGAAGGGTAATAGCATGGTTCGTGAACAATTACACGAGGCCGCTTGACTGGGTTGTTGATGAAGATGCTACGGTAGAATTTATCCCGTCAACCTCACCGATGGGGCAGAGAATATACAAACGCTCGTTAGGTTTCGTGCTGATCGCGGCCTGCGGGAGAATCTTGGGACGCAAGGCAATATTGCGCCACTCAATAGCAGACGGTCATTACTGGGAGTTCGATGAAGGCGCGGTAACTCAGGCGGACGTGGACAAGATAAAAGCAGAGATGAACGAGATAATACGGAGGGATTCGGCGATAACCCGCGAGATACTGACTATCGACAAGGCACGGAGAGTCTTTCAGCGTCAGGGAGAACCGGAGATTGCAGAACTCTTTGTGCGCGCAAATCTTGACCCCATAGAAGTATACAGACTGGGTGAACGTTACGGTTATTTCTGCGGCGGCCCTCTTGCACCGTCTACAGGATCACTCAGGACGTATGATTTGGTGCTCTACGAACAGGGAATGCTGCTGCGTTTTCCTGACCTCGACAAGCCCGACGAAGTTCCTGAACTGAAATTAGATCCTTCAATGGGCAAAGTATTTTTCGATTATGCCCGGTGGCTTCAGGTTCTCGATTTGAACTACCTGAACAAATTACATCACCGCGTAACGGAAGGCAGGATTCAGGAGCTTGTGCTTATTGCGGAGGCGTTTCATTCTCAGAGTCTCGGCAACATTGCAGAGGATATAGCTTCCCGCCCGGTGAAAGTCGTAACTATTGCGGGTCCGTCGGGATCGGGCAAAACGACATTCTCGGAACGTCTGAAGGTTCAGCTTATGGTGTGCGGAAAGACTCCCGTAACACTTCCGCTCGACAACTACTTCAAGGAGCGCGAAGACAGCCCAAGGGACGAGACCGGAGAATATGACTATGAACGCCTTGACGCTTTGGATCTGGAGATGCTGGAGGACAACCTGACGAGGATACTTGCGGGGGAAGAAGTAACTACACCTGTATACAACTTCATCAAGGGCATGAAAGAGCCGGGAAAGGTGATAAAGCTGAAGCCTTCTGACGTGCTCATCATGGAAGGCATTCACGGGCTGAATGATCATATACTCGGTATGCTTCCTGCAAGTTCGCGCTACGGTATATTCGTCTCGCCTCTAACGGGAATCTGCATTGACCCGCACAACAGGACTAGTACCAGCGATAACAGGTTGCTGCGCAGGATCATCCGCGATTACAGGACGAGGGGCAAAAGCGCGCAGGTTACGCTTGAAGTGTATCCGAAGGTTATACGCGGTGCACGCAAATATATTTTCCCGTACAGGAGCAGGGCAGATGCTATCTTCAACTCGTCACTGCCGTATGAACTAGGTGTGCTGAAGCCGTATGTTGAGCCGTTGCTTCACACTGTCGACGAAAATTCTTCGGTCTTCAGCGAGGCATTGAGGCTGCTGAACATTCTGCGCTTTGTGCCGGCACTGAATAATGACGGTATACCGAATAATTCTGTTATCCGTGAGTTTATCGGCGGGAGCTGTCTTGACGTATGAGTCAGATAATGCTTGAACTCTGTGCGCTGCCTTCATACAGATATGAATGTGCAGATGCTTTAGAGTTCAGCAGGAGCATTAATGACGGTGCGGTTAAGCTGGTGATAACTTCTCCGCCGTACAACATAGGGAAATCATACGAGACGAGAACAAATATTGAAGACTACATAAAGAACTTTGAGCCGCTGATCTCTGAATTAGTTAGGATACTTGCTGATGAAGGCAGCATTTGCTGGCAGGTCG
Source organism: uncultured Synergistales bacterium (assembly GCA_905233455.1). Lineage (GTDB taxonomy): Bacteria > Synergistota > Synergistia > Synergistales > Aminobacteriaceae > JAFUXM01. Next base: position 5,711 of record CAJOES010000061.1, on the reverse strand, counting down.
GGAATTTCGTTGATGACGGTGAGGTTTTCCCGCTGGATATATACTTTTACCCCATGTTCAAGCGTCTTGGCCTGAAGCTGCGCAACCGCATCATATGGCACTTCGGGCACGGACTGCACTGCACGAAGAGATTCAGCGGAAGGTACGAAAATATTTTGTGGTTCACAAAATCCGACAGTTACACGTTCAACCTTGATGCTGTGCGTGTACCGTCAAAATATCCCGGCAAAAAATACTTCAAGGGCACTAAGCGCGGGACTCTCAGCGGCAACCCTAAAGGCAAGAACCCTGAAGATGTCTGGGAGATGACGTTATCGCGGCTGTATGATGACTGGGAGGCGGAGATATGGGACATTCCGAACGTCAAGAACAATCACCCCGAAAAGACAGAACACCCCTGCCAGTATCCGGTTGAGCTTGCTGAACGCTGCGTACTGGCTCTGACTGATGAGGGCGATACGGTGTATGATCCATTTGCCGGTGTGGGGTCTAGCCTTATTGCGGCACTCAAGAACGGACGCAAGGCTATGGGCAGTGAGAAGGAGAAAAGTTTTGTTGATTCCGGGCTGGAGAGGATCAGAAGACTTCAAGAAGGGACTCTAATCACGAGGCCGATATACAAAGAGATATACGAGCCTTCACCAACAGATAAAATCGCGCAGAAGCCCTCAGAGTGGGAATAATGAGAATATCGCAGGTCTACAGCCATTTGAACGGTCTCGAATTCATGATGGTACGCAAGCCGGATTTGTGGCAGGAGATTCAGGACGCAGTAAGTAATGTTGATGCTTCTCTGGCATTCGATAAGGTAAGCAGGGAAAAGACTATGAAGGGGAAAATATTATTCTCGCCGTCAAAATTGAATGCACTCTTTAAGGCGGAACTTACAGCAAAGGGCTGGCATGAGTCCCGCATAGATTATTATGTGAATGAAGATCTGAACACGACACGCGATATTGTTTATCTCGTGAATAACGCAGCGCACAAAACGGGGTTTATGTATTTTGCGTTCATTATATGGAAACGCACGATCCTGCATTAACCGTTTCTATATCTGTTGTGCTTGTAGGCATTGATGCAATATAATCTTCCCTGCAAAATTATTCCATAAAGGAGCTTTAAATCATGGCAAGAAAAATTTTTCTCCAGGCAATACTTATGGCGTTAGTGTTGTGTTCGATCTCATATGCAAGTCCCGTCCCTCCCGCAAAAGGGCAGTGGGCATATCCTCTTGAGTCATATTCCCTTCTCTACAGCAAGGCAAACAGGGGAGCAAGCAATCAGGAGATAGAACTTCCGGAACGCTGGATCAGCGTCCCCAGCGCAACACGGGACAGCGATAATTACCTGTGGTACAGCGTCAACGTTGACGGGCATAAAGGCTGGCTTCCGCAGAACGGCATACGTCTCAAGATGGGCGGAAAGAGCAAGATTGCCTCTAATCTCTACAAGACCTACGCAAAGGCCAGAAGCAGAATCATTTCACGCCCAAGAGGCTGGAGCAAGAGTGATGACGGCAGTATAACTTCATACACGTCAAACGGCGGAGAGTTCCGGGTGATTGAAGGCAGGAGAGGCGTTGAAGATGTCTACTTCCAGTCCGATGACCCTGCAACATGCAAAGAGTTTCTCGGCGTTGACCTCATCAGGCTGTATCAGTCAGATCTGCGTAAGAAGATGGGAACGCCTACAATGCGCGAATCCCCTCAAGATGATATTGATGTTAGCATACTATCCTATGAGCTTTCAGACAGGAACATGACCCTCGCAATAACATTAAGGCGCGAGGACGGAGACACTGAAGGCCGGGTTGAGATGGTAGAGCTTTACCGCGGCAGGACTGGAGAACCTGAAGATTAACCCTTTCGCACTGAATTTATCTCTTGCCCTCCTGATTGATGC
>CAJOES010000061.1:0-3772 GCA_905233455.1 uncultured Synergistales bacterium | reverse complement strand
GGGAGGGCGGTAAATTTCTTCCGCACCAAACTTTTCACTGATACGCATTCATTCATTCGCGGCCTTGCTGTATGTGTGCTGACTCTGCTCACAACGGGGCTTGCTGTATTCCTCCTGCTGTACCTTTCCGGCTGTAACGCAATCATTCAGGTATACCTGCTGTATTCTGCTCTGGCATGGCGGGACTTGAAGGACGAGACTGCTCCGGTTCTGTCGTGCTTAATGTCTCATGACCTGCCCAATGCGCGAAAATATTTATCCCGTGTTGTAGGGCGTGATACGGATATGCTGAATGAGACTGAAATTACCCGTGCAGTGATTGAGACCATTGCGGAAAATTCTGTTGACGGCATAATGTCGGTGATATTCTTTGCGGCACTTGGCCTAGCCCTGAATGCTTCTTACGGTGCGGCATTGTGCGTATGGCTCTTCAAGGCTTCAAGCACTTTAGATTCAATGATAGGCTATGAGGAACTTCAAGAGTTCGGGAGGGCATCAGCGAGGCTGGACGACATACTGAACTTCATACCTGCACGGCTTGGAGGCATGGCCATAGTGATTGCAGGACGCAGGGGCTTCAAGGTGTTCATGCGCTACAGGCTGAAGCATAAGAGTCCCAACAGCGCGCACGGCGAGAGTGCTTTTGCGGGAGTCTTGGGTGTAAGGTTAGGAGGAGGGGCATATTACGGCGGAAAGTTTGAGGAGCGTGAATATCTCAATCCTGAAGGCAGAGACCCTGAACCATTCGATATAGTCAGGGCGTGGAGATTGCTTGATATGTCATGTTCTCTCTTTGCGTTTCTGGTAATATTACTTTCATGGAGAATATAATACACGGAGCTAACCCTGAGAACCTGTACAGAGCATTCAACATCCCTGTACCTGAAAGGATAATCGACTTCAGCACCAACACAAATATATTGCAGTGGCCTAAAATCAGCATTGACATTGAACGGCTTGCATCACGCTATCCCGATCCCGACTGCACAAGACTGCGCGAACTCATAGCCGAACGCGAGAATATCAGCCCGTCGCGGATTCTTTTCACCAACGGCACAAATGAAGCTGTATTCCTGCTGTCCCGGCTCTTCACGCACAGCACTGCAATACTTCAGCCGAACTACTCCGAATATTCCCGTGCATTCACTCACGCGCATAACGTATTCAGCCTTGACGATGCAGGGAAGTTTAGTGCGTTCATACTCTCCAACCCGAATAACCCTACAGGAAAATATATTGCTGATCTTTCGCGTGTGATTGAGTCATGCCCTGATACCGTGTTCATTGTCGATGAGGCATATATAGATTTCCTGATTCACGGCGAACCTGAAAGGCTTTGCGGTTATGGGAACGTGATAATACTGCGCTCGCTCACGAAAATATTTCACCTCAGCGGGGCACGTATAGGCTATGTGATTGCGGACGAAAATATCATTACGGCACTAAAGGCACTCCAGCCAACATGGAGCGTTAATGCTTTTGCGCAGGAACTGGCGTTTATGTTCATGAATGATGATGAGTTTTGCACACGGACACGGAATTTTTACCGCGAAAATACTCCGGCATTCATGGAATCATTGAGGGCTTCAGGGTTTGAGGTTGCAGAAAGCGATGTGCACTACTTCATGATTCAAATTGAAGATGATGCGGAAGTAATAAAACACTTGCTGAGGAATGGAATTGCTGTGCGGCATACGAGGAATTTTGCAGGAATTGGGGGAAAATATATACGAGCTGCTACAAGGCGGCCTGATGAGAACGAAACATTTACTGAGTCCATGAAAAAAATACGCTCTTGACAGATACCCCCCCCCCTTAACGTATAATTGCTGAAAAGTCAAGAGAGGAGTTTTACAGAGTTATGATTTTGGGGGCTGTCAAAAGTGTTGTACGCTCATGCTTCATCAAGTATCTTAATAACAACTGCGATTATTATTCTGAATTAAAATTCAGGTATGCTTTCTCATCAGGGTTCAGAAGACATATAGGAGAAATCACTTCTTCAGTTCATGACGGCTACAGTTGTAGCAAAAAGCGTAATGCGAGAATCAGAGCCGTTTTTTTGTGTCAGGTCCCGGAAGCATGGAACTCAATGAAGCCTGTTTATCTAGCGGCAAAAAATGATCCTGACGTTGATACGTTCCTTCTGGCACTCCCCGAAAAGCTAATGCACGAAAATTACGGTGTAAATCATGAAGAATACGGAAGAAATACAGCTTTCGATATGTGCAGAACTTTCGACAGCGATACAATAAATGCGTATAACAGCGTAACCCATCAATGGTTTGACTTGGAGAAACTGAACCCCGATTATGTTTTTGTAATACGGCCTTATGATATTCATATGCCGCCATGTTACAAAAGCAGCGAGCTAAGGAAATATACTAAAATATGCTACACTCCTTATTCATACTGCAAAATGTTTTGGGACAGCAGATTTGTCTATAATATAGAATTTCTCAAGAATATTTATGTGGTCTTCACAGAAAATACTTATCATTGCAATATCATACGGCGCATACTTTCTAACATCCTACACGTGAAAGCAAAAGCTGAGTTTTTCGGCTATCCACGCTTTGATCTCTACAGAAATCTTCCGGACAAACCGTTCGATCCGTGTTTCAGGAAAACAGTTTTATGGCTGCCTAGATGGACAACTAATAAATCAGTGGAAGCTACTACGTTCTTCAAATACAAGGATATTCTGATAAACTTCTTCCGTGAACATAAAGATTTCAGGTTCGTATGCCGTCCGCATCCCTTAATGCTCCGCAATTTTCTGTCAACTGGAGAAATGACACAACATGATGTTGATGAATTCCTGAAGATTTTTGCAGAAGAAAATAATTTTACGTATGATGATACTCCTGACTATCAGAGGGCTTTGACTGACGCTGATATTTTTATCTCTGATACCTCATCTCTTCTTGTCGAGCAGTTCATTACCGGAAAACCTACTATATTTTGCGGCTCTCTGAGGAAGTTTGACCCAGCCAGCAGAAAATGGGCTAATCTCATGTACACAGTTCGTGATGAGTCAGAACTGCTAAAACAGCTTCAATTACTTACTGACGGCCAAGACAGCAGAAAGGGCGCAAGACAGCAGTATATAGACGCTAACATGAAATTTGAGCTTTCTGCCGGAGAAAGAATAATTGATTTTCTTAAGAGGGATTTTCATGATGCCGACTAAAACTTATATCCGCAATGTCATTCTGGTTATGTCAGGAGGAATAGGCGCAAGATTCGGCACTGACTGCCCGAAACAGTACAACTACATGAACGGTCGTCCGGTGATTGATTACGTGATTGATGCCGCAAAGCGTTCAAGTTTTGTCGATGAAATAGTGATTGTAGCTTCAGGTGATTACGTCGAATACTGCCGCAGCAGGTTCAATGTCCCTGTAGCTGTCGGAGGAAAGACAAGACCAGAATCTGTAGCGAACGGGCTGAGATATATCCATGAAAATTATGACTGCGATAAGCTTATCATCACTAATGCAGTTTGCCCGCTGGCCTCAACGGAACAGTATGATAAATATTTCAGGCTTCTTGATGATTATGATTTTGTTCTGACTACATGGAAACTTGCCCCGGCTTTGCACCGGTTTGACGGCGTGAAGGTCGACAGGGATAATTACTTTAACGTGATGGAGCCTGATGCGTACAGGTTCAGGAAATTATATGATTCCTTTGACTTTGAGAACATGCACAAATATATTTTTCACAACATGCCTGATGATTCAAAGGCGTATTACTGTTTTGATTATCC
>CAJOES010000060.1 GCA_905233455.1 uncultured Synergistales bacterium | reverse complement strand
ATGGACAAAGAATCGAATCTTTTCTCGTCAATACAGAACAAATACTTGCTCAAAAGTTCCATGATTTCCTGCTTATCTTCCAGTGATGGCATCATTAAAGCCTCCCGTTAATATTATTTGAGGCTAATTTTACTCTACAATCCTTTTGACTTCAGCCACTCAGCTATATGTTCAGCTACAACGTCATTATTCTTGTCCTGAAATATGAAGTGCTCATTGCCGGTAATTCCTATTTTCGGAAGGTCAATCACCGTGCAGTCCCCTCCGTGAGCATTCACGGCTTCAGCGAACTTCACCGCCATAGCCCTTACACCGCGCCAGTAATCCCTTGAAGGAATCTCTGCCGGCTCATCCGGTATATAGTCCCCGAAATAGATTATTACCGGCTGGTCTATGAGTCTCGCGAAAACTTCAGCACTGACTCCCTGTGCCCTGACAGGAGCATAATTCGTCGGTATGTTCTCCGGAACTTCACCTTCAGGGAATGAGAACAGCCCGCCCGGCTCAATGGCAACTACAGCCTTCACCTTGTCGGAAGCCGCCGCGATCTCCCAGCCCGGAATACCTCCCTGAGAGTGCGTGAATAGTATTCCGTCTCCAGAACGCTCAAAGATTTTCACGAACGCATCAACGATAACCTTCACGTCAAAATCTCCTGTGTTGGGAGTCATCTGCCGGAAAAACTGATTGAGGCTCTCCTCATCGTCCGGGAACTGCGAACCCTCATAGCTTTTCGGCCACAAACCTATACGGAACTGCGTATACCAGTTCTGATCCTGCGTTACTGTGCTGATTTCTGATGCCTTGCTGGTCTGTCCTGCCTCTCCGCGCCTGGGCTGGTCAACGAGATATACGGGATAGCCCTTGCGCAGAAATATATCGCTCCAACCCGGCCTGCCGTCCGGAGTCGTCATCCAACCCATGCGGGACTGTCCGTAGCCGTGCAGGAATATCATCGGGTGATTGTTGCTGTCCTCCGGTATCTGATAGAAGACGTTTGCATGATCCGCGTGATGTGTCTGGCCTGTCGGGTCAAACTGTCCGTGAACTGGATCAAACGTTCCTTCAGTCGTGAGGACGATTCCGCCTGCAGAGAACATTCCCTGCTGTCTGATGCTTACTGCGTGTGCAGGAACAGCAAGCGACAAAATCATTACTGCCGCAAAAAGTTTCTTCATGCTAATATCCTCCTACTTCAGTTTTGCGTACTCTTCAGGCGCAAGAAATCCGTGCCATTCCGTATGTGTATCTTCTCCGGGAACTTCAAGCGCGACATGCTGAAACCATGAATCTTTTGCCGCACCGTGCCAGTGTCTGACGTTCGCAGGGATATTCACGACATCTCCGGGGTTAAGCTCCTGTGCTGGCTTGCCTTCCTCCTGATACCAGCCACGTCCCGCAATAGCTATGAGTATCTGCCCGCCGCCTTTCGAGGCAAAATGTGTATGCCATTCGTTATAGCTTCCAGCCTCAAAGGTTACGTTGAAGACTCCTGCCTGCTGTGTTGAGAGAGGATACAGAAAACTTTTGCCCGTGAAGTGTTCTCCTGCTATCGTGTTGGGAGTCCCTACGGGAATAACCTTGCTCAATCCTCCCGGCATAAATCCTTCCTTCCTGAAGTATGATTTGATGTAGCCTATTGCCTGTCTGAACGTCTCGCCCCTGAAGCCGTGATCCCCGCCGTCTATCACGTGAAATTCAGAGTCAGGATATGCAGATGCTGCCCTGCGCGAGTATTCTATCGGCACGATAAAATCTTTGTCCCCGTGAAGTATCAGCACAGGCTTTTCGTATTTGGGCATGTCGGCGTAAATGTCGTAATCCCACATGTCATTAACATATACCGGGCTAACGTCAAGCCAGCCGTTATAGCTGTAGACTTCCGGACAGTCTTCCGGGCGCGAAAACTTTTTGTGCAGGTCATCAGTGATCACCAGTGCAGGATACAGCAGAACCAGCCCGGCAATCTCGTCCGCATGACGCGAGGCCGCAATCACCGACACAGCACCGCCCTGACTCCCGCCGATTAGTGCGATCCTGTTCGTGTCGACGAAGTCCCATGACCTGACAGCCTCAAGCACTGCCTCAAGATCCCGCACCTCAGTCATTACGGACATTTCCGTAGTATCTCCATCGCTCAGGCTTCCGGGTGTTCCGTCCGCACGGCTCTTAGGCCCGCCCCCGGCGAAATCGAACGTGTACACAGCTATTCCTTCTGCCGCTAATGCCTCTCCGTATTGAGGCCAGCCACGGCGGTGATTGCTCCCAAGTTCATGGGCACATATCGCCAACGGCAGCTTTTCCCCGTGAGTCTCAGGCATATAGAGGAGTCCGCGAAGAGTTTTGCCCGTTGACCTGTTCAATACGTTTGTATTCACCATCTGATAGCCTGAAGCACTGCCTGCAAGACATGCAAGTATCAGCATACATAAAAGAATTTTGCGCATAAATTCAGCCTCCTGAACATAATTTTTATTGGGTGATAGAATTGTAACAGCCGGTTGTAATTGGCGGTCAATCATAAGAATAACGGAGGTCATCAATGAATATTGCTGTAATTATTGCCGGAGGAGTCGGGGCAAGAATGAATCTCGACATACCCAAGCAGTTTATCAGCGTCAACGATAAACCAGTAATAATTCATACGCTGTCGGCATTTCAGAAGCACCCTAGCGTTGACGCAATAGAAGTCGTTTGCCTTGAAGGCTGGCATGAGACACTGAAGGCATACGCAAAACAGTCCGGTATCACAAAACTTCAATGGGTCATAACAGGCGGTGCATCTGCTCAGGAATCCATACGCAACGGAGTCTTTAATCTTGAGGGCAAATGTGAACCTGACGACATAATCATCATTCATGACGGTATAAGGCCGCTGGTCGATGATGCAGTGCTCTCGGACGTTATCGTAAAATGTCAGCAGTACGGAAATGCAGTAACTTCACTTCCCTACAACGAACAGATATTCATTGCTGATGATGATATTTCTACAACGAAATACATACCACGCGAAACAATCCGGCGCGTATCGACTCCGCAGGCATACAAATTTTCGCTTATTGATGAGAAATATCACGAGGCATTTGAACAGGGAATCGGAATCAGCGGTTCATCTTATGCAAATACAATGATGGCTGATTTAGGCGTTAGGCTGTATTTTGCGGCGGGGTCTGACAAGAACATAAAACTTACGACTAAAGATGATTTAGAAATGTTCAGGGCTTACCTTATGAGGAGGAAAGAAAATTATGATGCTTAATCACCCACTGTACCTTGAAGACGTTGAATTTACTGCAGGATTAAATCTTGACTGGCAGAAACTAACTGACTCCGCAGTATTAATCTCCGGAGCTTCAGGACTGATCGGCAGCTTTCTTATTGATGTTCTGATGTTCCGAAACAGAAAATACGGACAGAACTGCAAAATATCCGCACTTGGCCGGAGCATGAAGAAAGCAGAAGAAAGATTTGCGGACTATATGAATGATGACACATTCACCTTCATATCTCACGACATAAACAGTCCCCTTGAAGGTTGCTCCGGAAATGCTGATTACATCCTGCATATGGCCAGCAACACACACCCTGCGGATTATGCTGCTGATCCTGTCGGCACGATCACCACAAACATTATCGGACTCAATAACCTGCTGAAGTTTGCGCTGGAGCACGGCACAAAAAGATTCCTGTTTGCGTCTTCCGTTGAGGTTTACGGCGAGAACAGGGGGGACACTGAATTATTCGACGAGAAATATAGCGGCTACATCGACATTTCGCGGGCACGTTCCGGCTATCCGGAAGCAAAACGCTGCGGAGAGACCCTGTGCCTGTCGTATCTTCAGCAGTACGGGCTTGATACGGTTATTCCCAGACTGCCGAGAATCTACGGGCCGACAATGCTTATGACCGACTCAAAAGCTGTTGCACAGTTCATACGCAAGGGCGTGAAACATGAAGATATTATTTTAAAGAGCGAGGGCACGCAGTTATACTCGTATGGTTACGTTGCTGATGCAGTATCAGGACTCTTGAAGGTGCTGTTTGACGGGAAGAACGGTGAAGCCTACAACATAGCCGACAGAAAATCTGATATAACGCTCAAGGACTTAGCCGGACTTATCGCGGAATATTCCGGACGCAAAGTGGTGTTTGAACTGCCGGAAGAATCAGAACGCAAAGGTTACAGCATGGCAATGAAAGCAGTTCTTGACCCCTCAAAACTTCAGGCTCTCGGCTGGAAGGCTCATTATGATATAGAAGCAGGGATAAAGCGTACTATAGATATTTTACGGGAGATGAAATCATGAAAATCTACACTATGAAACAGGCCTGCGAACTAACAGGAATGACGTATCAGGGCTTGAAGTTCTACTGCAACGAGGGACTAGTCCCTAACGTCAAGAGGCTCATCAACAATCACAGATATTTTGATGACAGGGATATTGCATGGATAAAAAGCCTCTTATGCCTTCGTGATTGCGGCATGGGAATAAAGGAGATGAAGGAATATACGCGCTTATGCCTTATGGGGCAGTCAAGCATTCCGGAGAGAAAAACTATACTTCAGGCCAAGCGGGAAAGCATACTCAAGCACATAGAGGAACTGAACGAGACGCTGAAATTCATAGACACAAAAGAGAAATTCTATGATGACGTGCTTGAAGGCAAAAGGGAATACGTCAGCAATCTCCTGCCGTGTTCATGCAGGAAGTGAAAATTATTCGTGGTCTTCAGGAAGCAGAATATTTTCCGGGTTGCGTATCCAGTCGGTGATGCCGTTCTCATATCTCTTGATTCTTGATATAGGGAAATGAAACCTGTTCACAAGATAAATTGCGAATAAGTCTGACTGTTTGTTCTGGGTGTCGTAAAGTATTATCGTGGCAGTTTTGGTGATGCCTACTTTAGCCATTGCCGCAGATGCCGCGGCTACGTTCATATCAGACAGGGGGAAACTTATCGCCCCGGGAATGTGCCCGCCTGGTATCCCGGGAGACGGAGAGAAGCCTTCATACACATCTTCATCACGTACATCAACAAGAACAAAGCCGTACTGTCCCGTGTGTTCTTTCACATATGCTTCATCAACATTTTCTACCTTCGGTTCAAGCCAGTTGAAGATCATTGACACTATGAACGTTAATGTAAATATCAATATTGCTGCTATGTTCAGGGGCAGAGCTTTTTTCATGAATGAAATTTTTTCCTTTCCTGTGTGAATTTTGTAATTATAGCAGACAAAAAATTAACCCTCCGGAATTATCCGAAGGGCTGTAACTTATTGCTTTATTTTCCTTGTTCAGCAAAAACCTCGTTCGCTATCCTCAAGGCATTTAACGTTCTGGGGAAGCCTATATACGGATTCATTGTAGTAATGACTCCGATAACCTCTTCCTTTGTCGCGCCGGCCGCAAGAGTCCCGGCAACATGCGACTTATATTGCGGCTCGCCTGTACCGAGAGTCCCAATCACCGCCATAGTGAGCATCTCTCTCATCTTGTAGTCCAGAGTCCCGCGCGTGTACGTGTCCCCGAAGCAGAACGCCGACAAGTCATCCTGAAGGTGTCTCTGGTAGTCCGGTGTTGCGTCTCTCATCTGGTTTATGCGTTCCCCGTATGCCTCAACCTGAAACGCTAAACCCTTCTCGAACCTGTCAGCGTCCGTAGTAGTGCCCTGAGACTCTAACGGGAGCTTTACCCCGTGCGCAGTGAATACCTCGTTTGCTGTGTCGAGAGCCTCAAAGACCTTCGGGAAGCCTATATAAGGCGCAACATGATATAGTGCCTCGCGAATCTCTATGGGCTTGACTCCGAGATTAACCGCACCGTCAATCACACGCGACAAAAATTTATGGTTCTGGTTGGTGGTGAGCACAACTATCTCTACAAGTTTGCGTTCTGTCTGCGTGATCTTGGCCTGCCGTATAATGTCCGCATAGATATACTTCTTCATGACAGAAGCAAGTTCAGGATCATTCACCGCCTCCGGAAGATCATCCGTTCCCTGCGCAAGCCTGTAATTCTCGTCCGCAAGTTTCGCCCTGTCGTAGCCGTCAAGCGTGCCGGCAAAAGCAGGTACAGCCATCATCACAACACACATAAAGATTAATGCCGTCCTCATTACAGCGTCCTCCCGAAAAACTCTTTGAGCTTGTTCACTTCCTGCTCTACATACTCAGGAACATAATATGTCTTAATGTGGGTAGCTCCCTTAATGATGAATAATTCCTTGTCGTTAGTGCCTGTGGCTTTATCAATCGCGTCTTCAGACATGTAAAGAGAGTCAGATATGCTCCCGCCCATCATCAGCAGGGGAACATTAATCAGCTTCATGTTGTCGGCCGCATCCCAAGTCATCAGCTCCATTAAGCTGGATAATGTGTAATGCCCGTTCGAATTAGGGTGAGTGTGTGTTACTCCGTAATATTCATAGCCGTCGCGGTATAAGTCCGGAGCTGCAGCAAGATACGCTTTCATCTGCTCGTCCGTCATCTTGGGCGCATTGGTGTCGGAATATACCGTGTCTCCGCCCCTCACCGCCTCAGCCCTTGCGTTAGCCGACTGTGCTAATCTCTCCTGAATGTCCCGTATCTGCGTGCTCATGTAGCCCTCGCGCCTTACCCTGCCGGTGTTGAACATGCTCAGCGTTGCAACAGCCTTTACGCGCTTCTCACTCTTGGCCGCATTGAGGGTATAGCCGCCTCCACCGCAGATACCCAGCATTCCGATTCTGCCCGCGTCAACGCCGGGGTAAACCGTCAGCAGGTCAACCATTCCGTGAATGTCCTCTGTACGGAAAAACGGAATATCCGTGTGCCTTGGGAGTCCTCCGCTCCCGCCCTGATATGCCGCATCAGCAGCTACGGTGATATATCCCAGCTCCGCAAGTTTCTGCGCAAAGAGTCCCGATACCTGCTCCTTGACCCCTCCGTTAGGGTGCGCAACTGTTACGGCAGGATACTTCTTTGCGGGATCATAACCTGCAGGGGTGTAGACGTTCGCCGCTATAGTTATGCCGTTAAGCTCGTAGGTTATCGGGTGAATGTTGACCTTGCCGGGAACATTCTCCGTGATTGCGTCTGCATATACAAGCCCGAAAGGATTCCCCTTGTATGGCTCAGGCGTGCGCGGCGAAAAACTCTTTACCGGCATCATGTCAGCAAATGCCGGACTGCACATCAATAACAGCATAAGAGAAATTAATATTAACTTCATTGAAGATACCTCCTGAAATTTTTTTTGCTGGAATTATGATAGTTTCTGATATTCGCTATCGGTCAAGCGTGATTGTGCTAAAGTGTATGAAAATTTTTATGCAAAGGAGTATTCATTTCATGGACTGGCAAAAGATTCTTGAGACAATAATGCTCGTATGCTTTGGTGCGGCCTGGCCGTTTTCAATCGCTAAATCATGGCGCGCAAGAACAGCAAAAGGAAAGAGCATAGGCTTTCTTCTCGTCGTCTTGACCGGATATGTTGCAGGAATTGCAAAAGTTATTCTGGCTGACGGGCTACGCGGCTTCCTTCTCATTCCGTACATAATAAATTTCTGCATGGTCTTCTGTGATGTATGCTTGTATTTCAGGAACGCAAAACTAGACAGAAAAAGATTTGAACAATGAGTTAAAATATTCTCTCAATTTTATTTAATTTGGGAGGTTATATCTCATGAGTGAAAAGAAAGGAACCCTGCAGGTAATCTTAGGCGCGGCCTTCCTGATGGCAACATCGGCAATAGGCCCTGGCTTCCTCACACAAACTACAGTTTTCACGCAGCAGCTTCTTGCATCAACCTCATTCGCTATCGTCGTAACCATCATAGTAACCGCAATAGTACAGCTCAACATATGGCGCATAATCTGTGTCTCCGGTCTCCGTGCTCAGGACGTGGCGAATAAAGTCTTTCCCGGCTTGGGCTATCTGCTGGCATTCTTCGTCGCTCTCGGCGGTCTGGCATTCAACATCGGCAACGTAGGCGGTGCGGCTCTAGGCCTCAACACAGTAGGAGGGATTCCACTATCTTACGGTGCGGCAATAAGCGCGGCAGTGGCAATATTCATATTCCTCAACAAGGATTTAGGGAAAGCTATGGACTACTTCACGCAGATTCTAGGAATCCTCATGATTGCACTGATGCTTTATGTTGCAGTCCAGTCAACTCCTCCCGCAGCACTTGCGGCACGTGAAGCAGTAATGCCCTCCGTCATCAACTGGACAGTGATACTTACGCTCATAGGCGGCACGGTCGGCGGGTATATATCGTTCTCCGGAGCACACAGGCTGATTGATGCGGGAGTCCATGACGCGAATGACGCAACACGTGGAGCACTCAACGGAATAATAGTTACGTCAATCATGCGTGTACTGCTCTTCCTTGCAGTTCTCGGCGTGGTGTATGTTGCCGCAGGCGAGGCAGCTGTAGTGCTCGACAAGGGCAACCCTGCCGCTGATGCCTTCAGGAGGGGCGCGGGTGAGATCGGTTACCGCATGTTCGGCGTGATTCTCTGGGCTGCGGGAGTAACTTCCGTCATCGGCGCGTCGTATACGTCGGTATCATTCCTGCGCTCGCTGTCGAAAAGCATCGACAACAATTACCGCTGGTGGATGATAGGCTTCATCTGCGCGTCAACCGCCATAAATATTTTTGTCGCAAACCCCGTAGCACTACTCATAGCTGCCGGTTCAGTCAACGGATTGATTCTTCCGTTAGCTCTCGCAAGCATACTTCTGGGAGCATACAAGAAAAATATCATAGGCGAAAATTACCATCACCCCATAATTCTTACGTTAGCGGGCTGGGCTGTTGTAGTGTTCACATTCTGGATGGGCATTCAGGCACTCCCCAACATCATGAACATCTTTAAGTGAGGCTGTCATGGCCAGTATAGAGGCTAAGATACTTCCGGCAGGGGAAACGTGCATATTCGTTGACTTCGGCGAGAAGATTGACATGAAGATTAACGGCTGTGTTCAGGCACTCAAGCAATCACTGTCGGAAAAACCTTTTGACGGGCTCCGGGAGCTTGTCCCTACTTACCGTTCATTGTCGGTATACTTTGATCCTTTGAGCGTAAACCTTCAGGCATTGAAGCAGAGGCTTGAAGGCGAGCTTGCCGGGCTGTCTTCCGGCGAGATCGGCGGCAACAGTCCTGAAGTCAGAGTCCCGGTGTTCTTCGGCGGAGAGTTCGGACCGGATCTGCATGACGTGGCAGAACATACGCACCTGGCAGAAGATGAGGTGGTGAAGCGTTACTGTGATTCCCCGCTGTACTGCTTCATGAACGGATTCACGCCGGGCTTTCCGTACCTAGGCGGCATGGACTCATCACTGGAGACACCGAGACTCAAGAACCCCCGCGAGTATATTCCCGCAAACAGCGTCGCAATCGGCGGAGCACAGGCCGGAGCATATTCGATCGCAAGTCCGGGTGGCTGGAGGATCATCGGGCGAGTTCCGTATGAACTCTATGACGCAAACAGAGATCCCGCTGTAGCAATTCAGGCAGGAATGTGGGTAAAGTTCTACCCGGTGGATATGACGCGCTACAGGGAGATTGAAGTTCAGGCCAAGAACGGAAGCTATAAGATTGAGTACGGCAGAAGGAGTCTTGCATCATGAAACTTACCATACAGACACCCGGAGCACTCACAACAATTCAGGACTTGGGACGCTGGGGCTATCAGGCTATAGGTATGCCCGTCAGCGGTGCAATGGACGCTCCCGCACTCATTCGCGGAAATATCCTGCTGGGCAATCCCGACAACGCCGCCGCACTTGAAGTTACTATGGCCGGGCCGTCAATCATGTTCGGTGATGGTGATGGCGCAGTCGCAATCACTGGAGGAGACTTACAGCCCAAGCTCAATGGCCAGCCTGTGCAGAACTGGACGGTTATCGCTGTCCATTCCGGAGACGTTCTGACTTTCGGGGGGATATGCGGAAAGGGATTCAGGGCTTATGTGTGCGTTTCGGGAGGTATTGATGTCCCGCCCGTAATGGGAAGCAGAAGCACTTACATGAAGGCCAAAATCGGCGGTCTTGAGGGACGGAAGCTCCAGAAAGGCGATGAACTCATCACAGGCACTGCAGGAATCTTTACGCCTAGCATGAGCTGTCCGGAGAATCTCAGGCCGGATTACTCCAATGCACCGCTAAGAACCGTGCTAGGTCCGCAGGATTCATACATCAAATCTGAAGGCATAAAGACATTCCTTACGGCGGAATATAAATTGTCGTCATCTTCTGACCGCATGGGCTCAAGAATGGAAGGCGGTAAACTCATCGAACACGTTAAAGGCCCGGATATAGTTTCGGACGCTATACCGATGGGAGCTGTTCAGATTCCGGGACAGGGCTTGCCGATCGTCATGATGGCAGACAGGCAGACTACAGGAGGTTACGTCAAAATAGGTGTCGTTCATGCTCTTGACGTTGCGAGACTGAGCCAGTATATGCCGGGTTCTCCCGTAAAATTTTCGGAGATCTCTCAGGAACAGGGCATAGACATATCACGGGCAGAAGCAGAAGCGTTGAATTCCTTGCGTTCTCATGTATCACAGCCTGCTGTTACTCATGAACGCGGGGCAATGAATGTTATTGTTGACGGCGAAAAATTTTTCGTCGAATGGGAGAAATTATCATAAAAGGAGGCGTAAATATATGGCATACAAAGTTGACTTGAACAGCGATTTGGGCGAGAGTTTCGGCGCGTGGAAGATGGGCAGTGATGCTGATGTTCTAACGTTCGTATCATCGGCTAACGTCGCTTGCGGATTCCATGCAGGAGACCCGCTCGTCATGAAAGCTACCGTGAAAGAGGCAGTGAAAGCAGGGGTTGCTGTCGGTGCCCACCCGTCATACCCGGACCTTAAAGGCTTCGGACGGCGCAATATGGTTTGTTCGCCCGATGAACTCTACGCAGATACGCTCTATCAGATCGGAGCTTTGCGGGCATTCTGTGAGGCTGAAGGGATAAAGCTCCAGCACGTTAAACCCCACGGGGCAATGTACAACAGCGCGGCAAAGAAACCCGAAGAAGCCATTGCACTTGCTCAGGCGGTGAAAGATGCAGGAGGCGGCTTAATCCTCATGGGGCTTGCAGGCTCAGAGTTCGACAAAGCTGCGGAAAAACTCGGAATACCCTATGCGGCAGAGGCTTTTGCGGACAGAGGTTACATGAATGACGGCTCGCTCGTACCCAGAAAGATGGAAGGTGCTTTTGTCCGTGATACCGAAATCGCCGCACAGCGCGTTATACGCATGGTGAAAGAAGGAGTCGTTGAGGCCATTGACGGAACAACAATAAATCTCCGCCCACAGTCTATATGCCTTCACGGTGATTCACCTTCAGCCGTTCAGATGGCAAAAACTTTGCGCACAAGACTCATTGAAGCAGGAATTGATATTGTGCCATTGAGCAAAATTGTGTAACCCCCCTTAGTCCACCTAATGTTAGGGGAGATATAGAGGGGTAATATAAAGAGGTGAAACATTTATGACTAAACCCAGCGATTACGCAAAATACAACCCGCAGGAAGTCAGGAAAATGATTCGTGCAGGTAAATGGGACAGGCCGACTTCAGGAATGTGTGAAGGTTATGTTCAGGCTAACCTTGTCGTTCTCTCTAAAGATCTTGCATATGACTTCCTCGTTTTTGCACAGAGAAACCCGAAGCCCTGCCCTATCCTTGACGTTACAGAGCCGGGACAAACTGAACCTAAGCTCATTGCTCCCGGCGCGAACATTGCAACAGATATTCCCCGTTACCGCGTGTGGCGCAAAGGTGAATTAGTTGATGAAGTTACCGACGTAACTAAATACTGGAATGATGACCTTGTAGGATTCCTTACAGGGTGTTCATTCTCGTTTGAGGGTGCATTACTTCAGTCAGGAATAGAAGTGCGTCATATTTCTTGCGGCTGCAACGTCCCGATGTACATCACGAACATTCAGTGCCAGCCCTCCGGAAGACTCAGCGGCCCT
>CAJOES010000059.1:3670-15671 GCA_905233455.1 uncultured Synergistales bacterium | reverse complement strand
TGCACAGCATAAGCCCCGGCTTTGTCGTCGCATTCCCCCGAAGCAGCATATGCTTCAATCTCATCATCACTAAGAGTCCTGAACTTCACCCGCGTATGTTCGACGCAGGTCCGCACATTTCCGCCCACACCGACACTAAGCCCCGTAAGCACTTCATGTTCACGTCCCTGAAGCAGCTTGAGCATTCTCACGGCATCATCACGGTCAACAGGTTTGCCCAGAATCACGCCGTCAATCACTACTATAGTATCAGCCGCAATCACGAGCGCATCAGGAAACGCTTCAGACCCCGCATGTGCCTTGAGCCTTGAGAGTCTTGCGCATAACTCGCCGGGCTTCTCGCTGTCAGAATGTGATTCGTCCGCGTCAGGCTTGTACACCTCAAACGATAAGCCGAGAGCAGAGAGAAGCTCTCTCCGTCTCGGACTTCCTGAAGCAAGAATGATTCTCATAGCCTAAAACATCTCCAGCGATGACAGCACTGCAATAGCACCTACAATCAGGCAGTAGAACCCGAAATATGCCCATTTCCCTGCAAGCACTAACCTGCGCATAAGCCCCAGTGCCAGAAATCCCAGCACGAACGCCGCCAATACTGCCCACAGATAGCCGGCCGGGAGAAACACGCCTTCAGATCCCTTCATGACCTTCAACGCCTCCAGCAATGACGCTCCCAAGACTGCAGGAACGGAGATCAGGAACGAGAACCGGAAAGCCTCACTGACTCCCAAGCCCATAACCAAACCTGCCGCTATGGTCATTCCTGAACGAGATACGCCCGGCAAAACTGCAATTCCCTGCGCAATACCTACAGCGATTGCAATGCTGAGCAGTGATGGATTCTTGCTTGAACGCGACATTACAGGCACAACCGCCATAACCATAGCCGTAAAGATTAACCCGCACCCTACATACAGAGGAGACGCGGACATTTCGTCAACTATCTTGCGCAAAGGCAAACCGATTATCCCTGTTATGATGGTGGCGATTATTATTGCCCAGCCGTATGACCAGCCGGAAAGCCTTTTGCCCGTAAACCATCCTCCGCACCACTCTATGATTATCTGCCATATATCCCGCCAGAAAAATATCATTATCACTAACACCGTTGCACAGTGAAGCAATAAATCAAACGCAACAAGATTTTCATCACGGAAGCCGAGGAAATGCTGCAATAATGCCAGATGCCCGGAACTGCTTACCGGCAGGAACTCGCATAATCCCTGCACAGCACCTAATATGAACGTATGAATGTCGAACTGCAAAATATAATCACTCCTAAAAACTAGAAAAAATCTTTCTCGAAAAAGTTATTGTTGTCGTAATATCCAGAATGCTTTACGGATATAACCGGAAGCACTACTGCAAATGATGAATTCCTCTTGCGCAGTACGTCCCTTACACGTGCCTTTATGGTCTTCTTTAGCGTGTCAATATTGGCGCGTTTCCCTGCAAGCTCCTGTATTGCCCGCTCACTTGCCGCGTATAACTCATTGAACACCTGCTTTGTGTCGTCGGATATGAACACTCCCTGAGTTTCTATCGCGACAGGTGCAAGAAGATTCCCCTTGTCATCAACTGATGCCGCCACGACAAGAACGCCGTCTTCAGCTATTTCCCTGCGTTCCTTCATGACCTCGCTTTTGATGCTTCCTGCCGCATTGCCGTCAACGATCACTGCTCCTGCCTGTACATGACCCTGCTTCTTTGGGGGACTGTTGCGCGTGAAAGTCAGGATGTCCCCGTTCGTCATCAGGAAGATGTTGCGCTGTGCAATCCCTACTTCCTGCGCTAACTGTGAGTGCCTTACCATGTGCTTATACTCTCCGTGAATGGGCACAAAGTATTGAGGCCGTACAATGTTCATGATTATCTTGAGTTCTTCAGATGAAGCATGGCCTGATACGTGTATCTGCCTGTCCTTCTCGTATACGACTTCACAGCCTTGCGCAAACAGGCGGTTGATCGTATTGTTCACGAGCTTTTCATTTCCGGGAATCACAGACGCAAGCAAAAACACTACATCATGTTCGCCTAAATCTATTGCTTTGTTCTCGCCTCTGCTCATGGTAACGAGTCCGCTGAAAGGTTCGCCCTGACTCCCTGTCGTAACAATCACAAGCTGATTATCCGAATATTTCCAGCTCTCTTCTATCTGGATTATCATTTTCGAGTCAATCTTCAGGTAACCTAATTCCCGTGCAAGCTCAACATTGCGGATCATGCTCCGGCCAAGAAAAGCTAACTTCCTGTTGAACCTCGCAGACACGTCCGCAACCTGCTGTATTCTGTGCACGTTGCTGGCGAATGAGGATATGATTATGCGCTTCGTCCTGTAGGTGCGGTATAGCTGATCCAGCGTGCCTGATATTATGCGTTCCGACTGAGTGAAACCTTTGCGTTCTGCGTTGGTGCTGTCGGAACACAACAGCATGACTCCCTTGTCGCCTTCCTCAGCAAATGCTCCGTACTCCGTAACCCTGCCGTCAACCGGTGTGCTGTCGAGCTTGAAGTCTCCGGTATGCACGATTCTGCCCAATGGCGTATCAATCGAGAGAGCTACCCCGTCAGGTATTGAGTGTGCAACCGCAATGAACCTTATCGTGAAAGATCCGATCTTGATGACATCTCCTGCGCGGACCTCAAATGTTTTGGGCTTGAAGCCAGGAAGGTCATCCTGCAGTTTGTTTTTGATGAGGCCAAGCGTTAACTGCGTTCCGTAAATGGGGACGTTAAGGCGCGGCAGTACGTAGGGAAGTCCTCCGGTATGGTCTTCATGACCGTGCGTAATGATTATTGCGAGTATCTTCTCCCTGTTCTCCTCAAGATATGAAATGTCGGGAACGATATAATCGATTCCGGGCAGTTCGCTGTCCGGGAATTTCAGGCCGCTGTCGATAACGATAATTTCATCGTTGTATTCAAGAACGTACATGTTCTTTCCGATTTCGCCGAGTCCTCCAAGCGGTATGAAGCTCAAATGCTCTTTCGTCTCAGAGATTCCGTTTTTTCTGCGCGGTTTTGAGTTCTTTGCTGTCAAATGATATGTCCTCCTTATTACAAAAAATTTTTCTATAATAAAACCCGTCATATTGGGTTAAAATTCTGTGATTGAATAAACTCATTATATTATAACTTTCAGGAGGTCATAAATTTTCATGGCTGATAAACAACGTGAAACATTAGGTACAAGACTCGGATTCATATTTCTTGCTGCAGGCTGTGCGATTGGTCTCGGCAATGTATGGCGTTTCCCGTTCATCACCGGACAGTATGGCGGAGCAGCTTTCGTGCTGGTGTATGCACTGTTCCTCGTGATGTTCACCATGCCGATAATGGTTATGGAGTTCGCTACAGGCAGGGCATCACAGCTCAGTATGACCCGTTCGTTTGCGAAGCTCCGTCCTGAACACAAAATCTGGAGTCTTTGGGGCTATATTGCGTGGGCAGGGAATTACATTTTGATGATGTTCTACACGACAGTTACCGGCTGGATGCTGGCGTACACATACTATTCATTCACAGGCAAACTTGAGGGCATAACTGCGGAGAGTGCTGGGACATTCTTCGGCGCACTTCTTCAGGATGAACGGACTCTAATGCTGTGGATGGCTCTTGCTGTAGTGATTGGGTTCTGCGTATGCTGGTCAAGCCTTCAGGGAGGAGTTGAGCGTATCACAAAAATCATGATGGGCTGCCTTCTAACGATAATGATTGCGCTTGCTTTCCGTTCAATGACACTGCCGGGAGCGTCGAAAGGCTTAGAGTTCTACCTTAAGCCTGACTTCGGGAAATTCCGCGAACACGGCATATGGACGACGATATATGCGGCATTGGGTCAGGCATTCTTCACACTGAGCGTGGGAATGGGAGGCATGGCGATTTTCGGGAGCTACATATCACGGGATAATTCATTGACGGGCGAGGCACTGATAGTTACTGGGCTTGATACGTTCGTGGCGATCATGGCGGGACTGATCATATTTCCTGCATGTTTCGCTTACGGCATCAAACCTGATGCGGGGCCGGGCTTGCTGTTCGTAACACTTCCGAACATGTTCAGCTTCATGCCGGGCGGCAGGATCTGGGGGAGTCTGTTCTTCCTGTTCATGAGCTTTGCGGCACTCTCAACGGTTATTGCGGTCTTCGAGAACATCATAGCGGGATATATTGACCTTTGCGGCTGGACACGGCACAAGGCATCATTCGTTACGTCGCTGTCTATTCTGGTGCTGTCTGTACCGTGCGTTCTGGGGTTCAACCGCTGGGCAGGATTTCAGCCTTTGGGTGCAGGGACGGGAGTTCTTGACCTTGAGGACTTCATCGTAAGCGATAACGTTCTGCCTATAGGGTCAGTGATATATCTGCTGTTCTGCGTTACGCGTTACGGCTGGGGATGGGATAATTTCATCAGGGAAGCAGACGCAGGAGCAGGGCCGCATTTCCCTAAAGGGTTAAGATGGTATTTCACGTATATAGTTCCTGTTATTATGCTGGGAATAATCTTTATGGGCTATTACGATAAGTTCATTAAGTAATCCGGTAAAATGCCTCTTTCCGTACAATCAGGAAGGAGGCTGTTTTTATGGTTTATACTATTTTGTATAGTGCCCGGCTTAGAACGCTCAAAATTCTTCCAGCGCAGTAACTTGAAATCGTTGTATTCGTCCGACATCTGCAGAGAATCATTTGCAGACATAACCACGCACTTAGCATAACCGTTTTTCATTACTACTATTGTTCCTGAACGCTGAACTTCATCGAAAACTTCTTCAGCCTTTCCGTCATTGAACATAGAGAGCGGAATTGTCCTGTTGATAATGTCAGTAACAGAACACATAATCATCACCACCTTGCACGGAATTATAACAGCAAATATTTAGTGCTCGCTATAATCTTGCCTGAAAAACATAAAACAGAGGTGCAGAAATGGAGAAATCACAATATGATGAACTCAAAGCACAGCAAAATATTCACTGGTGGTTCACCGGCAAAAGAGAAATAGTGCTTGACTTTGCGGAATTTCACGCGGGATTAGCTCCGAATGAGAGCAGCAATAACTTGACAGCCTTGCTCATTACGGCAATATATACGGCATTGATGCAGAATAAGATGCCGTGAAGTATTGCAACGAAATCAATGAATACGCTAATTTATGGATGGGGGTAAAACTTGGTTCATTGCCAGATAATATACCTTTTCAGGATAAAATATTCGATTACATTTTTGCGCTTGACATATTAGAACATGTTAAAGACGACGCGGAAGCACTTCAGACACACTTCAATCTCCTCAAAGCCAACGGAAAATTAATATTAACAGTCCCTGCATTGATGAGTATGTGGAGCTATAACGATGAACTGAATCAGCATTACAGAGCAAAGACGGCTTCATAAAAACAGATTACTGCAGAAAATATTTGCGTCGGAAAAATACCGCCTGCGCAGCGGTGAGTTCAAAAAGGGAGTCTCACTCATAATGGCATGTAACAAAATGCTATAATCAGCAAAAATTCATTTTGAGGGGGATATACACATCATGCCATTGCACATAATGACCGAAGCTGAACGCTGCCTGAACTGCAAGAACCCGCAGTGCCAGAAAGGCTGTCCCGTTCACACGCCAATTCCGCAGGTGATACAGCTCTTCAAGGAACACAAGCTCATGGAGGCCGGGGAAATACTCTTCAGGAATAATCCTTTGTCCGCAATATGTTCTGAAGTCTGCGATCATCACCAGCAATGCGCCGGACACTGCATCAGGGGACGCAAAGACAGCCCCGTGCATTTTTCCAGCATAGAGAACTACATATCCGAAATGTATTTAGACCGTATGCACATAATCGCTCCTGCAGAACGCAAAGAGCAGAAAGTAGCTGTAATCGGTGCGGGCCCGGCAGGAGTCACTGTAGCTGTTCTGCTTGCACATGAAGGCTACCCGGTTACTATGTTCGAATGGAAGAGCAAGATCGGCGGGGTCATGCAGTACGGCATACCGGAGTTCAGGCTGCCCAAGAGCATAATTGACCGCTATGAGGCAAGGCTTGAAGAGATGGGAATACAGATACGCCTGAATGCAACAATCGGAAGCGTACTTATGATTGATGACCTGTTCAGGGACGGTTACGCATCAATATTCGTCGGGACTGGCGCGGAACGTCCCAGAACTTTAGGCGTTAGGGGAGAGAGTTTCGGGAACGTGCACTTTGCGATGAACTACCTCACCAACCCTAAAGCACATCACTTAGGCCAGAAGGTTGCTGTTATCGGTGTCGGCAATGCGGCTATGGACGTGGCACGGACTGCACTGCGCAACGGCTCAAAGTCCGTAACACTTTACGCAATGGGGAAAGAGATTGCGGCCAGCTCAAGTGAAGTGGCATATGCCGAGCTTGACGGTGCAGAGATTGAGACCGGTATGCAGATTCAGGAGATCACCGAGAAAGGCCCGGTGTTCAAACGGACAATTTACGGCGAGAATGATGAAATTATCGGTGCAGAAGATGAACTGATACAGGTTGAAGCGGACTCGACGATTATAGCTATAAGCCAGATCCCCAGAGGAAAATTAGTGCGCACAACCAGCGGACTCACTGCCGCAGAGAATGGATTGCTGATTGTAGATGACAACTACATGACGACACGGGAAGGGGTATTTGCTGCCGGAGATGTCGTTACGGGAGCTAAAACAGTCGTTCATGCAGTTGACGGGGCAAAGAAAGCGGCCGCCTCAATGATGCGCTACATGAACGGGGAGCTAAAACAGTAAATCGTTCTGTGTTCTCTTTCCGGGCGTGAAGACCTTAACATTAACCTTTGAGCTTCTGCCCTCCTCGTCAGTAACGCTGATTACGTGTTCACCGTCAGGCACATCATGAAAAAACGTAGCATCAGGAAGTGATGTGCCTATATATTTGCCGTCAAGATACCACCATACGCGCCCTTCTGCCCCTTCAGACTTCATCGGGATCTTTCTCTGCATGTCAAACGGCGCGGCGAAATATGATGCTCCCGGCACAGGAGATATTATGTTCAGCTCTGAATGTTTCTTCCTTACCGCTAACGTATTCTTTCTGTTTATGCTGGCGTTGAACTCTGAAGGCAGGTTGATTACCGTCTTTCCTGACTCTAACGTATGAAGATCACACGGAAATGTCTTAGTTACGCCGTCAACAGCCCATTCCATTTTCACGGAAGGACATAAAGCCGTAGGAGGTTTCCCGGAGAGCGAACAGACTTTGCGCAGTATCAGTCCTTCAGGTCTCTCATACCATCCGGAAGCCGGAGACACTACCCGCAGAATCTTCACTGCAACAGGAGCAGAAGCACGAGCACCTATCAGCCCCGGCCATGAAGTGCCGTCGGGATTCCCTGCCCACACAACAACAGTGTAATCAGGAGTCCATGCCGCCGCCCAAGCATCACGCAAGCCGTATGACGTTCCGGTCTTGAGCGCAACACGCCACTGTTTGCCCAACGTCCCCCGCGCAAACAGAGATAGTTCGCCGTTGTATTTGAGCATGTCGCTGACCAGCCAGCACCCTTCAGGACTCGCAATGCGTTCGGGACTGTCCGGAGCACTCTGCAGCAACTTCACCGGCCTGTGAATCCCCAGAGATGCAACCGACGCAAAAGCCTCTAACTCCTCAAGCAGGGTAATATCACATCCGCCGAGTATCAGCGAATCGCCGTAATAGTTCGCTGACTGTGAGAGATGACGCAGTCCCGCCGTACGCATAAGCCCAAGCACCTTATCGCTTCCCGCCGAACGCAGTACCCTCACAGCCGGAGCATTGAGAGATTCAGAGAGTGCCGCACGTGCCGTTACTGCGCCCCGGTACTGCAGGTCGAAATTTCTCGGTGCACGTCCGGAGAATGCCATTGAAGTATCAGCAAGAAGTGTTGAAGGCGTTAATATTCCCTGTTCGATTGCGGAGAGATACGCAAAGGGCTTCAGTGTTGAGCCTGGAGAACGTGGAGCGCGTCCGCAGTCCACCCATGATGATGCGTCGCTGCCGTAGCTGAAACGTGCATTGCCCACCCATGCCGATAATGCCGCAGTCCTGTTGTCGATGATCCCTGCCGCCAATGTTACGCCTGAAGGAAAATCACTCAGGGACTGCCGCAATATAGCTTCAAGTTTCGTCTGAATCTCTATGTTGAGTGCCGTATCGAGTCTCTGTGCAGTGCCGGGGTTCTGGCCAAGCACAAGCTCGGAATAATGCCATGCCCGCGCAGGAAGTTCTGATTTCTTCTTCGGCAGATCCTCAAGGTATGCCCGTCTTGCCTCATCACGGGTAAAGACATTCTTGCGTTCCATGAGGGCTATGATGTCGTTACGGCGTTTCAGTGCCGCTTTGGGTCTGGTGTCGGGACGGTAAAGCGTAGGGCCTTTGAGCATTCCTATCAGCAGACATGCCTCGCCCGGCGAAATCTGTGATGCGGACTTCCCGAAATATATCAGTGATGCCGCCTGAACCCCGCGTATGTTTCCCCCGAAAGGCGCAAGGTTCAGGTAGCATTCTAATATTTTCTCTTTCGATAGTTCACGTTCAGCCTTCAGTGCCATGATGAACTCACGGACTTTTGTTGCTGGCGTTCGCTTTCTTCTTTCTCGTTCGGACACCGAGAGGCGGATAACCTGACTTGTTATCGTTGAAGCTCCGGAAACTACCCGCCTTCGTGTGATGTCCTGCCATACTGCCCGCATCATAGCGAGCGGATCTACTCCAATGTGCCGGAAAAATCTGCCGTCCTCAGCATTCACTGCCACCAGCGGAAGCCATCTGCCCATTTCGCTTAAAGGTACAGGTATCTGCCATTCAGAGTCAGGGGACAGCCTTACGTGAAACAGCCTGCCGTTAATGTCATACAGTGCCGGAGAACCGTAGATCACCGTAACTCTTTCGGGGTTAATGTCGATTGAGAGCCATAATGCCGCGAAGGCCAAGCAGAATATCACGGACACAAGGAGCAGGTATTTCTTCATACTTTCCTGTTCAGCGCGAGAATGTCAAGAGTGTAACCGGCTACATTGTTGCTGTGGTCTCCGATACGCTCAAGGTTGCTCAGTAACGTGATGAAGTTCACGCCCTTTTCGGGATCGCATTCGCCCTTGTTGAGACGGTCAATATGATTCCTCCTGTACGTGCGTTCCTGATTGTCTATCTTGCGTTCAATGTTCTTGATGACCTCGTATGCCTTCTCTGCGCTTTCATTCTCCATTGATGACATTGCTGTAGTAAGCGCGCTGTTGGTTGTGTCATACATGTCCCTGAATTCCTCGACGGCCTCAGCGGAAAGGTAGTTGTCCATAGCATCACAGCGTTCTATCAGGTTCTCCATCCTGTCTCCAATGCGCTCAAGGTCAAGGGACGCATTCACGTAGCACCCCAGAACCGTAGATACCTCATCAGATACGCCCTTCTGCCATATCTCCGAAGCGTATTCAGATATTGCCCGCGTAATCTTGTTGACGCTGTCTTCAAGGCTGTCGAAACGTTTGCGCCTGTCCTCCAGCTTGGCCGCATCGAACTGGAAGAATGCTTCACGTACAACATCAAACATTTTCCCGATGATTCTTCCCATGTGAAGCAGCTCATCTTTCACCGCCTCAACAGCAGAAGCCGTAGAGACATTAAGCAGCGTTGCATCAAGGTACATGACATCTTCAGGTTTGTCTTCAGGGGTTAAAGGAATGATTGTCGAGATGAGTTTTGCCAGCAGGGGCACGAACGGGAAGAATATTATTGTGTTGAGTATGTTGAAGATCGTGTGAGCGTTCGCTATCTGTCTGCCTATGTCATTTGAACTCATCAGTACAAGCTCCTTGTAGAACGGGAACGCAAGAAGGAATATCACTGTTCCTATAAGGTTGAACAGGACGTGCGCAGAAGCTGCCTGTTTTGCCGGTCTGCTTGCCCCCATAGCCACAACAACAGCCGTTAATGTAGTGCCTAAGTTGTCGCCGAGTATTATCGGTATTGCCGCATCAAGAGTGATGAGTCCCTGAGACGCAAGAGCCATCGTCAGGCCGATGGTTGCCGCGCTGGATTGTATGAGTATGGTGAGTACCATTCCTGCAATTACGCCTGTGATCGGGTTGCTGCTGAGTATGAGCAGAAGGTCTTTGTGCTGTCCGATTACGTTTGATGCGCCTGATATAGTCTGCATACCCATAAAGAGAAGGCCAAGACCGATAATGCCGCTAGCGAAATATGAGAGCTGTTTTGTACGCTTGAACATTGAGAGCAGTACGCCCAGTGCCACCAGAGGAAGCGCGAATGCCTCAATCTTGAAGGCTATGATCTGTGCGGTTACTGTAGTTCCTATGTTTGCCCCCATGATTATGCCTATTGCCTGATTCAGGTTCAGCAGCCCGGTGTTGACGAAACTGACCGTCATTAGTGTTGTGCCGGTGCTGGACTGAATCAGAACCGTAACGAGTATTCCGACGAAGATTCCGCGCAAAGGTGTTTTGGTGAGTGTGCCTATGAGCTGGCGCATACGGTCTCCTGCGATGAACTGCAGAGCCTCACTCATGAGCTTAATGCCGTAAAGGAATAGTGCGACTCCTCCGGCAATGCTGAAGAAAGTATTAAGTTCCATGTTCGATATTCGCCGCCTTTTGTTTTAGTGTGTGTGAAATTAAGTATATCAGAGGCAAAAAACGCTTGATTTCTGAACTGGGGGGGGGGTATAATTAATTTTACTGATTTTTCACCACATTGATAAAAATTTCAGAGGAGGTTTTTTCATGCGCAAATTGGTTTTGTGGCTGATGCTGTTTGCATTGGTAATTGTGCCGTGCTCTGCCGGTGCTGTTGAAAGCGTTCCGGTGGAGTTCAACAGGGTCGGTATGTTCAAAGTTTTCTCGGCTAACGGTACAGTCGTAATTGAGAGCGGTGATTCTGAAAGCAGGATTGCAGATTACTCTGCTGTTACAAGTTATGATTACAGCAGTGCTTTCTTAGGTGCTTCGATCAAAGGCAGCTACAAGGAAGGTGATACCCTGCCCTCAGGAACATTGACTACGCCGTCCAGAAGATATAGTTTATCTGGCCGTATAGGAAGCGGAAACCTGATCGTTTACGGTAGTTACTATTATTATTATTTAGACACAAACACAAAGGCGCGCTGGAGTCTCAATTCTTCCCCTGCCTCTGTAGGTTCAACGATTATTCCTCCCTATGAGTATTTCAGGTATGATTATCAGGAAATACCGGAAATGGATAGTATTGTTCCGTATGTTGAGCTTGAACACAGCGATTCGGGCTACAAGATAACCGGAGTCAAAGTGCATTTCGTCGAGTCCGGAGATACGAAACCAGTGAGCACTCCTGATGTATCGGCTGTACGTGTTCGTGTTGGAGATAGGCTTGAAGGTTTTACGGATTTCAACGGTGATCAGCCTGTAATCTGTACGATGTCAGCTGATCAGACGGATACAGAGAGTTTTTATGTGTATGTGGCCTATGATCGCGGTGATAATACCTATTCATGGACGTTTTGGCATCCTTCACACAGGGACAAATATAACAGCGGCTATACTGTATGGCAAAGATACACAGGGAGTTCATGGAGTTCATTTAGTACATCATACAGCCTTGCGCTAAGCACAGCTTCACCAGATACAATGATCAGCTACAGTTCAAGCGACATAAAAATTACCCTTTCCGGCGATGCTGTATTTAAGGATTTCCTTACAGTAAATGATGAGATAATCAGCCTTGATTATGAGATGAGCAAGGACATATACAGCAATGATGTCATTCTTGCTCATGTATCAGCAAAGAACCCGGGCTATACTACATTGCGCCTGAAGTACTCGTTGTATGATAGCGATTACACTCAAATGCGTACTGTATCTGTACAAACGCCTAATAACTACCGTGCGTATTATTACAGTTACAGTTACGGATACGATGGGGCAATAGAGGAATGGACAGACGAATCTTCGCTTTCTCCTTACATTAAGGCAGTATCATATGATGTCAGTGTAA
>CAJOES010000059.1:0-3640 GCA_905233455.1 uncultured Synergistales bacterium | reverse complement strand
TAATGCTTCTGTTGGATTAACATGCAGTGATGATTCTTCGTTCGCAGATGCAAAAGGAACTGTATTTATAGGTTCAAGATATTCCAACAGATATTCCCTGCGATATGACGGAGAAGGCAAATTCTCTCTCATAGGCAGTTACGGCAATGAAGAGAGTTTTAGTTCTTCATCCAGTTTCTTTTCCAGCTCTTACACTAAATGGGTAGAAGCTCCCGGCTATGATGAACTGAACGGAGTAGTTTCATTCTCGGATGACATAAAGGACACGTTCAAGACAACAGATGACATACTCAGCGGAGATTTCATGCCTTATGCTGAAATAGTGTTTGACGGCAATTCACCCAAGACAATAAAATGGTCGCTGATCAATTCCAAGACAAAAGAAAAACTATCCTCACTGCCTGCCGGACTTGAAGACCTGCATGTATGGCACGATTCCAATAGCAGCGGCATGGCTCTTGCTGAAAGCTCAGGTGAATTTGATATTTCTGGCTACTCATACTACTCATACCCAAGCGTATACGTAAGCTACAGGCTTAACGGAGAATATTACCGCTGGCGGTTCATACACGCTTCTGCAAACTATTCAATAATATCTGATGCTGGAAGACTCGCAGAAAATCCTCTTCGAATATCAGAAGATGAGTATCTTGATGTAAGTTTTGATCTTAGCAGATATTACGGTTCATATTATATCAGGGTTGAGGCAGGGAGCACAGATATAGTTAGCGTTGATCTTGTGAGCTTTGATATGAACAATGTTTCGCAGAGCATAAGAATTTACGGCAAGAAAGAAGGCCAGACAACTATCAGCTTCATTTTCTATAGACGCAACAGCACTGGGAACTGGTATTCGTATTATCGCTCAGAACCATACTTAATTTATGTCGGAGGATACGAATCTGAAACACCAGAAGTAGTTGAGCCTGAAGTTATGTATCTTGACATAACACATTCATACAGTTCTTCTGCTGCACTGATTGAGGGTAAACCGTTTTACTATGATCGCGACGATAATTCAAATATGAGTGTTACGCTCCGTAAAACAGACTACCTTACTTTGTCTAGAGCATTATTCGACAGCAGGGAGGAACGTACACAGCTTCTTCAAGGTGTTCTGTCCATAACTAACCCGTCAGGACAGGTATCGTCGCAGGATATAACATTAGATTATTCAGCCTACTACTATAATTATTACAATAATTATTACAATAGTGTAGATATATATCCATATTACTCAATAGGCGAACTTCCAAGCGGGACGGTTGTAAGCTGGAATTTCCCGTCTCTTGATATAAGCGGCGAAGAAACTGTAGAGTATCCTCATGTCCGTACATCTCTGGAGCAGTACAATACATATATGCCTCATGTTGAACTTGTTACGGACGGCCTTTATATTACCGGTATCAAGTGGTGCTTTGTAGACTCGCACGATAATCCCGTGCAGGTTTCAGGAATAACGAATATCTCTATAAGAAGTTGGTATAACATTGATCCATCAGGAGATATTACGTTTGCTTCGTCTGTGCCTGTGAGCAATTATGATGGCAGCACGATCGATTTCAATTTTACTGAAAACGGCATACGTTATGACTGGTCTTTCAGGATTTCGAACTATTACTATTATTCTAATGGTCAATGGAGCGTTTCTTCTGATTTCCCGGTTGTCATGAATGTCAGCGACACAAAGAACATTACAGTTAATGTATACGGCCGTTCAGCGGACTTAGATTTGATGACGCGGACAGGTTCTTCCATTCTGAGTGTTGATATTGTCGGCATATCTGACTTTTATAACATGTACGACTCTTACAGGACAAATGTTGAATTGAGACTTACGGCTAAAGAAGCAGGAGTAACGACACTCACACTCTTCGACAGCAATAATGGCGGTTATTCACAGTATGGTATCCGCGAAGTATGGATATGCGATTCCAACGATAAAGTCCCCGGCATCTCCGATACAGATACAGCAAGCACATTAATTGACCGCATAGCAGAGGGCTACGGCGTATCATACGATATTCCTGATGCTCCGGTTGTGAGTCCTGATGAGCCTTCCCCAGTTGAGCCTGTAAGGATATGGAGATACTTATATGACGGTGAGACTGTCATAGAGAATGAGCCGCGTATCTGGTTCACCGGAGATAATTACGAGCTCAATTACCTGAGCATAAGACCGAGGTTTGCCGTTCCTCAGTATGTCAGCGAGGATGTAAAGGATGCGGCATATGAATATGCAGACACGCTTGAACTTGGTGAATCTGAGGGAGCTTTCGATTTGGAGGATATGAACCTTGCAGCTTCAAGAGACGTACTGACGGTATTTGATGCTGTGAAATTCAGCCTCATCAGCAAGGATATTCCCCAGCTTCTTGCGATCGTGCTTCCTGCAGTAAGCATTGATGAAGCAGGCGTGTATGTGTTCAGTGTCTCTACGGACAATATACCCTACGGCAAAAAGATATTCTGGTATTCGGATCAGGCTTCAGTTTTGGGTGCTAGCAGTGATGAACAGATATTCATGAACTCAAGCGGAATAAGCATTGATACAACTAGTTACTATAGTGATACTGTCAATGTTGCTGTATACCTTGAGGAAGGATATTACGAACCTGTAATAGCTGCACAGGCAACAAGCGATGATGTAAATCTCATTAAAGGCATCAGGCCTCCTGAACCCGTAACAGTTCGCATCACTACAAGCTATCTTGAGGATGGTGCTGTAGGAGTTCCTTACAGTGCAGAGTTCACTGCCACACACAGTACCGACGTAACATGGGCAATGACTTCAGGAGTGCTTCCTTCCGGACTTGCATTCAGCAGTAAAGGCATAATATCGGGCACTCCTTCATCTGCTGGCACGTTCTCATTCGGGATAAGAGCCTCGTATCAGGATGTTTATGATCAGGAGAGTTTTTCATTGGTCATTACAGGCACAGACAGTCCTGACGCAAGACCCTCAAGCGGAGATATTCCGCAGGCTACGGCAGGTTCACTGTACACCTATATACTGATCACAACTATTACGGATGCGACATGGTCATTAGCAGAAGACAGCAGACTTCCTGAAGGCTTAGTGCTTGATTCAGCTACAGGCCAGATAACCGGGACTCCGGCCGAACCGGGCACATATACATTCACTGTAACGGCATCTAACGGAGAAACCAGCGAGACACGTACAATCGTTATCGTTATAGCGGGCAGTTCGAATACTCCTGCAAGCAGCGATGTATCACCTGACGTAAAACCGGATAGTTCGGACATCAATCCTTCAAGCCCTGATGTCAGCCCCGATAATAACGGCGGTTCAGGAAACGGTACTGCCGAAGGGGATAATACCGTAACTATTACCCCAATATCAGCAGTGCCGGAAGCACCGAAAGTAAGCATTCAGGAGGTTGCAGAAACCATAATAGGCATATTGCGTTCTATCAGCCAGGCTCTGATGAGTATTATCACGGAAAATACGACTGTAACGGAACTTCCGGAAAATGCTTCAGGCAGTGAAAGAACTGTTGATGACATGAGCGACGAAGATCTCGCCAGCATACCGGATACACAGACACCTGCGGCAGTCCTCCCGATAATCACTGTAACAGAACCTGCAGTGTACGTGTTCGGCGTAACTCTGAACAAT
>CAJOES010000058.1:12079-23919 GCA_905233455.1 uncultured Synergistales bacterium | reverse complement strand
CAAAATTACTAGGTACATAGGGCATTAAAGCTATTGCTGGCAGTGCCTCAGAAACTTCCGCTATAAATTCTTTCTGTCCTTTAACGCCATTAACAAGCCCCGGACTTTGATTAACGTACATAACTTTTTTCCTTCCGGTCATAGCATAAAGCAGAGTCTGATTTGTGAAATCTAAAAACGTGTCTGATGATGTTAAATTGCTGTCAAAAAAACTTTTTACATCTTTAATGCGTTCTGCACTTTTTTCACTCACATTAACAACGGTCTTGTTAAGACTGCGGGAACTCTCTGCTATCATAGCCGGCTTGCGAACAAATGACAGAAAAATAATATTGCTTCGGCTAAAAACTTTAGGTACAAGAATCGAGATTACACACAATGCTACGATAAATGCTACGATAATTGATGAATATTTTTTGTAACGCATAAAGGCATACAGTACAAAGGACACAAGTATTAAACCGAATGCTATTGAAGAAAACTCAGCCATGCTGTGTCTGATTAAAGCTCTCTGCATATTAAGAATCCATGTCAAGCATAAAAACAACATTATCCATGCTTCAGCAGAATCTTTTTTGTATTTAATTGAAATCAACGACTGCATAGCAATACCAATCATGATAACAGGACAAATGCAATATATAACGATAACTGTGCTACTCTTTCCCAGAATGCCGTATGCCCAGTTCTGATTTGAGAAACAAGCCGTAAGAAATTTTTGAAGCCAAGATGCAACACTAACATTTTCTTCATACAAGATTGACAAGAACAACGTTAAAGACAAAACAGCAGCAGTCATTACAGCCGCAATAAAACGAGCTGTATGCTCCGGATAGTTGAGTATCCTGTACGCAAAACCGCATATCATGAATGCTATTCCCCAGCTCGCCCCTATATCCAGCAGGAACAGAGAACTGAACACGAATAACATAGCATATGCAAAATCAACGAATACAGTACGATTCTGTTTAGTCCATTGCATAAAGCACAAAAGAAGCCATATACCCATAAAATATGTGCCCCGTACCCAGCTTAACGGAAAAAAGATAATTCCCGCAAAAACATATTTAGATGGGACAAATTTTTTACACAGCAGGAAAAGCCCCAGATATGCAAGTATTGTATTGAAATAAGAGTAGGGAGAAAAAACAGCTCCTGCATAATCACCGTTCATGAAAGCATATAAATTACCCCATATGAAATTACCCAACACATGAGGATCGAAATTATGAATTATGGGCAGTTCTCCATTATACAAAAATCCGTACAACGCACTGCCATGATTTGATCCTTCAAAAAAATCTACATTGAGCGGAACTGATGAACGTATTGCGTAAATTCCTATGACAGCCATCGAAGCACATAAATATATGTGATCCCAGTTCGGTTCTGTCAGAGCCTTTCGGAATCTGTTGCAGATTACCTTTATTGCCGCAGGAGCGTAATATACCATTGCAGCATACAAAGGGCTGACTGCTATTCCATGATCGTGAAGCCAGTAAAGCAGCTCGGCAAAAAATACAAATAACGCTGAGGCCGTAAAGAATGGAGAACAAATATAAGCCGCCTTTCGGTAATCTCTGAAGGCGAATATAAGCAACGTACAAATCAAAATGAACGCAAATACTGACAGCCATAAACTTAAACTTAGAGAAGTGCTTATAACTGATGAGATAACGAAACAGACCGGAATATAAATTACTGCGGCAAAGGCAAATGCAAAAATAAAAATATCGCACTTGGATAGTACATGGTCAAGCCTGTCGCTTATTCTATCAAACACAGATATTAATTCAGGCGGAAACTTACTGCGGAATAAATCCCTTAATGCCAGAACTATGAGCGGACATATAAACAAAACATATACATAATGCCAACGCATCATACTTGAGACGCTTATATTACGGGCTGAAGCCGCACTCAACACTTCTCCCATAATGTAAAAATCATGTATGGGGAAATCATATTTCATGATACGCATAACAAAGAAAGCTCCCAATACAGCAATAAGCAGATACAAAATATTAAACCAAATTTTTCTGCATGAAAATCTCAATTAACATCACCTCTATTTCATAAAATCCGCCTCATAATAACATAATTACAATACGAGCAAAAACAATCCCCCCGATTGACGGAGGGATAAATTTTATCTTCTTCCCTTGTCGTATACCTGTCCCAACGCCCTTGGGGATCTGTTGTGCTTGCTGAAGAATACCAGAAGCAATAACGTCAACAGGTACGGCAATATCCGCACTAGGTCATTATAGCTTGAAGGCAGGCCAAGCTCATTGATGATCGCGCTTCCTCCGCTCCGTGCAAACCCGAATATCAGACACGCACCCAAAGCAGGAAGAATATTCCAGTTGCCGAAGATCAGTGCCGCAATGGACAGGTAGCCGTAACCCAGATATATATCCGGCGAGAAGTTCGCTGATATGGAGTACGCAAAGCTCATTCCCGCAATCCCCGACAGACAGCCAGATATGAACACTGCAACAGTACGCACAGCATTGACGTTGATTCCGGCCGCGTCCGCAGAATGAGGATTATCACCGCAAGCCCTGAGCCGCATTCCGTATACTGTCCGGTACAGAACGTACCACATCACCACAGCAACTATCACCGCAATTATCTCGAACGGATATATGTCCCTGAACACTGCGCCGATATAGGGTATCTCGCTGATATACGGTATCGTTATCCTTGAGCTTGCACCAAGCATGAATTTGTTTGCACTGTTCCCGAAGAACGCCGAATTTATGCTTTTCGTCATGAAGCTCGTCATTGCCATAGCAAGAATGTTCATTACTACGCCGCTGATGACCTGATCCGCCTTGAACTTTATGCACAGCAGCGCATGAATCAGCGCAAAGATTCCCCCGCCTATCATCGCAAAGAAAAAGCCCGCGTAATATGGGATCTGTGAGGTACTGCCAGTTATCCCCGTAAGCCACACAACTACAACCGCGCCCGTGAAAGCCCCGAAACC
Organism: uncultured Synergistales bacterium; assembly: GCA_905233455.1. Lineage (GTDB taxonomy): Bacteria > Synergistota > Synergistia > Synergistales > Aminobacteriaceae > JAFUXM01. The sequence goes on along the minus strand of CAJOES010000058.1, from coordinate 20,927 downwards.
CTGAAACCCTTCAAGCGCAAGGTTGGTGATCCCGCTCTTCTCGCTGTAGATTCCTCCGACTGCCATAATGAACAAGGGGAGTGCAAAGCTGAGGCCGTCAATAATTATCATGTCCAGCATAATTACTTCTTCCCCTTTCTGCTGAGCACCGCAGAACATGCCGCAAATGTCAGTATGAATGCAGTAATCAGGCTCGCAATCTCCGGTTCTATGTGCTGGCGCGAACTCATGTAGATTGATCCCTTAGAGATTATCGTAATCAGGAATGACGCAAGAACACACCCTGCAGGATTATTGCCGCCGAGAAGTGATACTGCTATAGCGTCAAATCCCATTGAGGGAGTCGTGCCGGGCTGGATCGATGCAAGATAGCCGCAGAAATACGCAACGCCTGCAAGCCCTCCCAGTGCTCCGGAGATCGTCATAGTGAGCAGGGATATTCTGTTGACGTTCATTCCCGCATACTGTGCCGCCTTCGGGGACAGCCCGACTGCCTTAATCTCATAGCCGTATGTTGTGCGCTCAAGAAACCACTGAAGCAATAATGCAACAGCTACAGCCAGCGGGAACGCTAAAGCAATATCTACCTTCAGGTTCTCCCAGCGGTAACCGCTGAGTGTCAGCCTTGCAGTGTCGATTATTGATTTGCTCTGTCGGGAGACGGGATTAATATAGAACGTGTTGATATAGAACGTAACGAGATACATTATGATTGAGTTAAACATTATCGAAGTAACTACCTCGTTCACGTTGAATTTGTACTTCAGCCACCCCATCAATGCACCCAGAACAGCACCAGCAATAATCCCTGCCACTATAACGAGAATCTTTGAGGGCACTGCAAGGGATAACATATGCGCAACAAAACCTGCCGCCATCATCTGACCGGATACGCCTATGTTGAAGAATCCTCCCTTCAGGGCAATGGCTACGGACAGAGAAGCAAATATCATCGGGGTCATTGCGTCAATGAAGCTCATGAAGTCCGTGAACATGCTCTGCCTTCCCGCGTATCTTGCCTTGTGCATTAAGCCTGAACCCTGAAGCAGATTCGTGTATGCGGCTATAGGATCTTTGCCCATGAGCCAGAGAATCAATGCCCCGAAAAGAAGACTAATTATTATTGCGAGGCAGGACAATAGAAATTTCCTCATGCTGTTTTTCCCACTCCCATCATATACAGTCCTATATCATCTACAGTCAGCTCGCCGGCAGGAGCTATCTTGCTGATACTGCCGTTGTAGATCACCGCAATAGTGTCCGCACAGTCCATGATTTCATCAAGGTCAAGAGATATGAGCAGTACTGCCGCCCCCCTGTCCCTTTCAGCGATAATCTGTTTGCGCACGTTCATTACCGCACCGATGTCGAGTCCCCGTGTAGGCTGCATGAAGATGATTAGCGGTGTCTTCATGTCTATCTCACGCGCAATTATGGCCTTCTGCTGATTTCCTCCGGACATTGAACGGGTTATAGTCGCCATTCCCTGACCGCTTCTGATGTCGTAATTTTCCTGAAGGTGTCTGCCGTACTCATTGAACGCCGCATCATTGAGCACGCCCTTGCGCGAAAACTTATCGCTGTAATACCGTCTCAGCGGGAAGTTGTCCCGTAACGTGAAATCCAGAACAAGCCCTACATTGTGCCTGTCCTCCGGGATATAAGCCGCTCCTGCCTCTATCCTGTCGCGCACTGAAGCATTCGTGATGTCCCTGCCGTTGAGCGTGATTCGTCCGCCCGAACACGACACGAGTCCCGCTATAGCGTCAGCAAGCTCATTCTGCCCGTTCCCCGAAACACCTGCAACCGCAAATACCTCGCCTGAATGTATGCTGAATGATACAGACTTCACCGCCTCATAGCCTGAGGGATTCTTCACGCTCATATTTTCTGCCTTTAGCACAGTATCACCGAACTTGGCCGGGGTCTTGGGCGTGGTAAAAGATACTTCATGGCCAACCATAAGCCGCGCCATCTCATCCGTTGAAGTTGAAGGAACGTCAAGAATATCTATCAGCTTTCCCCTGTTGAGGATTGCGCAACGGTCTGCAACTGCTTTAATCTCGTTCAGTTTGTGCGTGATAAGTATTATGGTCTTGCCGCTGCCCCTCAATCCTTCAATTATCTGCAGGAATGACTCTATCTCCTGCGGCGTAAGCACTGCCGTAGGTTCATCGAATATCAGTATCTCCGCCTCACGGTAAAGCATCTTCAGTATCTCTACCCTCTGCCGTGATGCAACGTTGAGATTCTCTATCACGTCTTCAGGGTTAATCTTCAGCTTGTAGCGTTCGGACAGCTCCGCAATGTCATGATTAGCTTTCTTTATGTCTACGTAAGGGAACAAGCCGAACAGCTTTTTTTCCGGCTCAAGGCCAAGTATGATATTTTCCGTTACGGTGTAGTTTGATACCAGCCTGAACTCCTGATGCACCATTCCTATGCTCAGCTGTGTTGCGTAACGGGGTGAATTGATGTGCTCAAGTTTCCCGCGCACGTAAATTTCCCCCTCGTCAGGCTCATACATTCCGAACAGCATACTAACGAGAGTAGATTTGCCCGCGCCGTTTTCCCCCAAAACAGCAAAAATCTCGCCCCTGTTGACAGAGAGCGAGACATCATCATTAGCGACAATACCCGGAAAACGTTTCGTGATATGCCGCATTTCTACGATAGGTTCAGCCATCTATTCCGCGTCCAGTCCCTTAAAGCTGTCGGGTTTCGTCCCGCTGAATGATGAAGCCGGAACAATCTTTCCTGCCTTCAGGAGCGCGAATGCCGCATCAATCTTCGTGATTGCGTCATCCGTGAGCTGATGCCGCCCGGGAGTCTTCACATAGCCCGTAGAATCACTGTCCGCGCCGAGCATGAAGTTTCCGCCCTTGAAGTTTCCTGAAGCCGCATCATTTAGCACGCGCCTTACGTTCATATCCATAACCTTCAGCGCGCTGGTGAGGATTATGTTTGAATCCCCGTTTGCACCGTCATTGTACTGATCTGCATCACAGCCCACGATATAGACATTTCCGGCCTCTTTCGCCGCCGTGAACACGCCCATTCCCGCGCCTCCTGCAGCCACAAATATTACGTCGCAGCCCTCGCGTATCAGTGCCTGGCCTACGACCTTGCCGTTAGCCTGATCCACGAAAGAGCCGATATAGTTTCCGCCGACATTCTGCCCGGTTACGTCAGTTCCGGAGTATGATGCAAGCTCCACTATCTGTGCCTCTGTGCCGTAATGCCTGTTCGCGTAATTCACGCCGGACATGAAGCCATACTGATAGTTGACGTTTGTCGGGAATGCAATGCCGTTCACCACAGCAATCTTCTTCGTTTTCGTGGACAGTGCCGCCGCCACTCCTGCGAGAAAGCCTCCTTCCTGTTCCGCAAACTTCATGGCGTTGATGTTGCTGACTTCTACCTCTTTGCCGGTGTCATCAGCGGGCCATGAATCTATCAGCAGGAATTTCACGTCAGGGTTGTCCTCTGCTGCTTCTACGATCCCGGAGAACTGGAATCCTACGCAGACGATAGCATCATAATCTGCCACAATGTCCTCAATGACCTTCACGCATGAGGCAGGGTCGCCGGTCTTCTCCTGAACCGTAGTAACTGAAGCGTCGGGATTATCTTTGCTGAAAGCTACAGTTCCGTCGTAGTTGTTCTCGTTGAAGCCGCCGTCGTGCACGTCGTTGGGTGATGTTACGATTGCCACGCGGAGTCCTTCAGCAAAGCAGGAGGAAGCGAACAAAGATAATATGAAGAGAACTGCAAGGAAAGAAAACAAACGGTGTTTCATGGATTAAGCACCTCTCTAAAATGGATTTTCCGTAATATTATCACATTATGAAATAAAGGATTATAATTGTTGAATTGATTGGTTTGAAAAAACTGCACGAAAAAATTTAGAGAGGTATACAGCAAAAAACAAGGCCTTATGTTATAATTTATTCCGTCGAAAATAGCATACAACAAAGCCCTTATTTTGTATGGTAATTATATCATATGGAATTCAAAGGCGTGAGTAAGTTGTATGCAAATTTTCCTCAATGCGTTAGTCGGCGGTAGGTTCGGTAGTATGGAAAATACAGTAACAGCAAACGTTTTAAGGAGGAAAAAATTATGCGTAAGATGAGAAAAGGATTCACCCTAGTAGAATTACTGATTGTTATCGCTATTTTAGGCGCGCTTGCGTCCATGATGACATTATCGGGCACGAACGCTACAACTTCAGCGGAAGCAACAAAGATAGTGAGCAACCTCAATACAATGAAATCAGCGGCTATGATGTTCTTCACTGATTATCAGTACAGCTCAGACTTCAACACAACTGCAGAAGCGGGCTTCAAATTATGGTCAGATGACTACTTTGATGCGGGGACTCTTAAGGAACTTAGGAAAAGCTATGTATTAAAAGTAAGCGCAGATAATGGGACTAGTGATACAGCAGAACTTTATGCGGGTTATTATTTCGCTGGCAGTAAAGCAGACCAAATCAAAAAGATACTGGCGGCTCGTACAAGCGAATATACCCTGCTGAAAGGAACAGGAACTAGCTTATCAGAAGTTGTTATTAATGGGAAACCTGCAAATGTTTTTGATACTGCGGGAACTGCCGTATTCATCAGAGTACGTTAATGAAAATTGCTTAAAACCTACAGCCAACCAATATATTAGAGTCTCCCTCGCTGGAGGCTCTTTTTTACTGCAATATGCCGGTAAAAACCATCAGCAACCCCAGCGAAAAGCTCAAAGCATTAGTGAAGAATATCACCGCAAAAAGTTTCTTCATTCCTGCTCCCTTCCAGAACAGACACGAGAACATAGCGAACTCAAGAATCACTACGGCAGATTCACACAGCGCAACCACAGCCCAGAACTCCGGAGAATCAGACTCAAACGGCATTTCATACAGCCACCCGGTAAGCATGATATTGCTGATGACGTTAATGCACGCAAAATATATCCATTCACGGAAGTCCCTGTAGCCTGAAAGGTAAAATGCAGGTGTCTCAATTAGTGCCGTCAAGAATGCTGTAACGATTCCGCACACCTCCCGTAACGGCAGAATATCAGCCATGCCGCAAACATCCCCATGAACTGAACAGCCGCCATAACGTCCGGGAAAATCCTCATGTACTCGCCGAAGAACGCTCCCGGAAGCAGGCATCCCGCCGCAAGCCCGAATGTCAGTCCGGGATATTCCGGGAAGTACCTGTGCAGAAGCCTCAATGTCAATGGCATTGTCATATTGAACGCAAAGGTTAAGAGTATCAATGACGCATAGCCGGATAACTGCAGGGACACGAAGCACATAATGAAGATCAGCAGTATAGTCTTTCTGTAGCCGATAATGTCGCACACTATGCCGCCCGCAGATTTTCCCAGCATGTACACGCACGGCATCAGCATTGCGTATTCCGGGATATTAGAGTTCCCGCCGAAGCCGCGCATCACCACGCACAGCAGAAGGATCAATGCCCCGGCGAACACCGGCGCAGATATATGCGTGTCATCACGGCTGAATGTGTATGCTGTCCTGTCCTTCAGGAGACGGTGAACGAGTATTATTGTCCCTCCCGTGCACAGTGCCCAGAACCATAACGCACCGACGAAACTGCCCAAGCCCAAGCCCAAGCCTACAGCACCGCTGGATACGAATATGCCCGGCTCGCGGAAATTGTCGGAACGAATCATGATGATTATTCCTGCAGCTACGTGAAATATACAGTTGCCGAGACCGAGAAATATTGCCTGAAAGAATATTCCTGCCTCCGTGAGCATCCCCAGTGCAAGCAATACGGGAACAATTACGAGCGAAGGCAGAATGAATCTGTTGTGCTTGTCGAGCATCAGACCTGCAATCCACTGGCCCCCGAAAGCTGTTGCATTGTACAGGCTGAAATAATACACGATACGGGCAAAATCAGGCTCATTCACGGCATATCCTGCCATTACCGCCGCGCATAAACCGTCAACTGCAAAATGAATGAGCGTGCACACTGACAGCATCACTAATCCTCAACAAAAACATAAATTATGCCGTCAGCATTCGATACCGTTATATTTTTCCTGAAATTTACAGGCCGCCACCTGACTTTGCCTTCGGGCCTGTTATCGCCGGAAACATAATCAGCACTCAAGCCTGCAGCAAGAGTATATTGCAGTGTTTTTCCTTCTTCGGGACGTTCGTAATTCAGAAATATTACAGTTTCGCCGTCGTTTTTTTCCGCATCATGCCAGCCTTCTGTCCATTTCACAGGTATAACATTATTCCCGTTATCCAAGCGCAACCTGTACCTGTAATGCACAGAAGAATTCATTGCAAGCGTAAGTTTCAGTTTATCCTTGTCAGGAGATAATTTGAAGCCTGCAGATCTCTTCCTTAGCTGAACAGGGGGAAGACGGAAAGGGGTTTTGCGGAATATTTGAGACGGGAGCACGTCCGCTTCAGATATTCCGAAAGCAAGCAGGACAGCTAAAACCGCAAAAGAAAGTATACGTTTCATGAACATTGCAAGCCGCCTTTCATGATTAATTTTGTGGTGTATTATATCAGCAGCTCTTGACAAAAATTTAACTTGTCCGTAAAATTCCCCGCTTGGAATAAAAATTCACTTCAGGAGGTTTAATCACATGACCAGAAAAATGGTTTATGGTGTGGAAGACAGGCCGCCGTTTCTCATATTGCTTCTGTCAGGAGCACAGCACGTATTAACGCTTTTCGGTGCAACTACCCTAGTTCCTTTAATATTCGGTCCCGCAATGGGAATGACTCCCCTCCAAATAGCTTCATTAATATCCTGCGTATATTTCGGAATGGGAGTAGCAACACTAATTCAGACAAACAAAAAGCTCGGTTCAGGACTACCAATAGTACAGGGATCGAGCTTTTCTTTTATCCCTTCGGTAATGACTGTAATAGCTCTCTACAAGGCTCAGGGAGCAGAAACGATAATGCAGCATATGGCAGGAGGCTTGATCGTAGGCGGTATCATTCTTTCGATCATCGGTTACAGCAGGATCGTAGGAGTAATCCGCCGGGTAATCACTCCCGTAGTAATCGGCCCGACAATAATGGCTATAGGCTTCTCGCTCTATGACACGGCAATATCCGGGAATGCCGCAAAGTATTGGCCGGTATCACTTGCTGTTGTGATACTGGTATTCGTATTCAGCCTCGTCATCAAGAGCAAGTACATAAACATATTTGCGGTGCTTCTCGCGATCGTCATAACGTATCTGGTGTGTCTTGGCCTCTCTGTAAGCGGGACATTCTCGCCGGAACACCCTGCATTCATCAACCTCGCAAACGTTGAAGCTGCACCGTGGCTCAGGGATATACGGACAGTGATAATGCCTTGGGGCGCGCCGAAGTTCAGCATGATGGCAATCACTGCACTGCTTGCAGGATTCTTCGCGGTAATGATTGAGAGTATCGGCGACTATCATTCGGTGTCGTATGCTTCCGGGATTTCTGACCCTGACGCGGCAACAATCAGCAGGGGAATCGGTGCTGAAGGCTTATGCTGTGCACTGTCGGGGCTGTTCGGTTCTGTCGGCACAACGTCATACACGGAGAATATCGGGCTTATAGGTCTTACGGGGGTAGCTTCACGCTGGGTTGTGAGAACGGGCGCGGTACTGCTTATACTCATGAGCTTTATCGGGAAACTTGGCGCGCTGATTGCAACGATGCCTTCACCGATAATCGGAGGAGCATATATAGCACTCTTCGGCACGATCGGCGCAATGGGTATTCAGGTGCTCATGCGTGCAGATATGGGAAGCCAGAGAAATATACTGATCGTAGGGTTCTCGTTCCTGATGGCTTTAGGCCTTCCGGGCTGGGTGGATCAGAATAAGGCACTGTTCATTGATCCTGCCAGCAGTCAGTTCCTGCAGACAGTCGGCGGCATGATATGGGCAGTGCTCAAGACACCGATGGCTGTTGCAGGGATTTGCGCGGCGATTTGCGACTCGCTGATACCGGGCACTGACGAGGAGCGCGGAATTAATGTGCGTCCTGAATAACTGATACAGATAGATATATATTGTTCCCTCAGTCTTTAAGGCTGGGGGAATTTTTTATACACCCTGCAAGTAGCTATATGCCTCACGAATCTTTTCAGTCGGAATCACAAATGAAGAATGACAGCCATCTTTCTCTTTGTCTTCTCCTGTAACTAACATCAACTTAGCACCGGCAATAGCAGCTATTTCCGCTCCCGTAGCTTCAAGACACCTGCAATAATTAGACATTGCCATAACCTTAGCGTTAGGCTTGCACCAAATTATATTCATGAATGCTGAAGAGGCTGGGCCAATGACATATTCAGCACCGTGAAAACATTTTATCTTTTCGGGCAGAGTCATTTTATGAGGCTCAATGACAGTAAACCCTTCTTTAATGAAAAAGTTTTCTGCTTCCTGCCAGTTAATCATAGTTCTGTATGTTCCTCGCCTGGCAAGATAAATTTTCTTCGGTGAATCTGCTGTGCTGCTGTCCGATATAATGTCCGCGTAAGGTTCTACCAGACATTCTTTCATTGCCTCTTTAGTAACAGATGGGAATATGCAGTCTTCAGGCATCAAATAAAAAGCGTGATTGGGATAACGTACAGCAGTAGGAATAAAGTATAAATGTTCAAAGCAGTAAACCTTACCGGGTTCAGCATACATAATATTGACATTAAATTTTTTAAGATAATTTTCGGCTAACTCTTTTGCGTGAGGATCTTCTTTTGCATGTATTATTACGGTTATATTATCTTTTAGCAGACCGGCTGATTTAGCGAATGACATTTTAGCGGCGAATTGTATGAAGAAGTGAGACCATAATTCAGCG
>CAJOES010000058.1:0-12051 GCA_905233455.1 uncultured Synergistales bacterium | reverse complement strand
TACGTATATTTTCGTATTGATTTTATTCAGCCACACATAATCTTTATCGTAGTCCACTAAGTTAGCATCAAACGGGACTGTTTTAGGGAACAATGGAGCATATGCTTTATCCCATACAACGCCTTCATCGGTCTGTATAATATCAGAACTGCACGAAACGTTTGCATTATCAAGAGCATAGATATTCATTGCCTGACTGTATGCTTCTATTTTAGCTTCACGTGAAAATCTGTAGACTTCAGGAAGCGTAATGCTCTCGTATGTATCGCCTTTTATCTGAAATATACGTTTGTAATGTTCATCAAGGTCGTAAATAATCTTATGCTTATCAGATGATGCTTGCCTGTAGAGCTTGAAATATTGTTTTATTCTTCTCTTAATGCCAAATCCCATATGATTACCTCCTTTACTGTTTGAATTATATCATCACTTCAGGAAAGCATAATCAAGCTGCTTATGTGCTAAAATCTAAAAAATATTCCAATGAGGTGAAATATAAATATGAAGACAGCAGCAATATTCCTCACAGACGGTTTCGAGGAGACTGAAGCATTAACGACAGTAGATATTCTGCGCAGGGGCGGAGTTGTAGTTACTACGGCCTCGCTTACCGGGCGGCAGGAAGTAATCAGCAAGAACAAGATTCCCGTGCGTGCTGATGCAATGTTCGATGCGGTGAAGGGCGAAAAGTTCGACATGATCATATTGCCGGGCGGAACTCTGGAGATCGCCAATCATGCGGGGCTTCAGGAACTCGTGAAGAAGTATGATGCCGAAGGGAAGCTCATCGGTGCTATATGCGCTGCTCCTGCGGCACTGGGCAAGGCCGGCATACTTCACGGCAGGACTGCTGTGTGCTATCCGGGACTCGAAAAGCATCTCACTGGCGCGGTAATCGGCAAACATATAGTCGAGACTGACGGGCACATTACGACTGCAAGAGGCCCGGCGGTTACCCCGTTCTTTGCGCTGAAACTGCTTGAGATTCTTGAAGGCAAGGCTATGGCAGATGAAGTTGCTGAAGCGTTCCTGATCCCTATGGTGTATAAAGGCTGAAACAGTTATTGATTTTCCTCTGTTCCTTCCGGTGCAGGGGAATTTTTTTTGTCCCTGATTATGAATTTCGTTGTGATTGTCCGTACTTTCTCTATCTGTGCGGGAAGTTTGCGCTTCGATGAGATTAGTACCCCGTCATCATCAATACGGCCTAAAGATCTCTGCTTTGTTCTTGGCCTGCCGTTTTTGTCCCTGTAACTTGTAGATTCTATTGCGTATATTGCATTGTTGATTTTTCGTTGTATTATAGTGCTCATAAAAAACCTCCCTGCATAGATTACACGGGGAGGAAATTTTTTTCAACTACATTTTCAGCTACAAAAATATAACGCAATATCAGTCCGTATCATGAATTACAGCATGAAGAGCTGTGATTAATATGCGATTATTGAAGGCCGAGAAGTTTCGCTGCATTCCCACAAAATATTTTCATCTTCTCATCATCAGTCAATGGCAGGGACTCAATGCTCCTCACAGTATCTTTCTGTGATGCCCAAGGCGAATCGCTCCCGAAAAGCACACGTTCAGCCCCGAAAGCCCGCACCATCTTCACGAACTCTTCAGCGTCAAGCATCATGCACTCTTCACGGCTGGCGTAATACCCGTCCCCGTTCGGCACAAACTCGCCCAGAGAGAACGCCGTATCAATATACGCATTGCCTTCCGCGAATGTCTCCAGACTCTCCCGCCATGCCCTCCACCCGCCCATATGCGCAAGAATCACGCGGACATCTCCGGACTCCTTCAGGGCACGGTGTATCTTCCCCGGCAGTGCGCAGTCATTTCCGGGAAAGCCTATATCCCACCCCGCATGAATCAGCACGAGCAGGCCAAGCTCCCCGCACCGTCTCAATATGCGTATGTACCGTGCATCATCTGCAGGGACTCCCTGATAGACCGGGTGAATCTTTATCCCCTTCAGCCCAGCATCACGTATACGCGATAATTCTTCCGCCCAGCCGTCAAAATCCGGGTGCATACAGCCGAAAGACATTATCCCGCTGCCGGAATCGTTGAGCCGTATGGATGAATCATTGACGTGCACAACCTGACGGGGATTCGTCGCAACTGGCTGTACAACAGAACACGAAATGCCCGCCTCCTGCATAGAAGAAGCGAGCATCTTTACCGTTCCGTCAGTGAATGCTTCTGCGTGGCTTTTGCCCTTCAGGGTATCTATTGCCCGTGAAGCTATCTTGTCCGGAAATGTGTGCGTATGTATGTCTGTTATCCTAGTCATCTGCAAGCGCGCTGGACTGCCTCACAGTTACAGTCTTCGTGTAGCATGAGAAGGCATCATCAAGGAATTTGCGGTCTGGCTTCGGCGTGATGAGGCTCACAACAGGCACGATAACGAACCCTGCAAGCATACAGAAAGCTCCTGCATTTATCGGCGACTGGAGAAGGGGCGGGAACTCCGGACGGACGAATATATTTGCCACCATTACTACGCTGGAGAAGATGAAATTCACCCAGCATGACATTTTCGTTACTCCTTTCCAATATAGGCTGTACATGAAAGGTGCTAAGAATGCCCCCGCCAATGCTCCCCATGACACGCCCATTAACTGCGCTATGAATGTTACGTTTGATTTGTACTGAATTAACGCAAGCACAACCGATACAGCTATGAAGATTATGATTAACACCCTCATGATGTAAACCTGCTTCCTCTCGTCCATATCCTTTATCACGTGATCCTTCAGAAGGTCTAATGTCAGTGTTGAGCTTGAAGCAAGCACCAGTGATGACAGCGTTGACATTGACGCAGACAGCACCAGAATCACGACAACGGCAATGAGCAGATCCGGCAAATTCGACAGCATTACGGGAATGACTGAATCATAACCTTCAACGGGTACGCCTATTCCTGAAGGGTCAAGCTGTGATGTGAAGAGCCTTCCGAAACCGCCCAGGAAGTAACAGCCTCCTGCAACAACAAGGGCAAAGAACGTTGATATTACCGTGCCCTTATTGATGTCGCCCTCGTTCTTTATCGCGTAAAATTTCTGTACCATCTGAGGCAGTCCCCATGTTCCGAGACTCGTCAATATCACAACTCCCAGAAGATTTACGGGATCAGGCCCGAAGAATGATGCAAATATGCCGGGTGATTTCGCTAATGCCGTCGCCGCGTGAGTGTCCTGAATTTCCGCCAGCCCTGCAAGTGCATTCAGGAATCCTCCCTTGCTGGAGAGCACTACAAGAACTACAGCACTTATGCCGATAAGCATTATTATTCCCTGTATGAAGTCGTTGATCGCCGTAGCCATGTATCCCCCTGCAACAACATATATTCCCGTCAATACTGCCATAGCTATGACGCATATTGAGTAATCTATGCTGAATGCCATTCCAAACAGCCTGCTCAAGCCGTTATACAGTGAAGCCGTGTAGGGTATCAGGAATATGAAGCAGATGATTGATGCGGCTATCTTGAGCGGGTTGCTGCTGAATCTTTTCCCGAAGAAGTCCGGCATTGTTGCGCTCGAAAGATACTGGCTCATTATGCGCGTCCTTCTGCCGAGAACTGCCCAGGCCATAAGAGACCCTATGAATGCGTTTCCGAGTCCTGCCCATGTTGCCGCGATGCCGTAACGCCAGCCGAACTGCCCCGCATATCCCACGAACACGACAGCCGAAAAGTAGCTCGTGCCGTATGCAAATGCCGTGAGCCACGGGCCGACGCTTCTTCCGCCGAGTACAAAGCCGCTTACGTCCGTTGAATGCTTCCGGCAGTACAGGCCTATTCCGAGCATGATGCCGAAAAATATCACTACTAATATTATCTTAATGAGCATAATTTACTTGTCTCACTCCATAATTTACTGCTGATTTTTTCGCGTGAAAGATTAAACCCTTGCACCGTCAAAATCAAGGAATGAATTTAATTCACCGGAAATCATAAATGCGCATATGAAAGGATATAAAAAAGTCCCCGCATTCCTGCGAGGGCTCGTTAATGTCAGAGAAAAAATTTTTTGGCTCCACAACCAGGACTCGAACCTGGAACCTAATGATTAACAGTCATCCGCGCTGCCGATTGCGCTATTGTGGAACAACGAAAGAGATTTTAACCGTCTCCCCCGATTTTGTCAACTCAATGCTATAATCACTGCAATAAATTTCATGGAGGAGAACATATAAATCATGCAATGCACCTCAGCCGAAGCCGCAAAATTACTCCGGAGACTTAACGAGGAGAGATCATCGCTTGAAGCACAGGAATCACAGAGCTGTACTTTCCGTGCCGCCGTCAATGAGGACACAGAGACTGCACGGCCTGAATACGACTACGCAGCTGTGCAGGCAAAACTTGATGCGATAGACTCACAGATACGGACAGTGAAGCACGCAATCAGCACATTCAATATGACGCATGAAGTTCCGGGATTCAGCATGACGGTTGATATGATGCTGGTGTACATTCCGCAGCTCACGCGCAAAAAGCAGAAACTTTCCGCAATGGCTAACAGGCTCGCTAAAGTCAGGGAAGTCGTGAGGGTTGCGAATATCATTGAGTACACCTACACCAACTATGACACTGAACAGGCCAAACGGGATTATAATAATGTCTCCGATGAACTGTCCAGAGCGCAGACGGCATTAGATGTCCTGAACAATTCAGTAAAGTTTGAGGTAGATATTTAGCTTTATTCCTTCCGTGAGGGAAGCTCAAAACTTTTAAATGGCAATGAGGTTCGAATCCTCTGGTTCATGGTTAATGTTATTGCGTTATTCTTTGATGTTATATGTTATTGCGGCGTTTGTTTATTGTTTCGCGCCACCATTCATTATATGACTTTGTGAATTTCTCTCACGGTAAAAACTTTTGCATCACTGGAAGCTGAAGTAAAAGGTTTCAGGCTTCCTTTTTTTATGCGTATAATTACAGCATCACTTGAAGGAGGAATCATTTACACATGAAACAGAAATTTTTGACTGCACTGCTGATACTCAACCTTTTACTGTTCGCCGGCACAGCTTGGCCCGACTTCGGCAGCTTCTCCGGGAAGTCAAACTACTCAACATCCCGAAGCTCAACCAGAAGCAGCAAGAGCAGCAGTTCCAGCACAACCCGTTCAACGTCAACATCAACGCGCAAAACTTCAGCCCCATCACGCACCTATACGCCATCACGAACGGCAACAACCCGGACTTCAACGGCCATACCGCTGGCATCAGGAATTGCCGCGAACTCCCTGCGTTCCACTGCCACAAGTACCGACAAGAATTCGGATGACGAGTTCACCGACGATGACACTGCAACCTGCATGGGTATAGGCTTCGTGTTCCTGATATTCTTCCTGTACTGGATATTCACGCGCAGGAAGGCCAGGAAGAACCGTGAAGTTGTACTGAATGCTCCGGAAATCACGTTAAATCCTATGGACGAATATTTATCGCTTGATCCGAATTTTGACGGCGGAAAGATCACAAACCTTATGGCTAACCTTTACGTTCAAATGCAGGACACATGGCACGCTAAGGACATATCAAGCCTAAGGCCGTACATGACCGACGAGTTTTATTCGCAGATGGACAGGCAGCTGGATCAGTTCAGGAAGCACGGAAGAACGGATTACACCGAGAATATTGCTGTGCTCGGCGTGAATCTCATCGGCTGGAGGCAGTCATCAGGATATGACTATATCACCATTGGGCTGAACTCACGCATAACGTCATACACGCTCGACGACAGAACCGGCAAAGTGTTATCCGGAGACATGGACACCGAGAAATTCATGGAGTATGAGATTGACATGTGCAGGAAGTCAGGCACTATCACACAGCCCGAAGCGGAAGAACAGAAGGCGGCTGTGTGTCCTCACTGCGGCGCGCCGTTGAAGCTCAATGCGTCGGCACAGTGCGAATACTGCGGAAGCGTTGTAACGAACGTAAATACTGACTGGGCAATATGCGCTATGAGGGGAATATCTCAGAGGACAGCATAAATGTTATTGTTTGAGACGGGTGAAGATAACAAACCGAAACTTGTACCATCAAAATTCAGGCGTGATGATGAGGGACAGTACTGGGAATTCAGGGGAGCATTTGCCGGGCGGAATGTATTTGTCCCTGCTCCTCCATGGGCAGGTAATATTAACCCGTATCTTTTTGAAGGGCCGAATATCATCATAGGTATTCACGCTAAACCTTTGTGTAATGTTCCTGTACTGAAGCGCGGAGCTGATCCGGTAGACGGCGGAAATCTCATCATGACGGCCGAAGAGAAAGATGAACTGCTGAGGCTGTATCCGAATGCTGAACCCTTTTTGCGTCCGTTCATGATGGGAAGGGATTTCATCAACAGGCATTACCGGTGGTGCTTATGGCTTGTAGGTGCTGAACCTGCAGACATTCGGAAGTTTCCCCGTATCCTTGAGAGAATCGGGAAGGTGCGTGAATTCAGGCTGTCGAGCAAATCGAAAGCTGCGCAGAGGGCGGCAGACAAACCTATGCTGTTCCTTGCTCCTCGCGAATGCAAAACTAATTATCTTGCAATACCTAAAGTATCATCATCAGCAAGAAGGTATATACCTATTGAATGGCTTAGTCCTGATGTTATAGCGGGCGACAAACTTTTTGTGTGTGAAAATGCAACGCTGTATCAGTTCGGGATCCTGAATTCTTCCGTTCATATGTCATGGGTGCGGCATATAAGCGGAAGGCTGAGAATGGATTTCAGCTACAGCAACACGATAGACTACAACGCATTTCCCTGGCCTTCAATCTCTGATGCCGTCATCAGGGCGGTTGAACGGACAGCACAGGAGATACTTGACGCAAGAAAACTCTACCCTAAGAGCACGCTTGCAGATCTCTATGACGAGCGCACGATGCCGCCGGAACTCCGCAAAGCCCATAAGCATAACGATGAGGCAGTCATGAACGCATACGGTTTCAAGAGACGTTTTGATGATGATAACTTTCATGATGAGGACATAGCCATAAACTTAATGTACATGTATAAGGATCTCACGGGATGCAGGGAATATTACGAGAGCTATCCGAATCTCATGCTTTGGGAGCATTGGTACGGCAAGTATAATGATGACGGTGAAGAAGGAGGAGGTGATGATGAATGACCAGTGATGACAGAGTAATAATCGAGCTGATAAATTCTAGGTTTGATGCGTCGGAGAAAAACAACGCAGAGAGGTTCGAGATGATAAACGGCCAGCTCGTGCAGTTAAGAAAGGATGTTGACGGCCTGAAAGCTGAAATCGTGGAAATTAAACATGATATACAGCTTAATGCCCACGATATAGCACACCTGCAGACTTCCGTATATTGGGGATTCGCGATAATGGCTCTGGTTGTTGCCATAGTGGGTTATATGGTAACTCTTGCTCCTATGTTCCGTGAAATGTACAGGGACAAAAAGCAGGAACGCAAAGAACATGCAGAGTACGTAACACGCTCTGAGATGGAAGAAGCTATAAATGAGGCAGTAACAAAGGCGTTGCGTATGAGGTAGGCTGAATATTTCTCATCAAAAAGTCCCGGAGGCATTATAGACCTTCGGGGCTTTTCTGTTTGTTAGCTTTATCATGCTCCAATAATCTTTTCAAGAGGTATCAGTGTTATGAAGAAAATATTATTGGTCTGTCTTGCTCTTGCTCTGCTTAGTGTCCCGGCCCTCGCCGACATGAAGCCCGGTACTTACACCGGCACAGGAAGAGGCATGGACGGGGAAGTGAAAGTGTCCGTTACTGTTGACGGCAAGGCAATTACCGCAATCACTATCGACAGCGAGAACGAAACAGCAGGAGTCGGTGATATAGCGTTGAATATCATGAAGGACAGGATCATTGGCACTCAAAGTCTGAAATTTGACGGTGTTTCCGGTGCAACAGTCTCAAGCTACGCAATGATAATGGCTGTATCTGACGCACTGAAGCAAGCCGGTGCAGATGTTCCGGAATGGCAGAAGCGCAATATTCCCATTGAGGTGAAAGACGAGGAATTCACATATGATGTCGTTGTTGTAGGCGGAGGGATAGCGGGAATCTCTGCGGCAATGAAGGCACGTAATGACGGTGCCAGCGTTGCACTGGTCGAGAAGCTCGGAATAATGGGAGGAACGTCAATATTCGCATCAGGAATATTCCTTGCTGCAGAGAATGATGAAGGCAAGGCGGCATTCAAGGCTAACTGGATAAGGCGCAACAAGATACAGAAACGGAATCAGGTCAGCGAAGAGAGGGTTAATGCCATGATGGATATTGCTCCTGAAGCTCTGGCTATGCTCCGTGATGCAGGACTTGAATACGATTTTGACGCTAAAGCATCATTCGTTTTCCCGAAAGCCTCAGATAAGGCCGTGAAGAATGCAGAGACAATTCACCTTGCTTCCGTGAAATCTGACGCTAAGGGCGGAGAAAAGATGATAAAGGCACTTGAAGCTAACCTGCAGAAGATAGGGGTAGATATATACCTCAATACCCCGGCCTCAAGGCTTCTTTCTGACTCTAACGGTAACGTAACCGGCATTGTGTGCGAGACTAAGCGCGGGGTGAAGACATTTCACGCTAAGGCCGTAATCCTCGCAACAGGAGGCTTCAGCAGGAACAGGGAACTGACGAAGGAACTTGCTCCTGCAGCGTACATGAACTACACAGCTTCCCAGAATTCCGACAACGGAGACGGAATAATCATGGCTCGTGCTATGGGTGCAGGGACTTACGCATTCAACGAATCAATGAGCGGTGTATTTTCACCGAACCCTTCAGACATGCCGACAATAGGCCAGCGCAATAATTCATATCCCTATAACTGCCTGTTGGTGAATGACAGAGGAGAACGCCCGATCTCTGAGACTGCCGGGACTCATGACCAGATGATATATTTCATCAATGACGGAAAGGCAAACGGAGGCTGGGTTGTTATGGATCAGGAGATAGCGAATAACTACCTGCACCTTGAACAGTATATGGCATCGACAGCAAAAGGAAGCAAAGTTATTCTTGCCTACAAGGAAAATTCCATTGAGGCATTAGCTAAGGATATGGGAATAGACCCGGCCAAGCTCAAAGCAACAATAGAACGCTACAACGAACTGTGCGCAAAGGGGATCGATGAGGACTGCGGGAAGAAGCCTGAATATCTCAGTGCCATTGATGACGGGACATATTACGCTGTCCGTGAATACGACATGACGAGAGGCAATTACGGCGGAATAATTACCGGCATGGACGGAAGGGTGCTTAATGCTGATGGCAAAGCTATTCCGGGACTTTACGCGGCGGGGATAATCTGGTGATTGCCGTTTTTTATTTGTATGCAGAAGGAAGGTTTTTTGCTGTGTATCATAAAGGGATTACAAGGGAAATGATTATACTGACTGCGGCAGAACTCACGGAGAAATACGGGCTTGATAAATTTTCCATGCACCTTTTGGCTGAAACGTTAGGAGTAAAAACAGCCTCGCTCTATAAGCATGTTTCAGGAATGGACGAGGTGATAACGGAAACGGGGCTTTACGCGCTTTCACTTCAGCAGGAAGAACAGCTAAAAGCCGTAAGCAGTCTTCACGGGGACGAGGCGGTTGCTGCTCTTGCGTGGTCATACAGGAAATTTGCGCTTGATCATCCCGGGCTGTACAGGGTGATTATGTCTATGCCTAACATGTCAAATGAGCTTTTAGAGAAAAAAGCAGTGATGATTACAGAACCAATAATGCAGGTGCTTGATGATTATGATCTTAACGTGCAGGAAAAAATACACTGGCAGAGAGTCTTACGGAGCATTATGCACGGGTTTGTGGCACACGAGGAGGCCGGATACTTTTCGCATTTCCCGGCAGACAGGGAAGAGAGCTACAAGCTGTGTATAGACAGCTGTATTTCTGCACTGAACAGCTATATTATGTCGGCAAAATAAAATCCCGGAGGCTGCTGCACCTTCGGGACTGTTGTTTTTTATGTTCCTGTAACGGATTAATACATTCCGCCCATGCCGTCCATACCGCCGGGCATTGCGGGAGCAGCGTCTTTCTTCTCCGGCTTGTCCGCAACGATTCCTTCAGTGGTCAGAACCATAGCGGCAATGCTTCCAGCGTTCTGGAGTGCCGAGCGCGTAACCTTCACGGGGTCAATGATTCCCGCAGCTACCATGTCGGTATACTCACCGGTTGCCGCATTGAGGCCGTGCCCGATCTTCTCGCTTCTGACACGCTCAACAACTACATCACCCTGATAGCCGGCATTCTCTGCGATGAGGTACAGCGGTGCTTTCAGTGCATCAAGGACGATCCTTGCACCGGTCCTCACGTCGCCTGAAAGTTTCTCCACGAACGGTTCAAGTGATGTTGCGCAGTTCAGTGCCGCAACTCCGCCGCCAGCAACTATGCCTTCTTCTACTGCCGCGCGGGTAGCGTTGAGTGCGTCCTCGATACGGTGCTTGAGTTCCTTCTGTTCGGTCTCTGTGGCTGATCCCACCTGAATCACTGCAACACCGCCGACTAACTTTGCGAGTCTCTCGTGAAGTTTCTCCTTGTCGTAATCTGACGTTGAGTCCTCAATCTCTTTGCGGATCTGTCCGGCACGCTTGCGGATCTCGTCCTTGTCGCCAGCACCCTGAGTAATGGTGGTGTCTTCCTTCGTGATCTTGACTTTCTTTGCACGGCCAAGCATGTTGAGTTCAGTGTTCTCGAACTTCATACCTGTCTCTTCACTAATCACAGTGCCGCCGGTAACAATAGCTATATCCTGAAGCATAGCCTTTCTTCTGTCGCCGAAGCCGGGAGCTTTCACTGCCGCAACCTGCATTACGCCGCGCAGTTTGTTGACGACCAGTGTAGCAAGAGCCTCGCCTTCTACGTCCTCCGCAATGATGATTAACGGCTTGCCCGTCTGCACAACCTTTTCCAGTATGGGCAGAAGGTCTTTGATGTTGCTGATCTTTGCGTCATGAATGAGGATATACGCATCATCAAAGTTTGCTTCCATGCGCTCGCTGTCAGTTACCATGTAGGGGCTGATATATCCCTTGTCGAACTGGAGTCCTTCAACCATCTCAAGCGTTGTTCCTACTGTCTGGCTGTCCTCAATGGTGATAACGCCGTCCTCGCCTACTTTGGCCATAGCTTCAGAGATGAGTGCGCCTACTGCCGAGTCATTTGCGGAGATTGATGCAACCTGCGCGATCTTCTCTTTTTCCTTTACTGGAGTGCTCTGCTTCTTGAGTTCCTCAACAACGAAATCAATAGCCTTCTCGATTCCCTGACGCATAAGCATTCCGTTTGCACCAGCTGCAACATTCTTCATGCCCTCGCGGATAATAGCGCGTGAGAATATTGTTGCTGTTGTCGTTCCGTCTCCGGCTATATCGTTGGTCTTTGATGCAACTTCCTTCAGGAGCTGTGCGCCGGCATTCTCGAAAGGATCTTCAAGCTCGATCTCTTTTGCGATGGTTACGCCGTCATTGGTGATTGTGGGCGAGCCGAACTTCTTCTCCAGCACAACATTACGCCCTTTAGGCCCAAGTGTTACGCCTACTGTATCTGCAACTTTGTCTATGCCGCGAAGCATTGCCCTTCTTGCTTCTTCGTTGAATGAAAGTATTTTTGCCATGATATTAATTTTCCCTCCTGCTTACTTCTCGATGATTGCGAGTACGTCCCTCTCGCTGAAGATTACGAGTTCTTCGCCGTCTACTGTAACTTCTGTTCCTGCGTACTTGCTGAATATTATTCTGTCGCCTACTTTGACTTCTACAGGCTGCTTCTGTCCGTTGTCGAGAACTTTGCCCGTTCCTACTGCTATAACTTCGCCTTCAGTGGGTTTCTCTTTCGCTGTGTCGGGAAGAAGGATTCCGCCTTTGGTCTTTTCGTCGCGTGTTACAACTTTTACAACTATTCTGTCGCCTAACGGTTTCAGTTTCATATCAATATCTCCTTTAATCTTAATGGCACTCAATGATAACTAGTGCTAATTCAAAACGCGGGGAATGATAAACCTGCAAAGATAAAAACGCAATAGTCAATTTTAC
>CAJOES010000057.1 GCA_905233455.1 uncultured Synergistales bacterium | reverse complement strand
GAACTAAAAGCTATATGGTTATCATTCTTCAACTGGGTAATGGGAAACGGCCCGCGCCCGGAAAATGAAGTAATCCCTCCAGACCCCCCGCCGGATCTGCCGTTCACGCAGAAACCGGATGACAGATATTCCCGCTTCCATGAGGCAACACTCAAGGAACGCTATAATCAGTGGCTGGAGATTCACGGCCTGCACCTGTTCAGGATACTATACGCAGGATTGAGCGTGCTGACGTGCATTGTGATCGTGTCATTGCTGCTCTTCACGGTCTCGGAACTTCCGCCGTTCGGGCATGAACGCAACCCCGCAAATAATGAGGTAGTGCGCAGGTACGTACAGCATGGAGGACGTGAGACGGGAGCGCAGAACATTGTAGCCGGGCTGATTCTGGACTATAGGGCATTCGACACATTCGGGGAATCTGCTGTGCTCTTCACTGCCGCCGTAAGCGTACTGATGATTCTCGGTGCATCACGGCGCAACAAGATCACTCCGCCATCACCGCGCCTTCATGTCTTCCGCAAAGATGATGTGATTCTGCGTGGAGTTGCCTCGCTGTCCATTCCTGCAATTCTCATGATGGGCTGTGTTGTCGTCATCAACGGGCACTTGTCGCCGGGGGGAGGATTCTCCGGAGGGGCAATACTCAGCACGGCATTGATACTCTGCGCAAATGCCTTCGGGTTTGAGCGTGTTCACGAGTTCTTCAATGAGCGTACATTCATTGTCTCAAGCTCAACAGCACTGATGATTTACGCACTCTCCAAAGGCTATTCATTCTTCACCGGTGCAAACCAGCTTCATTCAATCATACCCAGAGGAACAATCGGCGACATTCTCAGCGGAGGTTTAATCCTTCCTCTTAATATATGCGTAGGTCTGATTGTTGCAGGGACACTTTACGGGTTTTATGCCTTATTCACGGAGGAGGAAATATAGAATGCTGGAAAAATTACTGCTCAATCACTATGAGGCCGCCGCTGTAATTCTTTCGGGAATAGGACTCACTAACTTATTGCTTCAGCGAAACCTCATCAAAAAGATTATCGGCCTGAACATTATGGATACTGCCGTATATCTCTTTCTTGCCGCTAAAGGCTATGTTGAAGGCAGGGCAGCACCAATACTTCTGGAGAATGGTTCAGGAGGCTGGATCACTAACCCGGACGTTTACGTCAATCCTGTCCCGGCAGGTCTGGTTCTCACAGGTATAGTCGTCAGTGTAAGCGTTACGGCTTTTGCTCTGGCTCTGACCCTGAAGCTGTATGAGAATTACGGGACACTCAATATAGATGAAGCATTGTTACGAATGACTAACGAACAGGCAGAACTTGAGAGTCAGATCATTGATGCGGAATCGGAAGAGGAAGTGCTGTGATGACGAATATTTTTGCGTTCAATATTCCTTTCGTGAGTATATTTCTGCTCATGATTGCCGCGATAATTACTCCAGTGCTTCCCGTCAGAAACAGGATACCCGAAAAGTTATCGTGCTGGGTTATTGCAATAGTTGCTGTGATGTCTGCATACCTGCTCTACTCTCTCACGAACGGTTCACAGTCAATAGCATTCAATTTCCCTATGGGGCATTTCCCGGCACCTTGGGGCAATGAGTTACGCGCCGGGCCTCTTGAGGCTGTATTGTCGCTGTCGTTCTGTATCGTGATGCTGTTATCCCTTCTCGGCAACTTCTCATCAACTGAAGAGGACATTGCACCGGGCAGGAGGCAGGTATTCTGTGTGCTCATGAACTTATTGACGGCATCGCTTCTTGCACTCACCTACACTAATGACCTTTTCACGGGCTATGTGTTCATTGAGATTACGACTATGGCAGCCTGCGGGATTGTTGCCGCTAAGGAGAGTGCAGAGACAGTACGGGCCGCACTGCGCTATCTGGTCATGAGCCTTGTTGGGTCAGGACTGGTGCTGATTGCTATATGTATGCTGTACGATCTGACCGGGCATTTGCTGATGCAGAACATGCACGAGGCGATTCAGGTCATCGTGATAACGAAAAACTATATGATACCCCTGACCGTCTCGCTTGCACTGATCACAACGGGGCTTGCCGTAAAGAGCGCGTTATACCCGTTCGCTTTCTGGCTTCCTGATGCGCACGGAACTTCAACGAATGCTTCAAGTGCTGTATTGTCGGGATTGATCCTCAAGGGACATATATTTTTGCTCATCAAAATATACTGCAGGGTATTCGGGCTTGATGTCATTCACGCTCTGGGAATGGACACGGTGATATTCATTCTCGGTGTTGCAGCAATGATTATGGGATCAGTTCACGCGCTGAGGCAGACGAACATAAAGCGAATGATAGCATGGTCATCTGTTGCACAGGTAGGGTATATATTTCTCGGTCTTGGCCTGAACACTACAGCAGGAATAGCCGCCGCATGTCTGCACATAATCATACACGCAAGCATAAAGCCGATGCTGTTCACTTCTGCCGGAGGTTTGAGCACTGCCGCAGGACACAAAAAGGGGCTTCACGCGCTTATGGGAACGTTCTACGCTAACAGGTGGGCAGGACTCGGAATGATCGCCGGTGCATGTTCGATGATGGGAGTTCCGGCATTTGCGGGGTTCTCGTCTAAAATGTCATTGATGCTGGCCTCGTTCGATTCTCCGTTCGTGGTGTTCTCATTGGCGGCACTGGCTGCAAGCTCCGTACTAAATGCGTTATATTACGTTCCTGCAGTAATAGTTATCCTGACTCACAGGCGGAATGTTATTGCGGACACTCCTGCACCGACACGGTTATATAAAATCTCAATGAGTATATTTCTTGCGCTGAATTTCTATCTTGGATTATTCTTCATGCCATTGCTCAGACTCATTACGCGGGGGGTGAACGTATTATGATGACCAGCAACACATATCTGACATTAGCACCTGTATTGTTTCCGATATTGACGGGATTCGCATTATTCTCGCGCCCTATCTTTGAGGACAGGCACATTTATGTTGGCGTTATGACATTCTTCACGGCAATAATCACATTCCTTGCCGCATTCATCACGCATGACGAGCTGATTACGTTATGGCGGGTAACTGAAACGCTGTCTATAGCTTTCCGGTTCGATTATCCTGCAAGAGCCTTCGCATGTCTTGTAGCGTTCATATGGCCTCTGGTTACACTGTACGCATTCGAGTATCTGCGCCGCCGTCCTCCTGTCGACAGATTTTACTGCTTCTTCCTCTCAACATTCGGGATTCTTATAGGTGTTGCATGTGCCGCAAACCTCCTCACGCTGTACCTGTTCTATGAGCTGATGACCTTTATGACTCTTCCGTTAGTCATGCACTCACAGCAGAGAGAGGCAATACGCGCAACAATATCATACCTGCTGTACTCTCTGACCGGTGCGGCTCTGGCATTAGGGGGATTCTTCTTCTTTCAGGTCTACGGGATCTCAATGGATTTCACGCCCGGCGGAGTTCTGGACATGGCACGAATCACGGCAGAACACAACGAGGGCATGATACTGACGGTAACGTTTCTGACTCTAATCGGCTTCGGGGCAAAGGCAGGACTCGTTCCGCTTCATGCGTGGCTTCCGACGGCACACCCTGTAGCACCTACACCGGCAAGCGCAGTACTCTCCGGACTCATCACTAAGGCAGGGGTTATAGCTATGTTCCGTGTTGTGTATTACGTCGTTGGTGCTGATTTCCTGCGTGGAACGTGGGTTCAGGCTGCAATAATCTGCATGGCACTCCTGACGATACTCACCGGCTCAATGATGGCGTATTCCGAGAAACACCTAAAGAAGCGTATAGCATGGTCATCCGTGAGCAACGTATCATATGTGGTGTTCGCGATGATGCTGCTGAATGCGGACGGGATTCAAGGTGCAGTGCTGCAGATTGCGGCTCATGCTATGGCGAAAAGCTGTCTGTTCCTAAGTGCAGGAGTGGTGATCTACTTCACGCTTGAAGGTGCGAACTATCATTATGCTGACCAGCTGCGCGGAGTCGGGAAGGAACTGCCCATAACTATGACGTGTTTTGCGCTGGCTTCGGTGTCGCTGATAGGGCTTCCTGTTACGGGAGGCTTCACGGCCAAGTGGTATATAGCTTACGGTGCTTTGGGGCTTGGGACTTTAGGGACTGTAGGAATAATTGTGCTGATGGTGAGTGCACTGCTGACGGCAGGATATTTGCTGCCTATCGTAACTGATGCGTTCTTCCCGGGAGATGATTACGATTATTCCTCGCTCGTGCCGTTCAAACTTCCGCTGAATATGAAGATTGCGTTATTGCTCCTTAGTGCAGGGGCTGTTGTTTGCGGCGTATTGGCAGGATATATTGTTGAATTTGTCGGAAGCAAGATCATTCCGGTACTGCTGTAAAAAATATCCCCTGTCAAAAACGGCAGGGGGTTTGTTCTATATTATTATGCTTTCGATTACACCTCTTAGAACTTCCGCACTTCTGCGCAATTTTTCCTGTTCCTCATCACTGAGCCTTAACGGTATAAGGTCTTCAACACCGTCTTTGCCGACAATGGCGGGCATACTCAACGCAACGTCCTTAACGCCGTAAACGTCCGCCATAAGACTCGACACTGGCAGAACTGATTTTTCGTCGCGTATCACAGCCTCGCAAATCCTCTTCACCGACATAGCAATGCCGTAATACGTTGCATGTTTGCGCCTGATGATCTCATAGGCACTGTTCCGTACCCCATCCTCAATCTCCTTCATGGCTTCATCGTGGTTGTGATGGCCTCTCATCTCGCAGAAATCATGAAGGGGAACGCCTGATACGTTCGTGATGCTCCATGCGGCAAATTCGCTGTCTCCGTGTTCGCCGATAATGTACGTGTGAATGCTCCTGCTGTCTACGCTCAAATGCTCGCCTAAAAGATACTTCAGCCTTGCAGTATCGAGGACAGTCCCGGAACCGATAATGCGTTCAGGTTTCATGCAGCTGTACTTTATTGCGGTGTAAGTGAGAATGTCTACAGGGTTCGCAACAACCAGCATTACACCGGCGCAGTTGCGTTTTGCGATCTCAGGCATGATAGACTTGAAGATAGTTACATTCTTCTTCACGAGGTCTAAGCGCGTCTCTCCGGGTTTCTGGTTCGCTCCGGCTGTTACTACGGTTATTGCGGCATCAGCGGCATCGTCATAATCTCCGGCGTATATCTGCATGGGCTTGGCCAAAGGCATTCCGTGTCCTATGTCGAGAGCTTCCCCTTCTGCGCGTTCATGGTCAACATCGATTAATACCATCTCAGAGAACAGCCCGGACTGCATCAATGCGAATGCACTTGCACTGCCGACGAACCCGCACCCTACAACAGCAACTTTCCGCAAGTTCACTTCACTCAAATTTTCAGCCTCCATTATGATTTATTTGAGGGCGATTATATCATAATGACTATTTAAGCCATGAAGACCTCTCCGTCTTTAAGAGTGCCTTGAATATGTCAATATCATCTATTGTTGTCAGCTTGATATTTTTCTCTGAACCTGCCGAAAAATATACATGTCCTCCCATTTCAATAACTAACGTACAT
The DNA here is from genome assembly GCA_905233455.1 of uncultured Synergistales bacterium. Classification (GTDB taxonomy): domain Bacteria; phylum Synergistota; class Synergistia; order Synergistales; family Aminobacteriaceae; genus JAFUXM01. The sequence continues at coordinate 6,559 of CAJOES010000057.1, read as the reverse complement.
GCAGCTACAGAATTTGTGATGCCTGCTTCCAGTGCTTTACGGTGAAAACTGCATATATCTTTCAGATAAAACGTATGAGGTGTCTGTGTTCTTCTGAGCTTCTCGCGAGGATAAGTCATTCCTAATGATACTATGCCTTCATTTGTCTCTACTATTGGTTCAGTGCAATATATAGCAGCTACAGCATTGCCGTTTTTTCTTGTAACTCTTATACTGTCAGAAATAATTTCAGAAGAAATCATAGGACGTATGCCATCATGAATCATCACTATGTCGTCAGGGGCATAATACTTTTCGAGTTCAAACAAACCGTTTCTAGCAGAATCCTGCCCTGTTGCACCCCCATGTACAATATGTTTCAGTTTGCTTATGTTGAATTGCTTTGCGTATGCCTCCAGTACCTGTTCCCAGCCTTCAAGGCACACAACACATACAGCGTCAATTTCTGGGTGTCTCTCGAATGCCTCAAGCGTATATATGATTATTGGGCGTTCGTCTACAGTCAAAAACTGTTTGGGTATATCTTGGTGCATTCTTGTTCCAGAACCTCCTGCAATTATCATTCCTATCACTGCCATAATGTTTATTCCTCCTTAATTCTGCGCATAAAAAAACCGTGAGGGCTTCACAGTCTCAAAATCTGCAAAACCTTCACGGCTATCTGCTGTATGTATGTATACTAATTTGCGTAATTTACATAATAGGGGGGGGGGTGAAACTACGTATAGAGTTCATCACTTAAAGTCCGGCGATATAGTCTAGGCACGTCCGTACACCGAAAGCACTTGCACCTTTCGGGTATATCCCGCGTTCCTTGTCGTTGAAGTCAACCCCGGCAATGTCCATATGTGCCCAAGCTATGCCGTCAGCAACAAATTCTTTCAGGAACAACGCCGCAAATATTGCCCCGCCGTATCTCTCTCCGGAATTGACCAGATCAGCATACGGTGATTTAAGGCTCTCCGCAATATTCTCATCTTCAAGCGGCATTCTCCAGTAAGGCTCTCCGCGTCTTTCGGATGATGCAAGAATTTTCCCTGCAAGCTCATCATCATTGCAGAACAGCCCTGCACGGTATTTCCCCAAAGCTACGGCACAAGCTCCCGTTAGTGTCGCCATGTCGATAATCACGTCGGGTTTCAGCTCGCTCGCAACACACAAAGCATCTGCAAGCACTAACCTTCCTTCCGCGTCAGTGTTGTTGATCTCTATCGTCTTTCCGTTACGTGCAGTGATTATGTCGTCAGGACGGTATGAACTTCCTGAAGGCATATTCTCCGCACATGTCAGGAAGCCGTGAACCTCAACGTTAAGCCCCAATGACGCAACGCCCTTCATGATACCAAGAACGTTACACGCCCCGGTTTTGTCGCCCTTCATGGTGAGCATGTAGCTGTCAGGCTTTATGTTCAGTCCGCCGCTGTCGAAAGTTATACCCTTACCGACAACAGCAATTTTCTTCGCAGCATTCTCCGGCTTGTAGGTGAGGTGAATCAGTCTGGGAGGATTCTTTGACCCGCTCCCGACAGCAAGAATCCCACCGGCATTTTCTGCGCGTAATCTCTCCTCGTCCCATACTTCACACTTTAGGCCGCATTCATCCGCGAGTGATTGAGCCTTCTCCGCCATCACAGCAGGCCATACAGCACAGCCCGGCTCATTTGCGATTTCGCGTGAATATATCTGTGCTTCCGCAAACTTCAAGCCCGTATTGATGCCGTCATCGAATACGTCAGAATATATATGCGTCAGTGCAAAGGGTTCGTAGTCATCGCCTTTTGCCTTGTACTTGTCGAACACATAGCCGCAGAATCCTGATGCTTCACCGAATGCAAAGCCTAATCCGTCATATCCCTTCAGGTGCGACAGAACGACATATGCGCTCTTATTGTGCTGTCGTCCGGTTGTGCGCAGTGCAGAAGCAAGAGACTCACGGACAACATTTGCGGTGCACTTGGCCTTCCTGCCGAGTCCGATAAGATACACGTTAGCGGGACTGCCGGACATGGGAACGCGTACAGCACTGCCCTTTTTGCCGGTGAAATCCCTGCGTGATACCAGATACGAAACAATCCCCCTGACCTCATCGCTGAGATCTGGGAGATTTGCGCAGTCTTCTTCTCTGAGCGGCAATAACAGCGCATCGAACTTCACGCTGTCATCATAGCGGCTAATTTGCATTAACTGCCCTCTTCACGAAGCCCGATTTAAGGCACTTGGTGCACACTTTAACTTTCATTGTTGTGCCGTCCCCTGCATCAATCTTCACGCTCTGAAGGTTGATGAGCCAGCGTCTTCTAGTATGACGGTTTGAATGGCTCACTGCATTTCCTGTTACGGGACCTCTACCGCAGCATTCACAAAATCTAGCCATAATTACATTAACTCCTTTAATTGTGATAAAAATTATGACTGGTATTATAGCATTGCAGAGAAAAAAAGATTTTAAGGCGGAAGTGATTTTATTTGCAGGGAAATATTTTAGTTACAGGTGCGGCAGGCTTCATCGGTGCAGCATTGTCTCAGAGACTCATCAATGAGGGATTTAACGTTACGGGTATAGATAACATGAATGATTATTATTATGTTGCGCTGAAAGAATACAGATTAAAGAAACTGGTTGCATGCAAAAATTTTTCGTTCATGAAATGCGACATAAGCAATGCTGATGACATAAGAACAGTATTTGAATCCTTCTCACCGTCAATAGTCGTTAACCTTGCAGCACAGGCAGGAGTCAGATATTCAATCACCAACCCTGACGCATATATCACGTCAAACGTTATCGGCTTCTACAATATTCTTGAGGCATGTCGGCACAGCAATAACCTTCAGCACTTAGTGTTTGCATCGTCGTCTTCAGTTTACGGCGGCAACAAGAAAATTCCCTTCTCCGTTGAAGACAAGACGGACAAACCCGTATCGCTTTACGCGGCCACGAAAAAGAGCAACGAGCTTTTTGCGTACACATACAGCCATCTTTACGGCATTAAGGCTACGGGCTTGCGATTCTTCACGGTGTACGGGCCTGCAGGACGGCCTGATATGGCATACTTCAAGTTTGCTGATACATTAAGGGCAGGAGGCAGGATACAAATCTTCAACTATGGGGACATGCGCAGGGACTTCACATACATTGATGACATTGTTGAAGGAGTCTTCAGGGTAATGCAGAGAGCACCAGAAAACTTCAAGGTATATAACATAGGAGGAGGCAGGCCGGAGAATCTCTTAGAGTTCGTTGACGTATTGCAGAAAGAATTAGTGCGGGCTGGAGTGCTGGCAAATGATTATGATTTTGAGGCTCACAGGGAATTAGTACCTATGCAGGCAGGGGATGTGCCGTTAACTTTTGCGGACTCGTCTGAACTTGAGCGGGATTTTGATTTTACGCCTAAGATTGATATTCATGAAGGCTTGAGGAAGTTTGCGGAATGGTACGCTGAATACTACGGATAAAAAAATTTCCCCCGGCCATTAACTAACTGGGGGATTAATTGTTTCTATTCTAATATTGCTCCTTTATCGGCTGAAGTTACCAGCTTTGCATAACGTGCTAAATATCCCGTCTTAATCTTGGGTTCAGGCGCAATCCATTCTGCACGTCTCTTCGCTAATTCCTCATCCGACACTTTCAGCTCTATCTTATAGGCGTTAATGTCTATGCTGATAGTATCTCCCTCATGAACCAGCGCGATATTTCCCCCTGAAGCTGCCTCCGGTGAAACATGGCCTATACTTGCACCGCGTGTAGCTCCGGAGAATCTCCCGTCCGTGATCAGTGCAACAGCAGTATCGAGTCCCATTCCGCAAATTGCGCTTGTAGGGTTCAGCATTTCACGCATACCAGGCCCGCCTTTAGGCCCTTCGTAGCGAATCACGACAACATCACCGGGCTTGATTCCCCCGGCGTAAATCGTCTTGATCGCGTCGTCCTCAGAGTCAAACACTCTTGCAGGCCCTTCATGCTTCATCATTTCCGGCGCAACAGCAGAACGTTTCACCACGCATCCATCAGGAGCAAGATTGCCGCGCAGAACTGCGATTCCTCCTGTAGGCGAATATGGGTTGTCGATTGAACGTATTATGTTCGTGTCGAGGTTCTTTACTCCCGCAATATTTTCGGCTACCGTCTTTCCTGTTGCAGTAATCAGCGAGGTATCTATCAGTCCCTTGCTGGCAAGTTCGCTCATGACAGCGTAGACTCCTCCTGCACGGTCTAAATCCTCCATGAATGTATCACCTGCCGGGGCTAAGTGGCACAGATTCGGCGTGTGTTCGCTGATCTCGTTTGCGTGTGAGAGATCTATAGTTACTCCGGCCTCATGAGCTATTGCAGGAAGGTGAAGCATTGTGTTGGTAGAGCACCCTAAAGCCATATCAACAGCTTCTGCATTGTCGAAAGCCTTAGCGGTCATTATGTCTCTTGGCCGTATGTTCTTCTCTACAAGCTCCATAATCTTCATGCCGGTAAGTTTTGCCAGCCTGATACGTGCTGAATACGGAGCAGGGATCGTTCCGTTTCCGCGCAGGGACATTCCGATTGCTTCAGTCAGGCAGTTCATTGAGTTCGCCGTGTACATTCCCGAACACGAACCGCATGAAGGACAGGCATTCTCCGTATAGTCATCGACTCCGGCTTCGTCGAGTTTCCCGGCATGGTACGCTCCGACAGCCTCAAACATGTGGCTCAGACATGTGCGCCTTCCGTCCTTCAGGTGTCCTGCAAGCATAGGCCCTCCAGCACAGAATATCGCAGGAATATTCAGCCTTGCCGCAGCCATGAGGAGTCCGGGAACGTTCTTATCGCAGTTGGGGATCATGACGAGCCCGTCAAACTGGTGCGCAATAGCCATAGCCTCCGTACTGTCTGCAACAAGATCTCTCGACACAAGAGAATATTTCATGCCGATATGCCCCATAGCTATCCCATCACAGACAGCTATAGCAGGGAACACCAGCGGAGTCCCGCCAGCCGCATAAATACCTTCCTTCACGGCCTGGGTGAGTTTGTCGAGGTGCATATGCCCGGGCACTACCTCGCTGAAGGAACTTACGACACCTATTATCGGGCGCGAAATTTCCTCTTTCGTCAGGCCAAGAGCATAAAGCAGGCTTACGTTGGGTGTGCGGTCTACTCCTGCCTTGATATTATCACTTCGATACTTCGTCAAGGCTTGAACCGTCCTTCCAGAGCATTTGTTCGCGCAGTTCCTTTCCGATTACTTCCATCGGGTGTTTGGCTAACTGGTCGCGCTTTGAGTTGAAGAATGTTCTGCCGTTCTTGTTCTCAGCTATCCAGCGTCCCGCAAATGTGCCGTCCTGAATATCAGAAAGAACCTTGCGCATGTTTGCTTTGATTTCTTCATGCGGTAATACTCTCGGCCCTGAAACATATTCGCCGAACTCTGCCGTGTCGGAAATGGAATAATTCATTGCCGCAATTCCGCCCCTGTTCACGAGGTCAATGATGAGCTTCATCTCGTGAATGCACTCAAAGTACGCATTGACGGGGTCATATCCTGCCTCACAGAGAACCTCAAAGCCGCACTGCATGAGGTCAACAACACCGCCGCAAAGCACGGTCTGTTCGCCGAAAAGATCTGTTTCCGTCTCCTGCTGCATTGTGGTCTCAAGGATTCCTGCCCTTGCTCCGCCGATTCCCGCAATGTAGGCTAATGCTGTATCGAGGCACTTTCCGGAAGCGTCCTGCTCCACTGCAACAAGGCACGGAACGCCCTTCCCTGCAACATACTGACTCCTTACCGTGTGGCCGGGGCCTTTGGGTGCTGCCATGAAGACATCTACGCCTTTCGGTGCAACTATCTGCTTGTACCTGATGTTGAAGCCGTGAGCAAATGCTATCGTTTTGCCTTCGGTCAGATATGGCAGCATCTCCGTGCGGTACATGTCTGCCTGCTTTTCATCGTTGATCAGTATCATGATTATGTCTGCCGCTTTCGTCGCCTCGCTGACGGTCATAACAGTGAAGCCGTCCTTCTCTGCAACAGGCCATGATTTGCCGCCCTTGTAGAGTCCGACGATGACATCACAGCCGGAGTCTCTCAGGTTCATTGCGTGTGCATGTCCCTGTGAACCGTAGCCTATAATCGCTATTTTGCGGCCGGTGAGCTTGCCGAGATCGCAGTCTTTTTCGTAGTAAACACGTGCCATAAAAATATTTTCTCCTTTGTGTGAAAATTTTAATTTATGTATTGTAGCAGATAGAAAAATACCCTCCCGTTTATTTTCAGGAGGGATTGATTTAATCTCATTAACGGCTGGTTTCTTCAAGAAATTTTCTCTGCTGTTCCCGCTGTTCTATATTACGGCGTTCAAGATATTCTTTGCGCAGCTGAATCTTCCTGAGTTCTGCAGACTTGGCCATCATGTCGTTATGAGCGTCCCATGTCTTCATGGTTGAAGTGTTCATGCTGGACTGTGCGGCTTCGTACATGTCAAGTGCCTCGCTTTGAGTTTCGGGAACTTTCCTTGCATGTCTTCCCGGCAATTCATCCCACATGCTGCCGAATCTGGTATCTACTTTCATGATGCTTTC
>CAJOES010000056.1 GCA_905233455.1 uncultured Synergistales bacterium | reverse complement strand
TTAAAGCCTCAAATATTTTACTTACAGACCAATAAAACCCGCTCTGTTATAATACTTTCAATTCATTTTCCCCAATCCACATAACAAAAATTCAGAGAGGAGATGCAAAAATCTTGTTCTTCAGGAAATACGGCGACATAATCACCGGAATTTTCTATACGGCTCTCGGTGCAGCTACAATATATCTTGCCCGGCAGCTCCCGAAATCCCGCGTGATGAAGATCGGCCCGGACTTCATGCCTACGGTTATAGGCACAATCATTCTCATACTGGCACTAATGCTTCTGTTCAGCTCAATCAAAAACTTCAAGGCCAACGCAAAGAAAGCTGAAACCATGCCCGCAGACACTGCCGACTATAAGCGCGTGTTAGCTTCACTGGTGCTGGTAGTGATTTACGTCAACATTCTAGCCCCGGTAGGATTCATTCTCTCTACGCTTTGTTATCTGTTCCTGCAGATCACAGTACTTGCTCCCGACGGAAAACGCAAACCCAAAGACATTATCACCTACGCAATCATTGATATAGTCTTCGTGCTGGTGGTGTTCTACCTGTTCAGGTACGGCTTCAAGATCGTGCTTCCTTCGGGAATGTTCACGCTATAGGAGGTGCATATTATGGGAGCTTTATCACAGCTGGGAGCTGCCGCGCTGAAAGTCTGCGAACCTACCTCATTGCTGCTCATGATTGCCGGTGTAGCTATCGGTATAATCTTCGGCTCAATTCCCGGCCTCAGTGCGTCAATGGCAGTGGCGTTAATGCTGCCTCTGACATTCTCTATGAGTTCATCACTCGGAATGAATGTTCTTGTTGCAGTGTATATAGGCGGTATCTCCGGCGGACTCATTTCCGCAATACTCCTGAACATGCCCGGCACAGCGTCATCAATCGCTACAACGTTTGACGGCTACCCAATGGCGCAAAAGGGCGAGGCTATGAGGGCGTTAGGTGTCGGTATAGTGTTCTCGTTCTTAGGGTCAATATTCTCATTCCTGATTCTGACGTTCTTTGCTCCGTGGCTGGCTGATGTCGCGCTGAAGTTCTCGTTCCCGGATAACTTCGGCATATGCTTCTTTGCTCTCACGATGGTAGCAATACTGTCTTCCGGAAACATTGTCAAGGGACTTTTAGCGGGAATGCTGGGCTTAGTGTTCGCACTCGTCGGACTTGCACCCATTGACGGCACTGCAAGATTCACGTTCGGTATGCCGGAGCTCAGGGGCGGTTTCAACACACTCACAACGTTAATCGGAATCTTTGCTGTTGCTGATATTCTCGTGTCTGCTGAGACGATCGGAGCGGGAGTAAAAACCGTTCCAGTGAAGAAAGTAAAAGGCTTCGGCTTCAGTATTGCAGAGTTCTTCAAGTGGACACCAGGCGCGATCCGTGCGGCATTAATCGGTACAGGCATCGGCATACTTCCCGGCATAGGCGGTTCAACTTCCGGAATGCTCTCCTACGTTACGGCCAAGAACATGAGCAAACACCCTGAGACTTTCGGGCAGGGAGACCCTGAAGGCATAGTAGCTACAGAGACAGCCAACAACGCAACAATAGGAGGCGCATTGATTCCCCTGCTGGTGCTCGGTATTCCCGGAGACGGCGTTACTGCAATGATGCTCGGCGGATTCCTGATTCACGGCTTGAGCGCAGGACCGCTGCTGTTCGTGAAGAATGCTGATGTTGTGTACGGAATCTTTGCGGCATGTATGATCTGTGCACTTATCATGCTTATTGTTGAATGGACTTGCATTAAAGCGTTCGTTCAGGTGCTCAAAGTTCCTAAGCATATATTGCTTCCGCTGATTCTGGTGCTTTGTGCTGTAGGTGCATATGCCACCAACAACAGAATATTTGACGTGCAGTCCATAGTAGTGTTCGGTGTAATAGGTTACCTGTATCACAAATTCAGGCTTCCGACGACTCCGTTTGTGCTGTGCTTCCTGATAGGGCGTATGACGGAAGAATATCTGCGCAGAGGCCTTCAGAGGTATAAGACTTTCGGGGCATTCTTCCAGAGACCTATATTTGATGTCTTCTTCTTCATCGCTGTAGCAGTTATCCTGTGGTCAATCTACAAGGAGATACGGGCATCACGCCAGGCCAAGAAGGTACAGCACGAGATCATACAGGAACCTACACCGGCAAATATTGACATCGAAAACCCCGACAAGTAAGCATGAAGCATAAGGTAAAACTTACGGTAATAGGCAAAAAATTATACCCTGAACTTCAGGAGCAGTACTGCGCTGATCCCGATTCCGGAGAATGTCCATGCTACAACGTTGGTGACGAATTCATGTTCTATCGCGATGACGAACGCGACGACTTCTGGCACATGGGCTTGAACACTCTCACGAAGACCAGCGCAGACCCGGATACTGTTGCAGGAGGTCCGGCAATTCCGCACTGTTCGGAGGCATGGGACGCTTTCGCACGGTATATCTATACGGGGCTTCAGGGAGGCTCAATCATGAAGGGCTGGATGAAGGACGAGAACACTATGATTACATGCTGTTCTGACGGAACGAGGCCGGTAATCTTCAAGATTGAACGTATTGATTATGAGGAAAATCAATGAACGAGGTAATCAAGGCAATAAAGGAACGCAGAAGCATACGCAGATTCAAGCCTGACATGCCCGGCAAAAAAGAGCTTGAGCAGATCATAGAGGCAGGACTCTATGCACCGAGCGCAATGGGCAAGCAGGGAGCAATCATCGTAGCTGTTACGGATAAGGCACTGCGGGACAAACTTTCCGCAGAGAACTGCAGAATCGGCGGATGGCAGGAAGGCTTCGATCCTTTCTACGGTGCACCGGCAGTACTTATCGTGCTTGCAGACAGGAATTCACCGAACAGGGCATATGACGGGAGTCTCGTTATGGGAAATATGATGCTTGCAGCTCATTCATTGGGCTTGGGCGGAATATGGATCAACCGGGCAAAACAGGAGTTCGATATGCCGGAGTATCAAGAGCTGCTGAAAGGACTCGGCATTGACGGTGAATGGGAAGGTGTCGGACATTGCGCAGTAGGATACATTGAGGGTGATATTCCCCAAGCGGCAGAACGCAAAGCTGGCCGGGTATTCTGGGCTGAATAGCAGTGAAACATGACCCGTGAAGATTTTTTCTTTGCGGGCAGGTAAAAATATATTGCAAGGAGTTGTAATAGTAATGAAGAAAGCGTTATTAGCATTGGCAGTAGTATTGGCGTTAGTGTCCTGTGCATTCGGTGCAGAGACATCATGGAAACCTACAACGACAGTATCAATCATCGTCCCTGCAGGTGCCGGCGGCAACACAGACCTTAGCGCAAGAGTGTTCGCACAGTACGCAAAAGAGCTTTCCGGCTGTGATTTCATCGTGGTCAACGCTAACGGTGCGGCAGGATCAATCGCGGCAGATCAGGTACGCAGTGCTGCCCCTGACGGTCATACGTTCCTTTACGGTCATAACCTCGTCAATGTCGCCAACGTTGCAGGGATAACCGACTACAACTATACTGCATTCAAGCTCGGGCCGACGTTCGCCAAAGACCCTGCACAGCAGTTTTACGTTAATCCCAAGAAGTATAAGAACCTGACAGAATTTCTTGATGCCGCAAAGAAGAATCCCGGCGAGCTTGTTGCCTGCACGGAAGTCGGAGCATACACATACTACGAAATACTGAAGTTCATGGACTTGGCCGGGGTACAGCTTGATTTAGTCGATTACGGCTCAAACTCGGATAAGATCGTTGGTATGCTTTCAGGACAGGTTGACATGATGCCCGGCGCGTATATCAACTGCAAGGATTATCTTGAATCCGGGCAGTTCATCGCTCTCGGCGTGCCCAGTGCGGAGAGATACGAACTCATCAAGGACATTCCTACATTCAGGGAGCAGGGAATTGATTTAGTGTATCCTGACTGTGATTTCTCGTTCTATTTCCCGAAAGAGACTCCTGACGCGATAATCGTATGGTATGAGAATATCGTAAAGCAGATGATGGAGAACCCTGACTGCCTCGCCGCAATACGCAAGGTTGAGATGATGCCGTACTATCTTTCAGCGGAAGAATCCGAGAAGCATGACGCGGAATATTTCAACGTCTTCAAGACGATAGCTGACCAGTTAGCACAGTAACAGAAATTTTCTTTTCCCTCAGTCTAAAAGGCTGGGGGAATTTTTTTACATACAGGAGATGAAATCATGACAACACCGAAAGTAACAAGCATGAAAGTTATTCCAGTTGCAGGTTATGACAGCATGTTAATGACGCTCTCCGGAGCACACGCACCGTTCTTCACGCGCAATATCGTGATTCTTGAGGACAGTGCAGGGCATCAGGGAATCGGGGAGATTCACGGAGGGGATTACACCTGCGAGGCTCTGAGGGCATGTGAAGGGCTTGTAGTAGGTCAGGAGATCGGCAGGTACCGCGGCATTCTCGACAGCATACACAAGCACACGAAACGCGCAAAGGAGGATGACGGCGAGGGGATTCAGACTCTCGACATATCGAAGCTGAAATTTGTCGTGAAAGCTGAATGGGCGATAGAATGTGCATTGCTTGACCTGCTTGGGCAGTTCATGGGCCTGCAGATGTGCGAACTTCTGGGAGACGGCAAACAGCGCGACAAGGTAGAGACTCTCGGCTACCTGTTCTACGTCAGCGACAAGAAGAAGGCTGAAGCATTGCCGTATATAGATGAGTCTTCAAGCTCTGATTCATGGTACAGAATGAGGCGGACTGAAATGCTCACGCCTGAAGCAATAGTTGAACAGGCTCAATGTTTGCATGAAAAGTACGGATTCAGGAACTTCAAGCTCAAGGGCGGAGTCTTGGCCGGGCATGAGGAGATGAAAGCTGTATGCGCGCTCAAAAAGGCATTCCCTAACGGACGCATAAACATTGACCCAAACGGCGCGTGGTCTCTGGCTGAAGCTATCGAACTGTGCAGGCCGCTGGAGGACGTGCTCACCTACATTGAAGATCCCTGCGGGCCTGAAGCAGGATACTCAAGCCGGGAAATTATGGCGGAGTTCAAGAACGCGGTAAAACTTCCTGTAGCAACGAACATGATCGCTACGGACTGGCGGCAGTTCTATCATTCTGCGGCGTTGAAGTCTGTAGATATAGTTCTTGCAGATCCTCACTTCTGGGGCTTCGGCGGAAGCATACGCATTGCACAGCTCCTAAATGACTGGGGACTCACTTGGGGCAGCCACAGCAACAATCACTTTGACATAACCCTTGCGGCATTCGCTCAGGTTGGTGCGGCAGCTCCCGGACACCCGACGGCACTCGATACGCACTGGATATGGCAGGACGGGCAGAACCTGCTCGATGATGCTCCGGTGATACGCAACGGCTACCTTGAACTGCCAGAGAAACCTGGATTAGGCGTTACGCTGAACATGAAGCGTCTTGAGGAGGCAAACGCACTCTACAACAAACTGCCGAGTCATGACAGGAATGATGCTGAAGCCATGCAGTATTTGATTCCCAACTGGAAATTTGACAGCAAGAAACCCTGTTTAGTCAGATAGGCATGAAAAAACCCCCCTGCCTTTTATGACAAGGGGGTTTTATTTTTTGTCTGCTACTCTGAAATCTCTTCGTCCTCTTCGTATTCTGCGTCTTCCGCGTCTTCCGCGGGTTCTTCCTGCTCTTCCTGTTCATTCTGCTCCGGTTCTTCTTCCGGTTCTTCCGGAGGCACGTCCTGAAGGTCAAGAATGATTCTGCTGTGTGAAGTCCCGAAAGCGTTTGATGCCGCAATATTTATCGTATACCGCGTGAAATGCTCCCGTGCAAGTGCCATAGGTATTCCCTTTATGCTTTTTCCGTCGCATGACATTCCGGGAGGGAAAGCCCCTGAAGCCGTGAAGGTGTCGGTAATTCTTCCGTTCGATACAGGCACAAGGTAATCTGCAAGGCTTATGTTCGTGCTTCTGCCGTTTGCGAGCTTTACCGGGACTGAAGTTTTGCCAGCGTCAAACTGCGGCGCACTGCCGAACACGAAATCATACACATCTGAACGCGATACTCCTGCAGGATTCGAGGCCTCAGCGACAAATGACACATTCCCGCGTTTCTTCGGAGTCCCCGTAATGCTCCCATCAGGAGAGAACACAAGACCGCCGAATTTCCCTCCGAGATCCGCAATAATCTTTTTGCCGTTAATGCTGTCGTCCATGCCGGTAATCTCATAGTCCCATGTTATTGGCTTTGTGGCTATGTCTGCCTTGAACTGTGTCCGGAAGGGCTTACCCAGCAATACAGGCACTGCGTATATGTCCGCGTCTTCTTCTGTTATGCGCTGGATACTGTTATTCGCAGGAGAAAGCCTGAAACCCACTGCTGTACTGTTGATGTTGAGTCCGAATGAAGTTTTAGCCGTCTTGCCGTACTGATTCGATGCGTGCAGAATTATCCTGTGCTTTTTGGCTTTCGTCCCTTCAGGTATTGTGCCTGTGATCATTCTCTTTGCGCTGTCGTATTCTAGGCCGAGTTCCTTTGACCTGCCGTCAATGTCAATTTCACGAGGGCTTGAGCCTGTGAACTGCAAGGTGTTAATGTCTATGTAGAATGGCTTTCCTGCATACACGAGGTAATCACGCGGAAAATCTTTCGGCACTTTGATTCCAGGAGCAACAGGATCTGCCTGAAGCGTTAATTCCCTGCTGGCAGAACCTACATTATTGCTTGCCGTAAGCATGAATATATACGTTCCGGGCCGTTCAATGTTCCCGGTGATTGCATGATGCTTTATGCCTTTTTCATCAATCTCGCCGAAAACGAGTCCTTCAGGAACATTCCCGGTCATCTCCAGTTCAACAGGCTCAATACCCGGATTGAATTCAAGCCTCTGAACATATTTTCTCTCTCCTCCTGCAAGCGCATTAGCCAGCCTGTCTGTAATGATTTCGGGCTTGTTCACCACCCGGCCTGTTATGGTTACAGCTCCTGTGCCGGTATTGTCCCGTGCAGATGCCGTTACGCTGAACTTTCCGTCATTGGCAGTTCTTGCGAGTGAAGATGCAGAGAGTTTCACGGAATCACCCCTGCGTTTGTCCAAACGTAAGCCCGGGTTATCTCCTTCATCTGCTTTGAGCTGCCATACAATATCTGAAGGTTTCTCTGCCTCATAGCCTGAAGCAGTGAGATTGAGTGTTATGCTGCTTCCTGTTGCAATATCACCGAGATCCGTATCAGTGTCTGAAGTTACGGTTATTGCATGAGCTGATGACGCAAGTGCAAGCATGAATAAAATTATGTACGCTGGTTTCTTTGTCATGTCTGTCCTCCTGAATGCAAGTAATAAAATACACCCTTTGATCATTAGGGTGTATCTATTATATATTCTTGGCCTGTTTGCTGTAGGTTTTTATGAAAGTATTTTTCCTGAACGCGATATTATTACCGTTCTGAAAGGTATATCCTTGCCGCATAGCCGTAACGCCTCATCTATCATTCTCTGCATTCCTCCGCAGCAGGGAACTTCCATCCGCAGAAGCGTAACGCTCCGAATATCATTCAGCGCAAATATCTGGCTGAGTTTCTCCGCATAATTCACGCCGTCAAGTTTCGGGCAGGCAATGAGCGTAACATGTCCCTTCATGAACTCGTCATGAATATTAGCGTAAACATATCCGGTGCAGTCCGCCGCAATGAGCAGATCCGCCCCGTCAAAGAATCCTGCCTGAACCGGAACTAGCTTAATCTGTATCGGCCACTGAATCCCCATAGCCTGCATTTCACGTGATACCTTTGCGCATTCAACCGCGATCCTGTCATATTCCGGTGCTTCACGTTCCTCAAAGCTGATTGCACCCGTCGGGCATTCCGGCAGACAGTCCCCGAAACCGTCGCAGAAACTTTCCCGCGCTAATTTTGCCTTCCCGTCAATGATGTCTATAGCTCCCTCATGACATGCCCGGGCACAAAGTCCGCAGCCGTTGCATTTTTCTTCGTCTATGTGAATTATCTTGCGTATCATTCTCTATTACCCCCTGAAAGCATTATATTACCGTAAGGGGTTAATATCCGTTGTCATTGCAACCCTGTACGTATAAGCGGAATTGCATTTATCACAGGCTCTTCATACGGGTGAATCTTTTTCACTGCCGCAATGATTTCATCAATATCATCAATCCTGCACGTAACTTCCGCTTTAATCTCCGGTTCTTCACTGATTGTGCCTGCAGTCCCGGAATAAGGCTTTGTCCCTTCAAGAGGCCGCCACGTCCCGACAACATGAGAATATGACATGCAGGAGTCATAACTGCCTATGTGCCCGGCATCACATTCGCGCAAAGTCTCCTGCAAGAGCTTCAAGTGTGATTCCGGTATGAATATCTCCAGCTTGCAGAACATCATAATATCCGTGAGTATATCGGCCCGTCCGGAGTCAGTACACTGCGCATCAATACGAGTTCATCACACGTCCACTGAAGGTGCGGCAATGTCCCAAGCCCATTGATGAGCCGTTCGCTTACTGCCTCGCCCTTGAGCCGTGCAATAGTGAGGTGTGCGCGGAATCTCTTTGCGTCTTTCTCCAGTTCTGCGCCTTCAAGCAGTGCATCATTCACGCGTCTCGAAAGCTGGCCAAGCTCTTTAGCTCCCCTGCTTCCAGACAGCCATAACACGTTTGCATTTCTCATGTTCGGGAATGCTCCTATAGTGTCAAGCTCAACCGTGAAAGGCTCAAAGCGTCGCAAAGGTTTCAATGCGTCTTTCACGTCATCTATAACTTCAGGCTCAAGCTCGCCGAGAAACTTCAGCGTTATGTGCATCTGTTCGCGCCGTACCCATCTCACGCGGAAAAGAGGCCGGAGAGTGTCAATGTACTCTTCAAGCCTCCCTGAAACGTCATCGGGAAGACTCACTGCGACGAATGCCCGTATCAGATCAGACATAACGGACTAATTCAGCCTTGCTCTTGCGTAATTCGTGGCGTTCTGACGGTGCGGAATCATCTGCGGGATAACCTACAGGGAATATTGCAACCAAATCATAGCCTTTCGTGTCAGGGAAAAGCTCATTGACTTTCGGGGCATCGAAGAAGCCTATCCATGTTGTGCCGAGTCCTTCTGCCTGAACTGCAAGCATGATATGTGTTGCGACTATGCTTGCGTCAACGTCCTCAAAGTCACGGTTATCTGACGGCCTGACGAAAGAATTTCCGGAAATTCCGCCGACAACAATTACTGCCTGTGCATTATCCGTCCATTTGAACGGCATAGCGGATCTTATCTTTTCGAGGGCTTCAGGTGATTTCATTACCCATATCTTTACGGGCTGTACGTTCTTTGCTGTGGGTGCATATATACCGGCATCAAGTATCCTGTTCAGTTTGTCGTCTTCAACCGGCTTTGCTGAGAATTTGCGGCATGAGTACCTTGCTTTTGCGAGTTCAAGAAAATCCATAAAAATAAATCTCCCTTCATTGTGATAAAGCACATTATAACAGCGGTTGCACAGACTTTGAGCAAACTATACAATTAATTTCACCACACATAATACAGCAAAAAATGAGAGGGGAAATAAAATGAACGCGGAAATTACAAGGCGGGATTTCCTGAAGTCTGCTGCTGTCGGTGCGGCAGGAATTGCGGCGGCAGATATTTTAGGAGCTTCTGCGGCTTTTGCGGAAGAGAAAAATGCTTTTGAGGGCAAGAAAAAATTTGCCGGCATCGGAAGCTGCCGGGAAGTTACGGACGACATAATATACATTGGAGTTAGCGACAGGCGTATTCAGCTTTTCGAGAACGTTTACCCCATACCGCGGGGAGTTGCGTATAACTCTTACGTCCTGCTCGACACAAAAACAGTCCTGTTTGATACTGTTGACCGTTCCGTTACGGGACAATTTTTCGAGAACCTTACCGCTGTGCTTGACGGAAGAAAACTTGATTACCTTGTTGTTGACCATATGGAACCCGATCACAGCTCAGCAATATCAGAAGTCCTTGTGCGTTATCCTGATGCAAAAGTCGTGTGCACAAAGGCGGCTTCAATCATACTCAACCAGTTTTTTGACTGCGATATTTCCGGGCGTTCCGTGATCGTCGGCGAGGGTGATACGCTCAGCACAGGCAAACACACATTAACGTTCGTGATGGCACCGATGGTTCACTGGCCTGAAGTCATGATGACATATGATGACGTTTCCGGCGCACTGTTCTCGGCTGATGCTTTCGGGAGCTTCGGCGCGCTCAACGGGAATCTTTTCGCTGATGAAGTAGACTTCCCTAATGACTGGCTGCCCGATGCAAGACGCTACTACTGCAACATTGTCGGCAAATACGGAAAGCAGGTGCAGGACGTTCTGGCGAAGGCTGGTACGGTGAACATAAAGATACTGTGCCCTACACACGGGCCGGTGTGGCGCAAAAATCTCGGCTGGATTCTGGAGAAATACGGACTGTGGAGCAGCTATACTCCCGAAGAAAAAGCCGTCATGGTCGTATACGGTTCTGTTTACGGCGGCGGCGTTTTGGAAATTATGGCAGAAGGGCCTAACCACAGCGGCGGTTTCGGCTTTTTGCGCTCGGAGGAAAATAACTACTTCCCGGGCGGGGATGATATTTATGTTTCGCCCTCCCAAATAAAGCGTTTGGGTTTAAGGAAAGGCGACAAGGTGGAAGGCCTTATCCGCCCGCCCAAAGACAGGGAAAATTATTTTGCTATGCTTCAGGTGCAGAAAGTAAATGATGTAGACGCCGATAAAATTTACCGCCGTCCGCTGTTTGAAAACTTAACCCCGCTGCACCCCAACGAAAGGTTTGTGCTTGAAGTAGATAAAAAAGACCTTACCCAAAGGGTAATAGATTTAATGGCGCCTATCGGCAAAGGGCAAAGGGCTTTAATTGTTGCCCAGCCCAAAACGGGTAAGACGGTAATGCTTAAAAATATTGCCAATTCCCTTACCACCAATCATAAGGAAATTGAACTTATGGTCCTTTTGATTGACGAACGCCCCGAAGAAGTTACCGATATGAAGCGCAGCGTCAAAGGGGAAGTTATAGCATCTACTTTTGACGAACCCGCAGAGCGCCATGTGCAAGTTGCGGAAATGGTGCTTGAAAAAGCCAAACGCGGCGTGGAGCAGGGGAAAGATGTCGTTATTTTATTAGATTCCATTACGCGCCTTGCAAGGGCATATAATACTACAACGCCTGCCAGCGGCCGTGTACTTACCGGCGGTCTTGAGGCGACTTCCCTTCAAAAGCCTAAAAGGTTTTTCGGCGCGGCAAGGAATATTGAAGAAGGCGGCTCTTTAACGATTATTGCGACTGCTCTTGTAGAAACGGGCAGCAGAATGGACGATATCATCTTTGAAGAGTTTAAAGGTACCGGTAACAGCGAAATTTCTTTAGACAGGAAACTTGCCGAGCGCCGCATTTTCCCTGCTATTGATATAAACCGCTCATCTACCCGTAAGGAAGAACTTTTGCTGACGGAAGAAGAACTTAACAAAACTTGGATTATGAGAAAGGTTTTATCCTCTTTAAGTTCGGTTGACGCTATGACTTTACTTTTGGAAAAACTTTCCGCTACCAAATCAAATAAGGACTTTTTAAAGCAAATGGAAGCCGGAATATTTTAAAAGTAAAAAATATAAAGACCCGTAAAAATTTTGCGGGTCTTTATGTATAATATAGTTAAGTATGAAAAAAGAAAATATATTTATTATGACTGTTGCGGCTGTCGCAATATGTCTTGTTTGGATAGTTTTTTTGCATTTTACAAACGGGCATGAAACTACGAAGAAATCTTCTGTAAAGCAGGTTTCTTCCGTTGTTGCCCAAACTGATGATACCGATGCTTTTAAAGGGGAAGATATTAAAGATAATTCTTTTGATAGTAAGGAAAATTCTTTTGTACAATCCCCCAATGTTTTGTCATCTTATATATTCAGGCCCGAAGCCTACAAAACCGTATGTCTGCGTTATGACAGGGACAAATGCACTTTAAGCAGCCGTCTGTATAAGGAAAATTCCGGCTCTGCCGTTTTGTATAAAATTTGTAAAACCCACTCGGGTGATGCATCGGATAAATGCGCAAAAAATCTTATAGTATCTTACAATAATAAAGGCAAAATAGAGGACCTTTACTCGTGTGACAATGCCGCACCGTTCGGACAATGCGGCAAATTAAAAATGCGTAAGCATTATACATATGATAAATCCGGCAATATTATTTTGGAAGAAACTTTTACCACCAAGAACAGTATGGAAACTTTAAGCGAAATAAATAAATTCCAATATGACTCTTTAGGTACGCAGATTTATTCCCAAAAATGTCTTTCTATCAGCGGGGAAGGCTGCACGTATTCTTATTATCCGTCTTTCCTTTTTGACAGTTTCAGCAAGGATAGAGTAATGAAAGACAGGCATTTTATCTTTAAAGACGAATATATAGAATTTGTTTTTGACAAAGAAGACCATTTTATTACACTGTTGCCCAAATCCTATTCCGAAGCGTTAAAACCTGTAGTGATGAAAACAAACGATAAGATTATAGAACAGTTTTGTTCTTACAAAAAGGGAGATAAGTGCGAAATAGGCGGCAATTTGATGATGGATAAAAAAGGCCGCGCCATAGAATATAACTATTGCGAATATGATTTAAAAGGTAATTGCGGCAAAGTGCAGCGCACCGATAAGGTATATTTTGATAACGAAAACAGAGTTTCTGTGATGTTCAGTTGCGATAATACCGTTTCTGCCGATAACTGCAAAACGGGTACGGCAATAGTATTTATGTATCCCGAAAACCCCAAAGCAAAGCAAAAAGATGTAATAGAAAAGCAAATTTATTGCACTTCCTTTAATGATAACGGAAAGTGCCTTAAATATGATACCGGCTGGATTAAATACAGGGATAAATATAAAGATTTATGGCTGTATTGCTATTCTTTTGACGATAACGGCAAATGCCTTAATGCACAGGGTGTGCAAAGCACTTTAAAAAAGATGAAACTGCCGGATATAGTTCCGCCGGAGGACAGAATTTTCCTGTACAGTTTACCCAATGCGGAATTTTCCAAAGATAATACAAAGGCTGTTTTTTGTAAGAGCGGAAAGAGACCTTGTGTCCGCAAAGGCGAAGGCCTTGAGTTTATAAAAGGGCAAAACGGGGAAGTTGAAGTAGTTGTAAACTATGACGAAAACACTCTTGAAAAAAAGCCGTACGCCCGTTATATTGAAGACGGCAATGGGAACTATATAGATATATATTATCCCAATATGCCCAAATAAATAAGCAAACAACTGATTTTTATAGTATAATATAAGAGAACTATTTTTTTGAGGTAATTTGAAATGAAAGAAAAAATTCATCCTAAATACGAAGTTGTGGAAGTCGTCTGCGCTTGCGGCGCAAAATTTAAAACGCGCTCCACAATGAAAGCCGTAAAACTTGATATTTGTTCCGCCTGCCATCCGTTCTTTACCGGCAAGCAGAAAATGCTTGATACGGAAGGCCGTGTAGAAAAATTCAACAAGAAATTTGCCGCTACCCAAGGTAAAATGGTTGCAAGAAAGCCTAAGACGGAAGTTAAGGCCAAAAAAACCGCGGTCAGGAAAGTTACTTTATCTACCGCCCCTGTAAAAGCAGCAAAAAAAGTTGCAAAAAAGGCCGATAAAAAAGAAGCAAAATAGCGTTTTAAGCAAGTTTAAGCAGCCCCGCAGATAATGTGGGGCTGCTTATTTATATTAAAGTATTTTAAACGCCGAAGGTAATTATGGATATATCTAAATTTAAAGAAGAATTTGAACAAATAGAAAAGGAACTTTCCGCAGGCAATATTCAGCCGGATGTTTTTAAAGAGAAAACAAAACGCCACGCTTTTTTGCGCCCGATAATAGAAAAGGCGGAAGAACTTAAAAAAGTGCAGGATGCTATCGCCGCAGACAGGGAAATGCTTGAAAGCGGCGATAAGGAAATGGCCGCTTTAGCCGCAGAAGAACTTGCCGAACTTGAAAATAAACCCGACGAACTTTTAAAAGAACTTCGCATTTTGATTATTCCGCCCGACCCTAAAGATTCCAAAAATATTTATCTGGAAATCCGCCCGGGCGCAGGCGGCGACGAAAGCGCCATATTTGCGGCCGAACTTTTAAGGGTTTATCAGCATTTTGCGCAGAACCGCGGCTGGAAAACCGAACTTTTGGAATATACGCCCACCGGCTTAAAGGGCTGTAAATATGTAAGTATGTTTATTAAAGGAGAGGGTGCTTATTCTTGGTTGCGCGACGAGGCCGGCACGCACCGCGTGCAGCGTGTACCCGATACGGAAACTTCGGGGCGTGTACATACTTCAACCGTAACCGTTGCCATTATGCCCGAAGCGGAAGATATTGATATCCAAATTAACCCCGCAGATATTGAAATGGAAACCTGCCGCAGCGGCGGTGC
>CAJOES010000055.1 GCA_905233455.1 uncultured Synergistales bacterium | reverse complement strand
AGGAAAAACTCCAACGCTGGAAAGAATATGTCGAAAGTATGACACCTAACGACATATACGGTATGTTGGGCGATATGCCGCCGGGTACAAAGGCAACATCTGTATCACCTGCAAGACCTAACAAAAATTTTGACGGATTTGTTATGTCCTTAGTTCATCAAATAGGAAGTGCGTTAGGTATTCCAGCCGAAGTCCTTTTCTTAAATTTTGAAAATTCGTATTCTGCATCTCGCGGAGCTTTATTAGAAGCATGGAAAGTTTTTCGTTACTGGCGCGAATGGTGGACAACTAATTTTTGTCAGCCAATATATGAAGAATGGCTATACGAAGCCGTTTTGAAAGGCCGCGTTAATGCTCCGGTTTTTTTTGATGACCCTATGAAACGTTATGCTTATTCATGGGCTGAATGGACTGGCCCATCACAGGGACAGCTTGACCCTGTAAAAGAAGTGAAGGCGGCTATCCTGCGTGTTGAAAACGGATTTAGCACGAGGCAGCGCGAGACAGCAGAACTTACAGGCGGGGACTGGGAACTCAATCACAGACAGCGTATCAAGGAAGAAATGATGAGGCGCGAAGCAGGGTTCACAAGCACACCGGCAGATGAAATCAAAGAAGAGGAGGATTCTAGTGTGGAAGGTAACAGCGAAAAGTGAAAGTGAAGCTGAGATTTTACTTTATGACCTCATTGCTGATTTTCAGGATGAAGAATGGGGAATAATCAACGCAAAGGGGCTAATCAATCAGATTAAGGGGCTAGGCAATATTCAGAATATCACGCTCCGCCCGGCGGGGCTGTGTTCGAGGCGCAGGCAATGTACAGCTATCTAAAGTCTCACCCTGCAAATATCACAGTGAAAATCGACGGGCTGGCGGCGAGTTCCGCAAGCATTGTAGCAATGGCAGGGAATAAAGTAATTATGCCGTCAAATGCTCTCATAATGATTCATAATCCTTCAAGTTCAATATTTGGAGAGGCTGAAGACTTGCGCGATGAGGCTGACATTCTGGACAAAATCAGGGATACATTCGCTAATATCTATATAGCCAAGACCGGGCTTGAGCGTGAAAAAATTATCTCAATGATGAATGCTGAAACTTGGCTATCGGCGCAGGAAGCCCATGATTTGAAATTCTGCGATGAAATTTCTGATGCCGTGCAGATAGCAGCAATGTCTACAAAGACAGGTGGCTTTATATACAGGACTCCAGCGGGATTTTCGCAGCTGGATAATGTTATGGCCGCCAAAATGCCAGAAAAATTCAAGGAAAGACAGGGGAGGAAACAAACAATGCCAGAAAGTTTTAATATCACCAACGCAGCAGATCTAGAACGCCAGTTCTCTCAATTTGCAGGTGAAATCAGGCTTGCTGCAGATGAAGCTGGGTATAATCGCGGTGTTCAGGCGGAGCGTGAGAGGATAAAGATGCTTGACAGCCTTTATGCGCCAGGACGTGAGGCAATCTTAGCAAAGGCCAAGTATGAAGAGCCTAAAGATGCCCGTGATGTTGCTTTGGAGCTGGTACAGGCGGACAAAAATACTGCAAAACTAAAAGCAATGGGACAGGACGCATCCGCTGTCAATTTGGCCTTAAATCCTCAGCAGACGCATCCTGATGAAGCGGCAGAAGAAGCACGGATAGTTGAAATGATTGCTAAACAAGTTAATTCAATAAGGGGGATGGCGTAATGGGAGAAGCTGTAAGTTTTGAACTTGTACACAATGATTTGACAGTTCCGCCGCCTGATAATCTGATCGCTGGTAATTTAGGAGCTGCGTATGTGGATGTAATAAAAGTTTCTGCTAAGGGTGAGTATAAACGGGGTACTCTGTTGATGTCCGGCAGTGATGGTTACGTTGCCGCTACAAAAGAGGGGCTGCCGACAGCTGGCAGTATTTGTATCCTTACTGATGATGTAGCTGTAGGCGAGGATGAATATGCAGATACAACAGCATATTTTCAGGGAGAGTTCAATGATGCGCGGGTAATTTTCCCTTTCGAGGGCGAAGAAGACAGCCATGAGGAGCTTGTTGAGCTTGTCCGAGAGCCTTTAATCAGGCACAAAATATTTCTGAGGCACATGCACCTATAGGAGGCCGGAATCATGAAAGACTACTATGAACCCAAAACGTTAATGGGGGTAATCAGGAAGACCATACCTGTGAGGACATTCTTCAAGACGCGGTTCTTCAACAACCCCGTAACATTTCCGACTGAGACCGTCAGCTTCGAGTATCAGGAAGGCAGGCGCATACTTGCTCCCTACGTGAACCCCCGCATCGGTTCTGAGGTTATTGAACGCGAAGAGTATTCCGTACAGAGCTACGAGACCCCGTTCATATCGCCCAGCAGGGTAATCACCAACGACACGCTTGCCCAGAAGCTGTTGGGCGAGTCCGAATGGGACAGCGGATTTTCTCCGGAGGACAGAGCGGCCAAGATTGCGGCTGAGGATATTATTTTCCTTCAGGACACAATCTGGCGGCGCGAGGAATATATGTGCGCCCGTGTCAAGCAGGACGGTAAGCTAACTATCAAGGGCAGGGGCGTAAATAAAACCGTAAATTACGGCTTTGAGAACATTGCAACGCTTGATGCCTCTGATCGCTGGACACCTACATTCGACATCATGGGGTAGCTTACCGCAATAGCCAGAGAAATGCGCAAGGACGGCGTTAATCCTGATATGCTGATTCTTGGCTCGGCGGCTCAGGAAATGCTTTTGCAAAATGAAAAGTTCTTGAAGCTGCTTGATAACCGCCGCGTCGAAATCGGGGAAATAAAACCCGCAGAGCTTGAAAACGGCATAGGTTATCTTGGAAGGATGATAGTACCCGGTTCTGCGTTCGATTTGTACACATATGAGGAGTGGATTCCTGATGAGGTAGAGAAAGACGCAAACGGCCATCCGGTATTAAAGCCTATTGTTGACCCTGAGACAGTGATAATTCAGTCAAGCCGTGAGAAAAATTCAATGCTTTACGGCGCGATTACCTACGTGGACAGGGGAGGCAATTTCGTTACACGTATGCAAGAGTACGTACCCCGCCGCTGGTGGACGGAGAACCCTTCGCAAAAATTTGTGTCAATCAGCACACGCCCCTTACCGATGCCGCATGACCTCAAAAGCTGGTACGTGTTAAAGGGCGTAGTTACAGGAGCAGCATAATGATAGTGCTTAGACATGGTACATTTATTTCTAACGGTAAGATATTTCGTGCTGGCAGTGTTATTCCTGACAGCAATGAGGCAAGAAAACTTGTTGAGCATGGAAACGCAGAGATTATCAGCAATAAGACGGCTAAGAAAGCGAAGGCCGAAGCTCCACGAGAAGATGTTAAAGGCGATTCATGACCTGTATGCGCGAGATGAGACGTTCATTGATTACCTTGCGCACGACCTTGATGACTGTGCTGTGTGGTTCAATAACTCTGAATTTGCCAGATTTCATGACATAAACGGTAATAAAATTCTGTCGGTTTTCACTACAGATACACGTTCCCAAAGCCTTAATGTCAATATAGGCGGCGATAAGCTCTCCGAATTTGTCTCAAAGAGTCGGGGAGTTTTATTTTGCCGGGCGCAGGAAGTCTCGGAGGTCAGCGCGGAGCAGACACTCCGGCTTGACGGCAGACTGTACACAGTTGCAGAGGCAAGATTGCTTCAGGATCAGGTGTGGCGCATCGTATTGGAGGCTAACACATGATAAATATACAGATTTCAGATACGGCTCTTGAACGCGCAAATTCTGCACTGAAGAAAATTCTTGAGGATTCACCCCGTGCAATAGCCAGAGCAGTCAACCGGACAATGGACGGGCTGAGGACTGACGCAGTTCGTGAAACCACGCAGAAATATTTTGTGAAGGCTAAAGATGTCCGCGCCAGCATCAGCTTCAGGAAGGCTAATCCCGGCAGCCTGATGGGTGCAATGGTATCAAAGGGTAAGCGTCATTCACTTGCTGACTACCAGCTTACACCGTCAAAACCGAGATTAGGCAGACCAATGCCCCTGAAAGGCGCAGTAAAACGGGAAGGCGGGTTAAAACCGTTAGGCCCGGCATTTCTGGTAAAACGCTCCGGAGGCCGGTATTTCCCCTTTTACCGTATTGGCAAGGGAAAATGGAAGATGAACTCGCTTATTTCACCGTCAATGCCGCAGATTATTAAGAACGAGGAGACTGTTAAGGCAATGGAACAGGGCGCAGAGGAGCGGTTCAGGACAAGGCTAGACCATGAAGTTATGCAGCTTCTTGGAGTATTGCCATGAAACCCTGCAAGCCATATATGAAAGTAGGTACAGGGTTATGGTCATTGGACAGGGGAAACGGAATGACAGGATTAAATTTGCTTGACGCGCTTGTTGCGCATTTGCGGGAGCGGTTCAGGGGTTATGAACTTACGGCCAAGAGCGGAATGCTTCAAAATGTAAGAGTGTTTGCGCAGTACCTGCCCCAGCCGGAAGCAGTAACTATAAAGCCTAAAAGTGATACTGAAAGCATAGAGCCGCAGGGATATACATCATCAGATATTGAGAGTAATTTTCCCTGCATAATCGTGAAGATTGACGAGGAGACGGATCGCGAGGAAGGCACACTAACCCAGACGCTAATCAATGTACGTATCCTTGTCGGTACGTATGACGAGTCTGCGGACTGTCAGGGCTACCGTGATGTGCTGAATATCATTGAGAGCATAAGGCAGGAGCTTTTGATTTTACCCGGCCGTGTGCTTGCGGATAGATACAGACTGGAAATGCCGCTAAAAAGCTATCTGTTTGACGAGCAGGCTTGGCCGATTTACTTCGGGCAGGTTGAATCTGTCTGGGAAACCGGACGGCCATTAATGCTTAGAAATTTTGATAGGGGGTTGCCTCATGGAAGATTATAGAGATGATGAACTAGGGTCGCTCTCGGACTACCCTGAAGAACAGGGCGGTATTGATGCAGAAAGTGTTGACGATAACGCTGTGCCTGAAGCTGAAGCGGACACAGTGATATACACAGGCCCGAATATATTTGCGCTTGCACTGCAGAGGTTTCAGGTGTTCAGAGGGGGATTGCCGCCGTATGTGAAACGAGCGATAGAGAAAATCCCCGAAATAAAGCAGCTGATAGTTCCAGTAAATAAACTTGAAGGTATGAGAGCCAGAATCAACAAGCCGGGTACAGCAGAAGCCCGGTTTTTTAATGCGGTTCAGAAGGCGGCAGACAAAGCAGCTAAAGAAAGGAAGGCGAAAAAGTAAATGGCATTCAGGCACGGAGTATACACAGAGGAAGCTCCAACGTCATTAATTTCGCCTGTGCAGGGTGAATCAGGTCTGCCGGTAATAATAGGAACAGCACCTATACACCTTGCGGCAGATGACGAAGCCATAAAAAACGTCAATAAACCTCAGCTAGTCTATTCGTATGATGAAGCTGTAAAATTTTTCGGTTTTTCGCGGGACTGGGAGAAATATACGCTGTGTGAGTTCATATATTCACAGTTTGTATTATATGGAATGTCTCCCTGCGTGTTAATTAATGTCCTTGATCCTTCAAAACACAATGAGACAGTCTCCGGAAGGCAGTATGCTATAGCTGACGGCGAGGTTAATTTGGGCGCAGATGTGATAATTTCCGGCGGTCAGTTCGAAGCAGCAAGCCTTGATATTGATGAAGATATAGATTCAGGTGCGACAAAGACAATATACAGGCGCGATGTTGATTATTCGCTGGTATACGACGATGAAGGCAATGCGATCCTAAACGTTTTATCTGGCGGTGCATTATCAGGAAAACTACAGGTATATCTAACTTTCACGAAGATAAAGCCTAAAGTAGCAGCAGTTATGAGGGCAAAAGCAGAGAATATCAACGGTATATTCATGTCTAATGCGGTTGTTGATATACCGTGCGATGCGGAAGGCGCGGACATTTACACAGAAGCCCCGGAATGGAAAAACCGGAATAATTACATGTCGGAGCATCAGATAGTGTGCTGGCCTCGTGTTAAGCTGGGTGATAATGTGTTCCACCTGTCGACACAGCTTACAGGTCTTATGAACAGCATAGACAATGGCAATGAAGATGTGCCTTCTGAATCACCTTCAAATAAAAAATTGCAGATGAATGCTTGCGTCAATGCTTCCGGAAAAGAGATAGATTTAGGGCTTGAACAGGCCAACTATCTAAATGATCAGGGGATAGTAACAGCTTTGAACTGGATCGGAGGCTGGTGAGCATGGGGCAATAGGACGGCTGCATATCCCTCCCTAACTGATGTTAAGGACAGTTTCATATCAGTCCGCCGAATGTTTGACTGGATAAGGAATGACTTTACTCAAACATTCTGGTCAAAGGTGGACAACCCGACAAATCAGAGGCTGATAAATTCCATACTCAATAGTTATAACGTCATGCTTAATGGTCTTGCTGCGAGTGGAATGATACTTGGAGGGCGCATAGTATTTCGTTCCGAAGATAATTCTACGACAGATTTACTCAGCGGCATAACAAAGTTTTATATTCACTTTACGCCTACGATCCCAGCGGAGCAGGTTATCGGCATAGTCGAGTATGACCCGGATTATCTGGAAATTCTTTTTACAGCATAAGCAGGTGAGAACATGAGTAATCTAATTCCCGAAAAGAGTATAAATTTTGCTGTATATCTTGAAGGCCGCGACCTGCTGGGGGTCGCTGAAGGTACAATTCCTGCACTTGAAGCCCTAACAAGTGAAGTCAAGGGAGCTGGAATAGCCGGAACGGTTGAAAGTATAGTGCTTGGACATTTTGCCTCAACAACATTAAGCCTAACGTGGCGCACAGTAACAGATGACTTCATGAAACTTTATGCTCACAGGACATTTAATCTTGAACTTCGCGCTTCACTGCAGCGTTACGATTCACGGTTACGCTGGCTGATGGGGCACAGCTCGCAGGACTGGAATTGAACGGAAATAACTTTATCAGCAAAGAAGAAGTAACGGCAGACACATTCAGGGGGAAACTTGGCCGTGTGGTCATCAGCGGAGACGCGGAGGCGGATGATGTTGGGCTCATCGGAGAGCACAGTAACATGGAGCTTGTGCAGATAGCGCATTACACACAAGCGACACAAGGACTGGCGGCTGATCTGTCATGCAGTGCCGGGGCAAAGAGGCTGTTTGCGATGATAACTGACTTAAAGGTGCGGGGGAAATTACCAGACCTAGAATACGCAATACTTTACATAGCAAAAGACTTCGTGCATATCGACTGTGGCAAGAAGCGCAGTATTTTCTTTGAGGTGCGGTCATGATAACTGATGAAGCACTCGATTTTACCGGCGCATGGATTATTGCTGCTTGCACTTGGTTCTTCGGCGGGCTGGACGAAATCGTAAAAGTGCTCATCGCTTTTGCTGTCATTGACTATATCACGGGCATATGCGCGGCGGGCTTGGAAGGGAAAATCTCAAGCAGAATAGGATTAAAAGGCATAGCAAAAAAGGTCATCATGTTCTGCTTTGTTGGCATTGCGCATGTCGTTGACCATCTTATCGGCGGCTCGGACGGATTCAGGGAAATTGTCTGCCTGTTCTATATCGGCAATGAAGGGATCAGCATAATGGAGAATGCTGATGCTTTAGGCGTACCCTTCCCTGCATGGCTGCGCAAACGCTTCCTACAGTTCCGTAAAGACGATGATGAGGAAAAATCGGCTTCATGACTTGCTATTACTCAATTTTTGAGCGAACATACACACCAGAAATTGAGCAATGGGAGGTTGTAATAGAAAATGAGAAATCCTGAATTAAGCACAGCAAGCGGCGACCGCAAGGCATTATCGGACATGTACAACGATGCCAACTGCAGCATATTCGACATCAATGACGCTATTGAGGACAGCACTACAGGAGCAGAGCTGGTGAAGAAGCTCAATGCCTTAAAGCTGTACAGTAAATTCACCCTTGAACGCGAGACTCCGGAATATGTCAGGCTGGTTACTACCGACTGTTTCGGAAAGAAGAATTACCTACGTGCGGAGAAGTAGCCCAGTAAAAAGGCACAGACGGGTTATGCCTCGTCTGTGCATTGATCCTTTTCAAAGCTATCAAACCTTTTCTCTAAGCTATCAATTTTCCTAATCAGTATATTGACGCGCCTCAACAATTCACGTTCAATATCAATTTTACTTTCATATGAGCTTTCAGGCATATTCCTCATAATAGTGGCACTTTCACCTTTTTCTGCTTTTACTTTTTGCGCTGCCCGCCTATGCTCCCATACAGCCGCATAGCCCTGCGGTCCGGGCTGATATTCTTCAAGTGCTTTTCTGGGTATCAGCCATCGGTTAGCCACTTTTACAGCCCCTTCTAATTTCCCATGCTTGCAGAGATAAGAAATCGTGCGCCCGTTATAGCCGGAAATTTTTACTGCCTCCTGAACCGATATAAAATCCTGAATTTCCATAAGTTTGCCTCCTGCTTTTTATGTGAATGTATTTTATAACCTTAAAAGGAAAAATAGTAGTTAATTTTATATCTTTATAGAGTAATAATATAATCATTAAATAACAAATACAGTAAACAACAAAAAGGAGCGGGAAAAATGGCAAAAAGTATTGAGAAGTACGATCGCATCATCAACAGGTGGACCGAAGCTGACGAAACAAGACCAAACATTGACGGAGCAATCTGGGATGAGGATATTGAAGGTATAGCGGCAGCAATGCGTGAATCCGGCATCAGCGAGTTCACTATTTCTATAAACTCATTGAGTTTTCTACAAACCCTTGATGCTTTCAAAGGTTACGGAGTAGTTGTGCAGGATGTAGTCAAGGTAAACAGCCTCAGCACCGATTTCAGGACTGGTGAACCGCAGAAAATACCTGCAATCCTTATGAAAGTAATGTAACAATAGCAGAGCGGGGTTATACTCCGCTCTTTTTATGCTTGCTTTTTGCGGTCATAAAATCTTACGTTAAAGAAGGATTATAGATTTGATATTATTTCTATATAGAGTAATATACTCATCAAGCGGAAACGCAGTAAACAACACGAAGGAGAAAGAAAAATGACAGACAAGACAGCAGCACAGATAGCGAACATGAAGAAGCAGACAATCGGGGTAGAAGTCAAAATGAAACGGTATCACCTGTTAGAAGGCGGCAAGAGTAGCACCAGATTTCTTCAAGACAGGCAGATACGAGTTCACCGCATGGCGCAACAGTTATGTAACGTGGAGTGCGTGGGATGAAGCAGGACGCGAGTGGAAGTTCCAGCGCGACGCTAGCATTCGTGGCAATGATGATGAAAAGTGCGAGCTTGTTACCCCGATCCTGAACTACGAGGACATCGAAACATTGCAGGGGTTGTTGAGGGCATTAAGGAAGGTCGGAGCTAAGAGCAGTGCATCAAGAGGCTGCGGAGTTCATATCCACGTAGGCGTAAAGAGTGAAGCCGGAGACCATACGGCACAGACACTTACGAACCTTGCTAATATCATGGCCGCTCATGAGGAGCAGATTGGCCGCGCTATCAAAATTGCAACCAGCAGGACGAGCACCTATTGTCAAACAGTCAACCCTGATTTTCTAAGAAAGCTCAACGCAACCAAGCCCCAGACGATGGAAGAGCTTGCGGATGTATGGTACAAAGGCAACGGAGCAGACAGCGGCAGAGATACTCACTACAATTACAGCCGCTACCACATGCTGAATCTCCACGCTACATTCACGAAAGGCACAATAGAGTTCAGGCTGTTCCAGTTCGACGAACCCCACGACGGCAAAAAGGGCGGTATTCACTGCGGACAGCTCAAGGCGTATATTCAGCTTTGCCTTGCAATGAGCCAGTTAGCTAAGGAGCTGAAATATGCAAGCCCCAAACCCCAGCAGAGGGAAAATGAAAAATACGCTTTCAGGTGCTGGATGTTGAGGTTAGGATTCATAGGCGAGGAGTTCAAAACAGCAAGGACACTTCTCTTGCAGAACGTAAGCGGCGACGGAGCTTGGAGGCATTAATGAAGGTATACAGGGTAGCAGTCACGGAGATTTACCGCAAGGTAGTCTCCGTTGAGGCCCAAAGCGAGCAGGAAGCTCACCAGCGGGCATGGGATGCGTGGAACAATACGGAGATTATCCTTGATATGAATGACTTTGAAGGGGCAGAGATGTACGTAATGGACGATGGTACAGAAGCCAGCGTAGAAAAAACATTCATTGAGGGACATGATTATAATTCTGGACGAGGAAAGGGAACGGCGAAAAATGACAGATAGATATTACATAGCATATGGCAGTAATTTATCCATTGCTCAGATGAAGGTTAGAACACCGGACGCTAAGATTGTAGGTACAGGTATTCTCAAGGGATGGCGGCTGTTATTCAGACAGTATGCCACGATCGAGCGGAAGTCAAAATATAATACCCCCGTTCTTATCTGGAAAATCTCAGCGCAGGACGAGAAAAATTTAGACCGTTACGAGGGCTTCCCGAGCTTTTACGTCAAGAAGAATTTGAAGGTTGCAGTTACCTCAATAAATGGCGAAGATTTAGGCAAGCTGACCGCTATGGTTTATGTTATGACTCCCGAAGCTGTTAATCTCCGTAGCAGTTCATCACGCCCCAGCAAAGATTATTTCTTAATCCTCGAAGAGGGTTATAAGCATTTCGGGTTTAACACTGCAACGCTTGATGACGCGCTTAAAGAAGCATGGCAGAATGAAGTATCTTGCGCTTCTGCTAGGAGAATAGCCAAGTTATAACCCCAGACGTGTTTTAGCTATTTGTTGACTTGTTGTCTTTCAGGCGGCCTCTCAAAAAGGGAGACCGCTTTCATCTTTTGCATCTACAGATAAGCCGTCTAAATAGTCAGCCCACCACTGCATCAGCTTTACCCTTTCCGGCATATATTCCGCATGGTTGTATGCCCTGCGTACCGAGTTAGCCTCGACATGTGCAAGCTGTCTTTCTATCACGTCATAATTCCAGCCGTGTTCATTGGCTACCGTTGAAAACATTGCGCGGAATCCATGAGGCGTGATTTGCTCTTTAGTGAATCCTATCGTCCTAAGTGCTACACGTACCCCATTCTCAGACATGCAGTGTCCGTTGTTTCTTGGTGAAGGAAATAACCAGCGATTGTTGCCAGTAATCGGCCTCAGCACTTCAAGTATTGCCTTAACCTGCGAGGACATTGGCACAACATGGCGGCGTTTCATTTTCATCTTACCGGCAGGAATGTACCAAGTCTCCCCGCTAAACTCTGACCATTCTGCGGCGCGGACTTCACCCGGCCTTGCGGCAGTATACACAGAGAAGAGCATTGCACAGCGCATCACGGTGTAGGGGTATGATTTCATCGCTCTCATCAAGATTGCTATTTCAGATGGGTTTGTGAGTGTTGCGTAATTTTTGTTATTTCTTGGCCGGAGAGTGCCCAGAAGTGCGGATGTAGGATCGCTGTCCATCCAGCCAGCGGCTATTGCAAAGCGATATATCTGCCCCACAATAGTTTTGACCCGTTTAGCTGTTTCATCGTGTCCAGTGTCCTCAACGTCCCGGCAAAGGCGCAGGATATTTCCCGACGTTATATCTTTCAGCGGCCAAGCACCAAGAGCAGGAAGGATATATTTATTCAGGCGGAAGCGGATGGTTCTGATATAACTTTCGGTCTTGTCTTTCATGCGAACATTCAGCCACTCATCTGCTGCTTCTGAAAATAACTGCGGGGCTTCAGCCTTTTTGAGCGTGGGACTTTGTCCTTTGGTTCTTGCCGTCTGTATTTCGTCGCGGCTAAGCCGTGCATCCTTCAGGGAGATGTCCGGGTATGCGCCAAGTGATAGCTGATGTTCTTTTTTGTTTTCCCAGTAGCGCAGTATCCAATACTTGCGCCCTGCAGTATCTACTCTGAGATACAGCCCCCGGTCGTCGCGCATCATATACGTTTTTTCTCTTGGTTTCGCACTTTTGACCTGTGCATCAGTCAACATAATACACACCTCATTTTTCAGATTGACCGTAGAAAATCTTGCGTCAAAAATTTTTTACACGGTTTTTTCTACGGTAATAAATCGGTTTGACGGGTTTTAGTGCAATATAAGACAGACTAATAATAGCAGAAAACCCGCTTGTTTGCGGGTTTTTATGTTTGAACGGTTTACGCCGTGTTATCTTCTGGTGGAGCTGAGGAGATTCGAACTCCCGGCCTCAACAATGCGAATGTTGCGCGCTCCCAACTGCGCTACAGCCCCTTATTGTGCAAAACGTGAAGTATTTTATGCCCGCAAAACTTTATTGTCAATCTTGCCCGTTAATCTTGCATAAAATTATATTTCGTGTTAAATTTCGCGCATGTCTAAGAACTCTGACAGCAGAAATAAAACAGTAGCACAGAACCGTAAAGCTAGGCACGATTACTTCATACTTGATTCATTTGAGTGCGGAATAGTTCTTACTGGTACGGAGATAAAGAGCGTTCGCAACGGCAACTTGAACCTGAAAGATTCGTATGCTTCACTGGAGAACGGCGAATTGTGGCTTATGGGTATGCACATATCGCCATACGAGAAGGGAACATACTACAATCATGAGCCTGAACGCACAAGAAAACTTCTGATGCACAAGCATGAACTGATACGTTTACGGAGCAAGACACGCGAAAAGGGATTAACTCTTGTGCCGTTGAGCGTATACATTAAGGACAACAAACGCGCAAAGGTTGAGCTTGCACTGGCTAAGGGCAGAACTTCACACGATAAGCGCGACATGATTGCGGACAGGGAAGCACAGAGAACTATTGCACGGGCTGTAAGAGGGAAAGGACGTTATGATGATGAATAGGGGGCGACAGGTTTCGACGGCGTGATGGAGGGTCTGAAGGAGCAGGCCGGGGGAAGTCTGTAACAACCCGTAAAACTGTCGGACAAAAAAATAAAAGTCGAAGATAATTTCGCATTAGCAGCTTAGTATAGCTAGCTACGCCAATGGATCGGACAATGCTGCTGGTTCGCCGGAGGTGTCATGAAAAGCAGCTCCCCACCATATAGAGAGTCCGGTATGGTGATAGACCCGTAAGACTCTGGGAACGTTGAAGGGTGTCTTTGACCTGATACGAACGACAACCAACAAAGACTAAGCCTGTAGAGCCATCACGACTGGCCCACGTCGGACGGGAGTTCGATTCTCCCCG